>NZ_JAIRBR010000004.1:0-530882 GCF_020361265.1 Nocardia sp. JCM 34519.1
AAAGACTGCGCCCGCCGCGACACTCCGGCCGCCGGAACGGAGCGGGCGCAGTGAAGGCGAGCCGTAGTGTGGCGCGGGGGGGGCGGCGCCCCCCCCCCCCCCCCCGGCTCGGTGACGCTCACGCTGCGGCCCACCCGGCGCTGGCGCGGCCACGCCGCAGGCCAGTTCGTCCAGATCGGCGTGGTGATCGACGGTGTGCGGCACACCCGCTGCTATTCGCCGATCGACCCGGAAGGGCTCGGCGACAAGCACATTCGGCTCACTGTCAAATCGCATCCCGGCGGGCTCGTCTCGCATCACCTCTACCGGAACGCCGCGCCGGGCATGGTGGTCGACCTGGCCCCGGCCTCGGGCGTCTTCCGGCTGCCCGAGCCGCGACCGGGCCGGGTGCTGCTGATCAGCGGCGGCAGCGGTATCACCCCGGTGCTCTCGATGCTGCGCACCCTGGCCGCCGAGGGCTATCGCGGCGAGCTGACCTTCCTGCACTACGCGAAATCGCCGGTGCACGTGCCGCATCGCGCCGAGCTGGAGTCGATTGCCAAGGCGCACGACAACTTCCGGATCGAGTTGCGCTATCCGCGACGTCATCCGGAGCCGCAGCGGGCGGACGCGCCGGTGGGTTGTACGGAGATCAGCGGCGGCGGGCATTTCGACTACGACGAGCTGACGCGGGTCGCGCCCTGGTTCGCCGACGCGCAGACCTACCTGTGCGGGCCGCCGGCGCTGATGGCGGCGGTGCGCCGAGTGTACGAGGCCGAGGAATTGGCCGATCGGCTGCACACCGAGGAATTCACCGTCGCGCTCGCACCGGCGCACGACGCCGAGGCCACCGGGACGGTGCGCTTCTCGGCCAGCGGCATCACCGCGGCCAACAGCGGAGCCAGCCTGCTCGAGCAGGCCGAATCCGCCGGTCTGACACCGGAATTCGGCTGCCGGATGGGAATCTGCTTCTCCTGCACCGCGGTCCGGCGCTCCGGTTGCACCCGCAACCTGCGCACCGGCGAAACCGACAGCGATCCGGATCAACCCGTCCAGCTGTGCATCAACGCACCGGTCGGCGATGTCGACATCGCCATCTGAGATCAGTCCGAAAACCGAAGGGGATGAACCGATGACAATTCTGACCGTAACCGAGGACGGACCGCTGGTCCTCAGCCCGCAGGACGTCGAGGAACTGGGCAAGGCGCTCGACGAGCTGCGCGCCCGCATCGTCGCCGACCTGGGCGAGCGGGATCGCGAGTACATCTACTCGATCATCAAGGCGCAGCGCGGATTCGAGATCGCGGGCCGCGGCCTGCTGTATCTCGGGTTCCTGCCGCCGTTCTGGCTGGCCGGCGTCGCCGCGCTGAGCCTGTCCAAGATCCTGGACAATATGGAGATCGGCCACAACGTCATGCACGGCCAGTACGACTGGATGCGTGAGCCCGGCCTGAATTCCCGTGAGTTCGAATGGGATACGGTCTGCCCGGCGGATCAGTGGAAGCATTCGCACAACTACATGCACCACACCTACACCAATATCCACGGCCGCGACCGCGACATCGGCTACGGCATCCTGCGGATCGACCCGGGGCAGAAGTGGAATCCCTACTACCTGGGCAACCCGGCCTACGCGTTCCTGCTGATGCTGCTGTTCGAGTGGGGCGTGATGGTGCACGACCTCGAGGTCGACAACATCCTGCAGGGCAAGCGGAAGTGGTCCGATATCAAGCGACTTGTCAAGGGTCAGTGGCGCAAAGCGGGCAGGCAGGTGCTCAAGGACTACGTGGTGTTCCCGCTGCTGAGCGGTCCGCTGTTCGTGACGACGCTGGCGGGCAATGTCACCGCGAACCTGGTGCGCAATGTGTGGGCGTACTCGATCATCTTCTGCGGCCACTTCCCCTCCGGCGTACAGACGTTCACCGAGGACGAGACCGCCGAGGAGACGCGCGGCGAATGGTACGTCCGGCAGATGCTCGGATCGGCGAACATCAGCGGCAGCAGGCTGTTTCACATATTGTCCGGCAATCTGTCCCATCAGATCGAACACCATCTGTTCCCGGACCTGCCCTCGAATCGTTACCCGGAGATCGCGCCGGAGGTCAGGGCATTGTGTGAAAAATACGGTCTGCCGTACAACACCGGACCGCTGCACCGGCAAATCGGATCGGTGTGGGCGAAGATCTTCCGGCTCGCATTGCCGGACCGGTTGACGCGAAGTGATTCAACTCCCGATGTTATCGTGATGCGTCAGCGGAAGGCGACCGAAGTGGGCGTGTGAATGGTGATTGGGAAATTCGAAAGTCGTAAGGATTTGATTCAGGAATTGACCGCCTCCGGGGCGCGTCATATCGGTAATATCGCCACGATCATCACGGGTACCGTCGCCGAGGTGACCAGGGAGATCGGCGAGTGGATCACCGACGCGATCGAGATGAACGAGGCGGCCGCGGCGGCTCGGCGCGACGCCGCGGCGCACGAAGTGGCTGTGCCGGAAGACGATTCGGCGCCGGACGCCGGAGCCGAATCGCCTGTTGACGGAAACGGCCACGGCGCCAACGATATTCGGGCCGAGTCGGCTGCTCCGGCGTCGGAGGTCCTCGACGCCGAGGTGGTCGATCCGGAGACCGAACGGCCGGATGAGCACCGGCCAGGGTGATCACCAGACCGGCAGTCTGCGCCGGTGCTCGGTCACGTCGGTGATCAGATCCTTGTAGCCGTCCGCCAGTTCGGCGAGCCTGCACCACTGCAGATGGACTTCCCCGTCGGTCTGCGGCCGGTGCGGCGTGACCCCCAAAGCCTGTTGTGCCGCAATCCATTTCGCGGCCATACGGTCGATGACCGCGCCGAGGGTCTCGGTGTGCAGCGAGGCCCCGGTGCGGTGCGGCACATTGGCCGCCACCCAGTTGTCGATGGCACCGACCAATTCGGCTCGGTGCCCGTCGATATCCTCGACCACTTGACTGCATTTGGCCACCAGCCCGCTCGGCGCATCGGGATCGTGTGCGGCGAGTAGCGCGTTTTGTCGTCGTTCATGGCATTCGACCAGTTCGCGGGCCGCTGCCAGCACTCGATGCTTGCGGCGATTCGGATCTTCTGGTTCCCGGAATGCGCGCAGTAGCGCCGACGCTGGCGGCAGCTCGCCGGCTCCGATACGGCTTTCGGCGTATTCGGTTGGCATGGTGCATACCCCTGCACTGTGGCTCTCGATTCGATACTTGGATGCGCCAGGGCCGAGGAGGATTTCGGGGAGGGGCACCCCTCGGCTCCGGCGCAGCCCCGAGTCCGAAGCGTCCCCCCATAGTCCACCAACACGGCAAAGTAACCGGGAAATCCGCGACGATGCGATGAGGAAGACGGCCCGAAAAATCGGGACTCTTTCAGGAAAGCGCGGTCGCCGAATCGGCGCAATAGTATGGTGTACGAACGCCTAAGCTGCCGGTAAATCGTTATCCTCCGTTACGGATCGGTCACACACCTGCCATCTTGGTGAGGGCGTCCTGATCGCGGAGCGCACCGGCAGCAATCGAGGCGGCAAGCCGCATGCGTCGACACCGTCGATGGGCTAGCCTCGATATTCGTGCCCGCCTACGTATCGTCGCCGGAGCTGCGTTTCGGATTCATGTTCGCCCTGGAAGACCCCGAGCGAATTGCGGAGGTCGTGCGCACGCTCATGGTCCGCAAAACGGTGTCGGTGTTCCGGATCGCCCGCCTCTCCGACGACGACGGTCCGCCCGAACGCTACGTGGTGAACTGGGCCGCGCTGCCGCAGGTCTCGATCACCACCGCGGCGCCGAGCCGGGAGGAACTCGCGGCCAACCGCACCATGCTGGTCAATGCGTTTCTCGGCGAGGACGGGGAAGTGAGCCTGTACTCGTCCCAGGGCGCCGCACCGAAATAAGCGGTTCGCACCGGAAACCCGGCGCAAGCCGTCGAACTGTTGGCGTGTCGGTACCGGAACGTGCCGATCAACGGTGTCCGGTTTGGGAGAATCTTGGAATTCCCAGCGGTTTGTCGCTCGACTCGAAAGCACCTGAAGGAGCGTCGATCATGCAACCCGACAACCCCGGTTACCCGGTCCGCGTCCGTGGCGATCTCGACCCCGCACTTTCGCGGTGGTTATGGCTGGTCAAATGGATTCTGGCGATTCCGCACTACATCGTGCTGATCTTCCTGCACATCGCCTACTTCGTGGTCACGGTGATCGCGTTCTTCGCGATCCTGTTCACCGGGAGATATCCCCGTGGGTTGTTCGATTTCAATGTCGGCGTCATGCGTTGGTCGTGGCGGGTGACCTTCTATTCCTGTAGCGCGCTCGGCACCGACAAATATCCGCCGTTCAGCCTGGCGGCCAGCGAGAATTATCCGGCCGATCTGGCCATCGACTATCCGGAGCGGTTGCATCGCGGGCTGGTGCTGGTGAAGTGGTGGCTGCTGGCCATTCCGCATTACCTGATCCTCGGCGTCTTCTTCAGCGGTCTCATGATCAACGTCGGCTACGACGATGATTCGGACGGCTGGCGTGGCATGGGCGTCCCGCTGATCTTCGTCGTGCTGCTGATCGCGGTGATCGCACTGCTGTTCACCAGGCGCTACCCCCAGGGCCTCTACGATTTCGTGCTCGGCATGAACCGGTGGCGGTACCGGGTGCGGGCCTACTCCTCGCTGATGACCGACGCATATCCGCCCTTCCGGCTGGATATGGGCGGCCGTGAAGCCGAAAACGCCGCTGCCCCAACCGAATAGCGCACGGCAACGGTCCGCCCGCCGGTTCACCCCCGGCGGGCGGATTCGTATATCCGGCGCACCACGTCCTCGATACCCGGCTCGTCGATGGACAGATCCCGCACCTCGGCCCGCTCCGATACGGCCGCGAGCAGCTGTGCGGCGGTGGTGATTTCGGCATCGAAGGCCAGGCGCTGACGCATCCCGCCCGCCTCGCTGGACAGCAGCCGCGCATCGGGGAGATCGTCGAGATCCGGTGTCGGCTCGGCGAGATCGACCACGAGCACCCGGCGCGCGCCGACCGTTCCGGCCAGCCCGGTGAGGGTGCCGTCGTAGACCAGCCGGCCGTGATCGACAACGAGCACGCGCTCGCAGAGCCGTTCGATATCGCCCATATCGTGGGTGGTGAGCAGCAGCGATGTGCCGCGTTCGGTCCGCTCGGCCCGCAGGAATTCGCGTAATCGCTGTTTGGACAGCACATCTAGGCCGATGGTCGGCTCGTCCAGGATCACCAGTTCGGGGGAGTGCAGCAGCGCGGCGGCCACCTCGGCGCGCATGCGCTGGCCGAGCGAGAGCTGACGCACCGGCGTGTCGAGGGTTTCGGCCATCTCCAATTGTTCGACGAGTTCGTGTGTGCGCTTGCGGGCCTGGTCCGGATCGAGCCGGTGGATGGCGGCCAGAATCGAAAACGATTCGCGCAGCGGCAGATCCCACCACAACTGGGAGCGCTGCCCGAAGACGACGCCGATCCGCCCGGCGAGCTCGCGACGCCGCCCGACCGGCTCGAGGCCGCAGGTGCGCACCCGGCCCGCGGTGGGCACCAGGATGCCGGTGAGCATCTTGATGGTTGTCGACTTGCCCGCGCCGTTCGCGCCGATATAGCCGACGGCGGAGCCCCTTTCGATGCGGAAGGTCATTCGGTCCACTGCGGTGAGGGTTTCGCGGCGGCGGCGCCAGCGGCGCGAGTCCTTGCGGTAGAGGGTGAATTCCTTTGTGAGATCTTCGATATCGACGATTGGTTCGGCCACGCTAGCCGCCCCCTCCCTGATAGTGCCGAGTGCCGCGCCGCCACAAACCCATGGCCACCAACCACACCCAGGCCGCGGCCAACGGAACGCACCAGGCCAACCAGGACGGCAGCAGCGCGGGACCGGGCAGGCGCAGCAGCGCGATGGTGGGCAGGTACGCGGTGAAGGCGACCGGAATCGCCAGGCCGAACACCAATTTCAGCGGTGTCGGGAATATTGAGGTGGGTTGGGCGGCGGCGAATGATCCGCCGTAGGTGAAGCTGTTGGTGAGTTCCGCGCCGTCGATGAGATAGAACTGCAGCCCGGCCGCGCAGACAAACAGGCCGCCGAACAGAACGATCCCCCCGACGAGGGTGAGCACAAGAAGCGCGAAAGATCTTGCGCCCCAGTCGATATCGTTGCGGATCAGGCCGAGTGCCAGTACGACCATCGCGACGGCGGCCCTGGCGAGGCGGCGCAGCGAGATATCGCTGGTGATCAGCTGCAGCAGCAGCGGCTGCGGGCGCAGGTGGAACGCGTCGAGCGTGCCCATCCGGATCAGCGTCGGCAGACCGTCCAGATGCCCGAAAACCACCTGGCACAGGGCGAATGCGGTATTGCTCAGGCCGAACAGCAGCAGCGCGCCGTCCAGGTCGAGGCCGCCGAGCACCCGCGCATTGTGGAAGATCACCCAGACCTCGGCGAATTCGACCAGCCCGATCAGGAATGCGCTGAAAACCTCGCTGAGGAAGGACAGCGGGTACGCCCGCTGGGAACGCATGCGCGAGCGCAGCACCGCAGCGTACGGGGTGAACCAAGTGCCGGACAGTTCAGCCACCCTGCACCTCCAGTTTGCGCCGGCCCGCCGCCAGTGCGATGCGCCCGAGCGTGCCCATCACCAACAACCAGAACACCTGGGTGCCAACGATTTCCAGTGCGGGCATGCCGACGATGCGTCCGGAGAACACGTCGATCGGCGCCTGCAGCATCGAGGGGAACGGGGTGGCGTGCGCGATGGTCCGCAACCAGGCCGGGAACATGTGCACCGGCACGAAGAGCCCCGCGAGAAACGGTCCGACGGTTTGGTACAGCAGCCGGACGCCGCGGGTCTCCACCACCCAGAACCCGACGAGGCCGACCAGGAACAGCGACAGGAACGAAATCATCACCGCCAGCACGATGCTCGCCGCACCCAGCAGATACGGCCCGACGGTTGTCGGCAGCGCGAGCCCGAACGTCAGCGAGCCGACCAGTACGCTGGGCACCCCGCGCGGCAGGATGGTCGCCGCGGCGCGACCGAGATCGGTTGCCATATAACTGAATTGGACATCGACCGGGCGCAGGAAGTCGATCGCGACGTCACCGTTGCGGATCCGCTCCATCAGATCCGTTGCCGGAGCCATGAATTGCAGTGCGCCCAGTAGCCCCTGTGAGAGCCACACATACGCCCCCATCGTTCCCTGGGTGTACCCGCCGAACGATCCGGCGGTCTGCACCGCCGCCATCATCACCGCGGCGCGGACGAATCCGAATACACAGTTGGTGGCCAGCCCGGCGAACATCGCCATCCGATATCGCGCCTGCCGCCGGAATCCGGCAACCACCAGCCGCCGGTACACCTCGATGCCATCCGCCCTGGCCAACGCCGCACCCATCCGACCCCTCCGCTCGGCAACGCACAAGCTATCCAGCCTAGGGTGCCGTGCCGGTCCGCGCAAGGTTCGGCGGGTGCGGCAGGATGGGTCCGCTACTCGCCGGTTTGTGAATGATGGTGGCCCGCAAGGGTCAACAGGTCGGCGGGCGCGCGGTGATCGAGGTTGTATATCTGATGCCGGCCGGGGTGGATGGAGTCGAGGGCGCGCAGGTGGGCGCGTGCGTGGGAATGGTCCGCATCGGGATTGTCCGATGTGACGAGGCAGCGCAGCGAGACGGCCCCGAGGCCGCAGCAGCGGGTGTAACTGGTTATCGCTCGCTCGATGGGGAGTTTTGTATCCGCAGGTGAATCGTAAGCCGTTGTCGTGCAGGAGAATACGAGCTTGCCGATACCTGCCTCGCTCATCGCGTCGAGCAGGGCGAGGGTGGCGCTGGTCGCGCTGTCCCACTGCCATTCCGGCTGCGTCGCCGACGAATCCGCGGCGAACTCGCCAGCGAAATGCAGCACCGCATCGAAACCTGCTGTGTTCGTGAGGAATTGGGCGATGTCGTGCAGTCGTACCGGCACCGACCTGACCTCCGGCGGAAATTGCCCGGCATCATCGGCCGCGGCATCCGCGACGACGACTTCGTGCCCGGCATCCGACAGCAGACGGACGACGGTATTACCGATGGCTCCGGCGCATCCGGTGACGAGCAACTTCATCGATCCGGCCTCCGATCGGGAACAGGTCTCGCACGGGAACGGGTCTTGGGTCTACCAGGGACTATAGGGCTATGCGGTGCGCAGGCCGGTATCGAGGTCCCCATCGAGCAGCGCGGCGCCGAGTCCGGTGAGCTCGTGCCGCATGGCGTTGCGCTGCCGCGTGCTCTCGATCAGCCCGGCCTCGCGCAGGATCGATGCGTGTTCGCTCGCGGTGGCGGGGGAGACGCCGAGTTGGCGGGCCAGCTCGCTGGTGGAGCAGCCGTCGGCGATCACCTGGAGCGCGGCGGCGCGGGTCCGGCCGAGCAGTGCGTTCAGCGCCTCGTTGGCCGGGCGCGGACCCCATGCCGCGGCCAGGTCGGCGATATCGCGCAGCGCCGGGATCACCAGCATCTTCGGCGCGTCCCGATCCACCGCCGAGTGCAGCACGAGCGGCCGCGGCCAGGTGAACAGCGACGGTATGAGCACCAGTCCGTGTCCGTGCAGGAATTCATCGTGGCAACTGGTGGACAGCAGCACCTCGAGCACCGGCTCCCGCCAGCGCACATGCGGTTGCAGCGTGGCGAACAGCGCCTCGACACCCTCGGTGGCCATCGTCCTCGCCCACCGGTCGGCCATTCCGTCGAGGTAGGACTGGACGTGTGCCCAGCGGCCCGCGAACGCGACCTCGTGGAAGTCCTGGACGGCGGTGGCGATGGTCCGGCGCACCGTGGCGTCCCGCTGCGTCAGCCCCGCCGTCCACGACGGCAGCGGCGGGTATCCGTCCCGCGCGCGATGTTTGACGGTGCTCGCGAGTTCGAGGCCGAGCTCGTCGCGGGAGGTGAGGTGCAGCGCCTCGATACCGGCGCTCATCGATCTGGTGCCCCGGGTCGGCGTGATGAGATCGACGAAATGCGCCTCGGGCGGGGCGATATCGGCGAGCACGCCGAAGTTCTCCGGAATGGCCCGCCGCACCTGACTGCGCCAGCCCGCGAACACCGTCGTATCGCGCCGCTGCAACTCCCGGCCCGCCAGCATGGTTTCGCCGAGCGCGCCCAGTGGCGCGCCGATCCGGATCCGCAGCAGATCGTGAGAGGTGAGGTGGATTCGTTTCATATGTTGTCTCGCCCCGTCGTGCCGCGCTCTGCCAAAAGCATCGCACAGCGATTCCGCTGGGGGTGATGGGTGGGCCGAAGGGTGGCCGCGGTCACCGGGGCCCGCGCCACTGCGCAGCGACCATCGGATCCAGCTGGGTCACCAACTCCGCCACCGTTTTCGGCACTGCGACGGGTTCGCACGCCGGTCGCTTGTACGTCCGGGGCCGACCGGAGCGCGCACCCTGCACCATTCGCAGCAACGCCGCCGACACCCCGTCGGCCGTATCCTCCATCGCCCGCACGACCCCGTCGCACTGTGGCACCGCCACATCCTTGATCATCTGTCAACTCCTGTTTTCGCTCCCGAACAGCAGCGTAAGGAGCGGTGGGCGGCGCTGGCACCCTGTTTCGGCTCAGGCCGAAACACCCGGCTCGGCGGCGGGAAAACGGTTGCTGCACAGTCGCGGATCGTCGGCCGGGCGGCTCGTGCGCGATCGGCACGGGTCCGATGCGACACGGTCGGCGGACGCGAATAGCCACATAGTTGCTTAATGCCCTGAATTCGGGAATTTGTGATACGTTCCGAACATCATCGGGCGCTTGTCGAGCCGTACGCGGCTCGGCCGTGCGACGCCCGCGACGGATTTCCAGGCTTCACGAATTCGCTTGTGCCGGACCCGCAGTGGTGTTCTCTGAAGAGAGCAAGGAGTGTCGATGACGCGCGCTGTACGACAACCGATGGCGCTTGGTGACGAGGCCGCCCGGCGGCTCGCCAATACCACCAAGACCGTGCCGCAGATGGGCACGATCACCCCGCGCTGGCTGGTGCATCTGCTGAACTGGGTGCCGGTGGAGGCGGGCATCTATCGGGTGAACAAGGTGGTGCACCCGGAATCGGTCGATATCCAATGCGACAACTTCGACGAGTCGCCGCTGCCGGATACATTTGTCGACTACGAAAAGCAGCCGGACGAATACCGGCTCAAGGCGGTGCACACCATCCTCGATGTGCACACCCGTGTTTCAGACCTCTATTCCAGCCCGCACGATCAGATTGCCCAGCAGTTGCGGTTGACGATCGAGGCGATCAAGGAGCATCAGGAAGGCGAGCTGATCAACAGCCCGGAGTACGGGCTGATCGCCAAAACCGCGAAAGACCAGCGGATTTCGACCATCGCGGGTCCGCCGACACCGGACGACCTGGACAATCTCATCGCCAAATGCTGGAAGGAGCCCGGCTTCTTCCTGACCCACCCGCAGGGCATCGCCGCATTCGGCCGGGAATGCACCCGGCGCGGGGTGCCGCCGCCGACGGTCAGCATGTTCGGCTCGCAGTTCCTGACCTGGCGCGGCATTCCGATCGTCCCGTCGGACAAGGTGCCGTTGGAGAAGGGTAAGACGAAATTCCTGTTGATCCGGACCGGTGAGGCGCGCCAGGGCGTCGTCGGTCTGTACCAGCAGGGGCTGGCGGGTGAGCAGAGTCCGGGGCTTTCGGTGAAGTTCATGGGCATCGATCGCAGCGCGATCGCGTCCTACCTGGTCTCGCTGTACTGCTCGCTGGCCATCCTCACCCCCGATGCGACGGCGCTGCTGGACGGCGCGGAGGTCGGCAAGTTCCATGACTACGCACCGCAGTACCGGAAGTGAGCCGGACGGCGCCGTCCCCGGTGTGGACGGCGCCGTTCCCGGCGTCGATGGTGTTGTGCTCCAGGCAGGTGATGTCGCGCTGCCGGGTCTCGATGGTGCGGTGCCGAGCTGGCTGCCCGACGAGGCGACGCTGAACCGGCTTGCCGGGGAGTTCTTTTCGGGGTTGCCCGGCGCTGCGCCGCAGCAGTTCGGCACCGAGGCGGTGCCGGGCGCGGACCGGTTCGGCCTTGTGCCGCAACACCTTTCGGCTCCGCCCGGACAACCGGCGCAGCCCGGCTTCGATTCCCGGCCGCCGACGCCCGGTCTCGCGGGCAGCGCGATCGAACCCGAGGTGCCCGAGGGCATCGCCGGTGCCGACCCGTTCGGCGTTGTGCCGCAAGAGGTTCCGGAGTACGCGCCGCGTGTGCCGACGCCCACCGGGTTCGACACTGCCATGCCCGCCCTGCCGATCCCGGCGATCGCCTCCGCGCCGCGCCACGCCCAGTCCGCCGGATTCTACTTCCTCACCGAGCCGAATCCGTATCGTGCTGCGGCGCCGGCGAATTCGGCACCGGATTTCTATTTCCTCGACGGCGCTTCCGAGCGCCGCCGGGTGGCCTGGACCGATCGGCATCCGATCTTCGATGTGCACACGGTGCGCCGGGATTTCCCGATCCTGCAGGAGCGGATCAACGGATATCCGCTGGCCTGGTTCGACAATGCCGCGACAACGCAGAAGCCGCAGGCGGTGATCGACCGGCTGAGTTACTTCTACCGGCACGAGAATTCGAATATCCACCGGGCCGCGCACGAGCTGGCGGCACGGTCCACCGACGCGTACGAGAACGCCCGCGCCATCATCGCCCGCTTCCTCGGCGCGGCGTCGGCCGAGGAGATCGTCTTCGTGCGCGGCGCGACCGAGGGCATCAACTTCGTCGCACAAACCTGGGGCCGCAAGCATATTCGCGAGGGCGACGAGATCCTCATCTCGCACCTGGAACATCACGCGAATATCGTGCCGTGGCAGCTGCTCGCCGCCGAGACCGGTGCGCTGTTGAAGGTGATCCCGGTGGACGATACGGGACAGCTGCGCATGGACGAGTACACCAGGCTGCTCTCCGATAAGACCAAACTCGTTGCGGTGGCCCATGTTTCGAATGCGCTCGGCACCATAACGCCGGTCGAGGAGATCGTGGCGCAGGCCAAGCGGGCCGGTGCGGTGACGCTGATCGACGGCGCACAATCGGTGCCGCACACCAGGATCGACGTCACCGGACTCGGCACCGATTTCTTCGTCTTCTCCGGGCACAAGCTGTACGGGCCGACCGGAATCGGCGCGGTGTACGGCGCGGCCGACGTGCTGCGTGATCTGCCGCCATGGCAGGGCGGCGGCAATATGATCACCGATGTCACGCTGGAGCATTCGACCTATCAGCCGCCGCCCGCGCGTTTCGAGGCGGGCACCGGAAATATCGCCGATGCGGTGGGTCTCGGCGCGGCCATCGAATACGTCGAACGCATCGGCATCGAAAACATCTCGGCCTACGAGCATTTCCTGCTCGAGTACGCCACGGCGGGGCTGCGCGAGGTGCCGGGGCTGCGGCTGATCGGCACCGCCGAGACGAAGGCGAGCGTGATGTCGTTCGTGCTCGACGGCTATCAACCCGATCAGGTCGGCCGGGCGTTGAACGAGAAGGGCATCGCCGTGCGCGCCGGACACCATTGCGCCCAACCGATTCTGCGGCGCTTCGGACTGGAGGCGACGGTCCGGCCGTCGCTGGCGTTCTACAACACCTGCGCGGAGGTGGATCGGCTGGTCGCGGCGCTGCACCAGCTGGCGGCCGACGCCGGGAACCGGTAACGCCGGTAACGGTCGGTACCGGCGACAGGACACGCGCGGTGGCGAGTAGAGTCCGCGCTATGTCGCGCGTGATCCGCATCGCCACCCGGTCCAGTCCGATGGCGCTGGCGCAGGCGGAGCAGGTGGCCGGGTTGCTGGCCGCGGCGGGCGCCGAGAGCGAACTGGTCAAGGTCACCACGGCGGGCGACCGCTGGATGGGCGACCTGTCGAAGCTCGGTGGGAAGGGCGCGTTCGTCAAGGAGATCGATCGCGCCCTGCTCGACCGCGAGGCCGATCTGGCGGTGCACTGCCTCAAGGACATTCCCGGCGATATCCCGGTGCCGGAGGGGCTCGCCTTCGCCGGATATCTGCCGCGCGACGATATCCACGACGTGGTGATCAGCCGGTCCGGCGCACCGCTCGCCGAGCTGCCCGCGGGCGCCGTTGTCGGCACGAGTTCGGTGCGCCGCACCGCGCAATTGCTGCTGCACTACCCGCACCTGACCGTGAAACCGTTGCGCGGCAACGTGAATACCCGGCTGGCCCGGCTGGAGGACGGGTACGTCGACGTGCTGATCGCGGCGGTGTCCGGATTGCACCGGGTGGGCCGGGCCGACCGCATCACCGAAACGCTGGACCTGGAGACCATGTGCCCACCCATCGGCGCGGGCATCATCGCATTGCAGTGCCGGGCAGATGACACCGAAATGCTGGATCTGGCAAAGCGATTCGATCATCCGGAGACGAGGCGGCTGGCCGATGCGGAGCGGGCGATGCTGCATGCGCTGCAGGGACACTGCAATTCGCCGATCGCCGGATTCGCGCGCACCGAGCCCACCGGCCGACTGACCTTGTACGGCAAGGTTTTCAGCGCCGACGGCAGCCGCTGGCTGGATTCACACCAGTGGGGTGTGCCGGAGGAGCCGCAGGCGCTCGGCTTCTTCGTCGGCGCCGATCTGCTGCGCCAGGGCGCCCGCGCCATCATCGATGCGATACCGCACTGACCCTCGAAAGTTACTGCGGCAGTTGGGTTCCGGTGAGTTGTTCGGCCATGGCCCACAGCCGCCGGCCCACCTCGCGGTCCTGTGCGCGCCGGTTGATCCGGACGGGCCCCGCGGGGCCGACGGTGCCGAATCGCCCACTGGGACCGTAGTATCCGCCGTTTCGCGCCGCCGGATCGGTGGCCGCGATGAGCAGTGATTCGACGCCCTGCGCCACATCCATGGACGGCATGATCCGCATGCCGACCGAGTTGAGCATTCCGAGAAGTGCGGTGTTGCGACCCATATTCGGGCCGGTGGTCTGCAGATTGGTGCGGGTGTAGCCGGGGTGGGCCGCGATGCTGAGCAGCGGCCAGCCGCGCTGTGTGGCGATCTCGGCGAGCCGCACGCTCAGGATCAGATCGGCCAGTTTGGACTGCGCGTATGCGCGGTATCCGCTGTAGCCGCGCTCGGATTGCGGATCGTCGAGCCGGATCCGGCCGAAATCGGCGAAGCCGCTGCTCATGGTGACGACGCGGGGGTGGTCCGCGCGCAGTAGCTGCGGCAGCAGCCGCATGGTGAGCGCGAACGGGCCGAGGAAATTGCTGCCGAATTGGAGTTCGAAGCCGTCCGCGGTGGTGTGCCGTTCGGGCGGGGCCATCACGCCCGCATTGTTGACGAGCACGTCGAGCCGGGTGCCGGTGGCGATGAGATCGTCGGCGAATTCGCGCACCGAGGCCAGTTCGGCGAGGTCGAGCCGGCGGACCTCCAGCTTGGCGGCGGGGTGGCGGTCGAGGATTTCGGCCTTGGCGGCCTCGCCCTTGGCGGGTGTGCGCACGGCCATGATCACCTGCGCGCCCGCACCGGCGAGCCGGGCGGCGGCCTCCTTGCCGAGGCCGCTGTTCGCCCCGGTGACGACGATCGTTTTGCCGGTTTGATCGGGAATTTCGAACATCCTGCACTCCCTGGATTCGGGGTAAAAGACCAATGGTCTGTTGCGTCCTCAACGCTAAGAGACCAATGGTCTGATGTCAATAGACCGATGGTCTGAAATAATCGCGGCATGGGCTTCCAACGGGCACGCAGTGAGGAGCAGCGCCAGGCGCGCAGGCGCACGATTCTGGATACCGCGGCCGCCATGCTCGCCAAGCGTCCGGTGGCCGATATCGGCCTCAACGAGCTGGCCAGGTGTGTCGGGCTGGCGAAATCGAATGTGCTGCGCTACTTCGAATCCCGGGAGGCGGTGCTGCTGGAGCTGCTGGACCTGACCTACCGGGAATGGCTGACGGAGTTGCGGCCCAAGCTGTCCGGCGCCACGGGCAAATTGCCCGCCCGGCGCAAGTGGGTGATCGACGCGGTGGTGTCGACCCTGGCCGCGAAGCCGATGCTGTGCGAGCTCTGGAGCTCCCAGGCCGCCGTGCTGGAGCGCAACGTCTCGCCCGAGGTCGCGGCCCGCTTCAAACGCTCCTGGCTCGCCGCCACCGCGGAACTGTCCGAGCTGGTGCGCGGCGCGTTACCCGAGTTCGGGCCCGACGATGCGATGAAATTCGCTGGGGTGCTTGTCTTTTCGGCGGGCAGCCTGTGGAGTCACACCAATCCGTCGGCGGCCATGGTGACCGCGTACGAGCGGAATCCGGACCTGGCGGCCGTCCGCCTCGACTTCGCCACCGCGCTCACCGAACTGCTGACCGTGATCGCGAAAGGTGTGCTCGCACCGGAGTGATCACACTGTGAGAACCACCTTCGCACGCGCGTGCTCCGATTCCAGGTAGCGGATCGCATCGGGCGCCCGGTCCAGTGGATAGGTGCGGTCGATAACCGGTGCGACGCTTCCGGATTCGATGAGTTCGCGCAGTGTCGCGAGCTTGTCCCGTCCCGGCTTCTCCATCAGTTGCCGTGCCCGCAACCGGCCGAAGCGCGCCGCCAACAGACCCTTGATGGATAACGCCATCGGCCCGAGGAAACTGCCGCCGGTGAAGACGCCGCCGCCGGATATGACGAGTACGCCCTCGGGTCGCAGCGCGTTCTTCAGTGCGCCTAGCGATCGATTCGCTACCAGGTCGAAGACTATGTCGTAGCGTTTTCCGTTGGCGGCGAAGTCTTCTCGGGTGTAGTCGACGATATCGTCGGCGCCGAGCGAGCGCACCAGCTCGACATTGCGGGTGCTGCACACGCCGGTGACGTGTGCGCCGAACGCCTTGGCCAGTTGTACGGCGAATGTGCCGACACCACCCGACGCGCCGTTGATCAGCACCTGCTGGCCCGGCCGCACCTGCCCGACATCGCGCAGGCCCATCAATGCGGTGATACCGGCCAGCGGCACCGCCGCCGCCTGCTCGAATGTCAGTCCCGCCGGTTTGATGTCGACGAGATCAGCTGGAGCGCAAACATATTCGGCGAACGCGCCATCCGCCTCGCCCAGGTCGCCGTATACCTCGTCGCCGACCCGCAACTGCGTGACCGCGCTGCCCACCGCCGTGACCCGGCCCGCGAAATCCCGGCCGCGAATCGGTCGTTTGGGTCCGCGCAGCCCGGCCGTCGGTGAAATCAGCCGCAGCACACGGGGATCACCGCGCAGCACGTGCCAGTCATATGCGTTCACGCTCGCGGCGTGCACCCGAACCCGCACCTCATCGGCTCCCGGCTGGGGAACCGGAACCTCGCGCAGCGTCAGGACATCCGGCGCGCCGTAACGTTCCTGCACGATCGCCTTCATGGTGGCCTCCGTGGCGCCGGGGGCAGGTCCGCCGACCGGCCCGTCGCAACCTCGGCGCTCCAGCTGATGGTAGGTCCGAGAAAGGTGTCGCGGCAGGGGTATTCAGTCACCAGATGCGGCGAGCATGCGCTCCTTGCCGGAGCGGATATGCGCCTCCATCAGCGTGCCCGCCGCGGTGTCGCCCGCCGCGAGCCGGTCCAGGATCTCGGCGTGCTGCGCATTGGAAGTGCGCCTGGCGGTAGCGGTTTCGAGCCCGTGCCGCCGGAACAGGTGCAGCTCCTTGGAGATATCGTCGTAGAGCTGGCACAGGCGCGGATTACCCGACAGTGCCACGAGTTCGCGGTGCAGATCGACATTGCCCGGGTAGTAGTCGTCCACCTTCGGGATGGCTTTTTCGAGCCGCCGCACCGCCTTTCGGAGCTCGGCGACCTGCTCGGGGGTGACGCGTTCGGCGGCGAGGCGGCCCGCGAGCCCGAACAGGCCGGCCCGGATGTCGTAGAGCTGGGCGGCCTCGTCGATGGAGATCTCGCGCACGAACATGCCGCGGTTGGTGCGGAATTCGACGAGCCTGCCGCGTTCCAGCTGACGGCAGGCCTCGCGCACCGGGCCCCGGCTCACCCCGAGCCGCAGGGCCAGCGCGGATTCGTTGATCCGGTCGCCGCCCTTCAGCGCGCCGGTGATGATCATTCGCTCCAGTTCCTCGGCGATCAGGCCGAGCAGGGATGGGCGCTCGGCGACCCGGCGCTGCAGCGCGCTCATTGCTTCCGTGGGCTCCGGCATCGGCACTCCAACTCGCATCACCTGGACGACAGCTCCGCATGCTCGCACAGTCGATCGTCAATTGCAAATCGTTGACAGTTGACAATTTACCGGCGCAGACTCGGGCCACCGTCCAATGCGAACGAAGGAGGACGGATGAAAATCAAGGACATCCGGGCCAGCGTGCACACCACATCGATCTCGGTGCCGCTGATGAGCGAACAGGTCAGCGGCTACGGCCGCGAGGAGCAGAAGGAATTCGTCTTCTGCGAGGTGGAAACCGATCAGGGGCTCACCGGCGTCGCGCTCACCGGACATTTCCTCGCCAGATCCGTGGTGGTCGCGCTGGAGCGGCACTTCCTGCCCGTCGTGCGGGACATGGATCCGACGGAGACCGAGGCCATCCACCAAAAGGTCTGGCGCACATTGAATCCGCGCACGATGACGGGTGTGGTGTCCAGCGCCCTTTCGCTGCTCGACATCGCGCTGTGGGATATCAAGGGCAAGATCGCCGGGCGTTCGGTGGCCAGTCTGCTCGGCGGCGCGCGCACCGAGGTGCCCATCTACGTGACGTTCGGATTCCCGCAGTACGACCGGGAAACGCTGGCCGCCGCCGCTCGGCTGCAATTGGATCAGGGTGTGCGCGCGCTGAAACTCGTTGTGGCCGTTGACAAGGGCGGCTGGCGCGAGGACGCGGCGCGCATCCGCGCGGTGCGGGCCGAGGTCGGTGACGACATCGATCTCATGATCGATGCCAACTACCTGTTCACCCCGGTGGAGGCCGGATTCCTCTGTCGCGCCGTGGAAGACGTCGGCCTGACGTGGTTCGAGGAACCGCTGCACCAGAACGACGCGCGCGCCATGGCGGATCTGCGGCGGCACACCCGAATTCCGTTGGCGGCCGGGCAGATGGAGGGTCATCGTTGGCGGCTGCGTGAGCTGGTCGAACATCAGGCCGTCGACATCCTGCAGCCGAATGTCTGCTACTGCGGCGGATTCACCGAGGCGCGCAAGGCCGCCCACCTCGCGCAGATCTACAATCTGCCGCTGGCGCACGGCGGCGGCTGGCCGCTGTTCAACCTGCACACGCTGGCCGGGCTGATGAACGGCTGGATCCTGGAGTGGCATCTGGGCATGGTGCAGGTGGGCGAACTGCTCTTCCCCGACGCGCCGAAACCGGTGGACGGCCGCATCGCCGTGCCGGACCGGCCGGGCCTCGGCCTGACCGTCGACCGCGCCGCGCTGCGCGAAACCCTCGTGCCGGATCTGTGATGACGCGGGGTAATTCACATGAGCAGCACGACAATCGACGTCACACCGGAGTCCGCCGCCGGTCCGTCCCGGTGGCGCAGGCTGGTCACCAACACCAGCTTCCAGGTGCTCGTCGCGGCGATCGCCGCCGCGATATTCGGCATCCTCGCGCCGAAGGCGGGTGCGGCTGTGCAGCCGGTCGCCACCTCGTTCATAGCGCTCATCCAGATGCTGATCGCGCCGATCGTATTCCTGGTGACGGTCACCGGGATCGTGACCGCGGGCGGTATGAAAGCCGTTGGGCGCATTGCCGTTCGGGCGCTGATCTACTTCGAGGTGGTCACCACCGTCGGCATGGTGATCGGGCTGGCCGCGGTGAACCTGCTGCGGCCTGGCTCCGGCGTCGCGCCGCCCGCACACGCTTCCGGTGACATCAACAGCTACGTGAGCGGTGATGCCAAGAACACCTCGTTCTCGGCCTTCCTCGCGGATCTGGTGCCGAACAACGCCGTCGGCGCCTTCGCGGGCGGCCACATCCTGCAGGTGCTGATGTTCGCGGTGCTGTTCGCCGTCGCGCTGCTTCGCCTGCCGGACAACGTATCCCAGCCGATCGTCACGGGCTGCGCCCGGCTCAGCGCCGTGCTGTTCCGGATGATCGGGATGATCATGCTGCTCGCGCCGATCGGCACCTTCGGCGCGGTCGCGGCCACGGTCGGCAAGTACGGTCCGCAGACGCTGACCGCGCTGATGCGGCTGGTGGCCGTATCCGCGCTGGCGCTGGCGGTTTTCGTGCTCGTCGTGCTCGGCGGCGTCGCGCTGCTCGCCGGATTCTCGCTGTTCCGGTTGATCAAGGTGCTGCGCGGGGAACTGCTGGTGGTGCTCGGCACCTCGTCGTCGGAGGCCGTGCTGCCGCGGCTGATGGAGCGGTTGGAGGGCGTCGGGTGCCGGCGCAGCGTGGTGGGACTCGTTGTGCCGACCGGGTTTTCGTTCAACCTCGACGGTGTCGCCGTGGTGGTGCCGATCTGTGTGGTGTTCATCGGGCAGGTGTACGGGACGCCGCTGGGCTTCGGCGATCAGCTGACGCTGTTCCTGGCGTTCCTTTTGCTGTCCAAGGGCACCGCGGGCATCAGCGGGTCGGCCTTCGTCACCCTGGCCAATACGGTGGCCGCCACCGCGCTCGTCCCGGTCGCCGGACTCGCGCTGGTGTTGTCCGTCGACCGATTCCTTTCGCTGATAAGGGCTTTGACGAATGTGCTGGGCAACGCGGTGGCCACCATCGTCGTCGCGCGGTGGGAACCCGGCGGGCTGGACCGGGCGGCCGCCGCCGCGAGCATCGGCCTGCGATGTTCGAAAGATAGTTAAGGAGAACAAGATATGCCTCCTATCGTCGCGATACACGAGGGCACCGTCCCGATCAGTTCCTCGATGAGCAATGCCTTCATCGACTTCAGCGCGATGGACTGCTCCATCGTCGCGGTGGTCAGCGATGTGATCCGGGACGGCGAACCGGTGGTCGGCTACGGATTCAACTCCAACGGCCGCTACAGCGCGGGTGAAATCCTGCGCCGCCGCATCATTCCCCGGCTCATGCAGGCGGCCCCGGACGATCTGCTGACCGACGACGGCCGCGCCATCGATCCGGCGCGCGCGTGGGATGTGATGGTGCGCAACGAGAAACCCGGCGGACACGGGGAACGGTCGGTGGCGGTCGGCGTCATCGATATGGCGCTGTTCGACCTCGCGGCCAAACTGGCCGGGCTGCCGCTGTACCGGTGGCTCGCCGAGCATTACCGGCTCGGCGCGCCCGACGACGACGTATTCGTCTATGCCGCAGGCGGTTACTACGCGCCCGGCAAGGGGCTGGCGCAACTCCAGGACGAGATGCGCGGCTTCCTGGACCAGGGTTACGACGTGGTGAAGATGAAGATCGGCGGCGCGAGCCTGTCCGACGATATCAAGCGCGTCGAGGCGGTACTGGAGGTGTTGGACGGCAACGGATCCCGGCTCGCGGTGGACGCCAACGGCCGCTTCGATCTGGATACCGCGCTCGCCTACGGCCGGGCGCTGGAACCGTACGGGCTGTTCTGGTACGAGGAGCCGGGCGATCCGCTCGACTTCGCCCTGCACGCAACGCTTTCCGAGCGCTACCCCGGGCCGCTGGCGACGGGGGAGAACCTCTTCTCGGTGGCCGATGCCCGGAACCTGATCCGCTACGCGGGTATGCGGCCCGACCGCGACTATCTGCAATTCGATCCGGTGCTCGGCTACGGGCTGGTGGAATATCTGCGGATCCAGCAGATGCTTCGGCAACACGGCTGGTCGGCGCGGCGCTGCATACCGCATGGCGGACACCAGTTCTCGCTGCACATCGCGGCGGCGCTGAAGTTGGGCGGTAACGAGTCGTATCCGGGTGAATTCCAGCCGACGGGCGGATTCGCCGACAACGCCGTCATCGCGGGCGGCCGGATCGGGCTCGGTGACACGCCCGGAATCGGATTCGAGGACAAGGAGAAGCTGTACCGGGTGTTTCGCGCACTGCACGCCTGAACCCGGTTGTGCGCATGCCACGCCGGCGGGAGTGGCATGCGCCATGCGGCGAGCCCGGCTGACACGCCGGAGGGGTACGGACAATTCCGACCACTTACCGCGAATTCGCGGGCGAGTCGGAGCGACATCGACTACCCCTGTGGGCGACCTGAAGGCAACCCGTACGGGGGAGGGCTGTTGCGCAGCTTCGCGAACACCGCGCCGGTGGCGACCGCCAGAACGTTCATCGATACCGCGGTGCACCGGGCCGGGCCCTCGGTGGCCGTGCGGGCGGCCGGAATCCTACGTTCCACCCGGGTGTGGACGCGGCTCTGGTTCGATGTGCTGGCCCCGCTGGCCATGTTCAGCGTGCTGTTCACGCACTGGGTTCCGCTATGGAAGATCCTGGTGTCCGGCATTGTCCTCGGCGCGATCCACCTGGGCTCGACGCTGATCAACGACGCGATGGACGTCGATATCGACAGCGCCAGTTCGGAACGGTCGCGATACGCGCGGGTGCTGGTCACCGGGCGGGGTCGCGCGGGCGATTTCATCGTCTGCGGTGCGCTGCTGAGCCTGCTCGGAATCGGCCTCGCATTCCTGCTATCCGAATTCGTCGGTGCGCTGGTCGCGGGGGCGGTGGCCGTCGCGACCGCGTACAACGTTCCGCCGCTGCGGCTTTCGGGCAGGCCGATCTGGCCGCAGCTGATGTGGCCCACCATCTGGCTGCTGATGTTCGGCATCGCGGGACAGGTGATCGAAACCGACAAATGGTCGCGCGCATGGCTTTTCGCGATATTCGTCGCATTGTTCATGGGTGTCGGCGAGGGCATCACCCAGGACGTGCGCGACCTGGACAACGACGCCGCTGGCGGGCGGCGCACCACACCCGTGGTCTTCGGCGTCACCCGCGTCTGCCTGGTGGCGCTGACGGCACAGGCGGTGGGCGCCGCCTGCTGGGTCTGGTTCTGTGTGAGTTATCCGCTGCCGGTGTGGATCCTGATCGCGGGGGATGCCGTGCTCGCGGGCTGGCTCACCCAGCTGGCCGGGCTGATTCGCCGCCTCGACGCCGAATTCGACAAAGACACCGCGAAATACACGCACGTCGGATCGATCTACGTCTTCGGCGCGCTGAATGTGATTACCATTCTCGGTGTGCTGCTCGGCTAGGGCGTGTTTCGAAGTAGGTGATGGGGTGGCACCGCTATGCGGTGCCACCCCATCAGTGTGTTTCGGTGGAAGCTGTTGCCCGCGTTGGCGTATGGGTGAGGTCTCCGGTATTTCGGGTTAGCGACCAAGCAAACCTGAATAGTGCCGGAGACCTCGTGGCCAGCGTAGCGGTGACGGGGCGTGCGGATCTGACCGATGCCCAATGGGCGCGGTTGGAGCCGTTGCTGCCTCGTGGGAAGAAGGCGGGACGCCCGCCGAAGTGGACGAAACGTCAGCTGATCGACGGGATCCGGTGGCGGACTCGGGTCGGGTCACCGTGGCGGGACGTGCCGGTCGAGTACGGGTCCTGGCTGGCGGTGTATGGGCTGTTCCGGCGCTGGCAGCGCGCCGGAGTGTGGGTGCTGATCCTGAAACTGTTGCAGGCGTTCGCCGATGCGGCTGGTGCGATCGTCTGGCAGGTCGGTGTCGACTCCACGATCGCCCGGGCTCACCAGCACGCCGCCGGAGCTCGCCGCGATGGCCACGGGCAGGCCGAACCACCGGGCGGGGTCGGTGACCGGGAGCCGGTCGATCACGGGTTGGGCCGGTCGCGGGGCGGGTGGAGCACGAAGCTGCATCTGGCGTGTGAGCAGGGCTGCCGGTTGTTGTCGGTGTTGATCACCCCGGGTCAGGCGGGTGACAGTCCGCAGATGACGGCGGTGCTGGACGGGATCGAGGTGCCCAAACCCGGGGGTGGTCGGCCGCGGGTGCGGCCGGTGCGGGTGCTGGCCGACAAGGCGTATTCCAGTCGCGGTAACCGGGAATGGTTGCGGCAGCGCGGCATCCGGGTGACTATCCCGGTTCCCGCCGATCAAGCCGCGCACCGCCGCAACCGAGGACCCGCCGGTGGCCGTCCGCCGGCCTTCGACTCGGTGATCTACCGCGACCGCAACGCGGTCGAACGCGGCATCAACCAGCTCAAACAGCATCGGGCCGTGGCCACCCGCTACGACAAACTCGCCGTCCGCTACCTGGCCACCATCCACATCGCCGCGATCAACCAATGGCTACGACACCAGTGAGGGCGGGCCGGACGGACCGCCCTCACCACTTCGAAACACTCCCTAGTCGACGTGGGGCAATATCATCGTGTGGTGCCGACACTCGCCATCGCGACCTGCGTCAAGTACCCGACCCTGCTCCCGCAGGATGCCGGTTTGATATCGGGCCTGCGCGCGGCGGGCATCGATGCGCGGTTCCTGCCGTGGGACGATCCGGCGGCCGAGTGGTCGGGTTACGATGCCGTTGTCCTGAACGGGGTTTGGGGATACCACCGGCGCTGCGATGATTTCCACGAGTGGCTGAGCCAGCTCGGCTGGACCGGTGCGGCCGTGTGGAATTCGCCGGACCTGGTGCGCTGGAACAGCGATAAGACATATCTGCGGCAGCTGGAGGAACGCGGCGTCCGCATCGTCCCGACCGTATTCGTGCCGCAGGGCGCGGCGGTGCGGTTGACGGATTTGCTCGATGCCAGGGGCTGGGCCGATGCCGTTGTGAAACCGGCGATTTCGGCGGGCGCGGACGACACCGTGCGGATCTCGCGCGACGCTAGTGCGGCGGACATCGGACAGCGCACGCTCGATGCGATCACCGCCTCGGGGACCGCGCTGGTGCAGGCCTTCGTTCCCGAGGTGCGCACCGACGGGGAGTGGTCGCTGTACTTCTTCGACGGTGCGCCCAGTCACGCGGTTATCAAGCGGCCCATCGGATCCGATTACCGGGTCCAGCCGATGTTCGGCGGCGTGGCCGAATTGGCCGATCCGCCCGCGTGGTTGTCGGAGCAGGCGCGCGCCACGCTCGACGCGCTGCCGGAACCGCCCGTGTACGCCAGGGTCGACGGTGTGTGCCGGGGGCGCGAATTCCTGCTGATGGAAGTGGAACTCATCGAACCGGCGATGTTCTTCGACCTGGCGCCGTCGGCGCTCGACCGCTTCACCGACGTGATCGCGGCGCGCGTACATTCGCTCCCCTAGCGCTCGCTCCGTCGCGAGCGGGGAGGCTGTGCCCATTCGCTCACTCCGGAATGGTCATGAGCAACAGTCCGATCACGATGAGCAGGATATTGCTGGCGACGGCCAGCCCACGGGTGATGGATTCCGCGCCCGGCCGCAGCCAGCCGCACAGCGCGATGGCCGCGAGCTGTGGCAGCGCGAGGATCGCGGCGTAGATCACGACCAGCGGTGAGCGGGCCGGGAATTCGGTGACGACGGCGGTGGCGGTGATCAACTTGGTCAGCGTCGCGGCCGAAAAAGGCAGGCTGACAACGTAATACGAGATGGCGACCGGCACCGTCGCCAAGGTGCGGCATGGCAGCGGCGGCAATGTTCTGTGGCCGCGCAACAATTCGTAGCCGCCCGCCGCCACCAGCAGCAGCCCGAGCAGCGGCCGGAATTCGGCGATGGTGCGCAGCGCGTCGAGCAGCAGCGGCCGGTGGAATCCGGAGGTGATCGCCACGCCGACACCGACGCTCAGCGTCGCGAGCGTCGCGGTGAAGGTGACGGCCGAACAGATGCGGCGGTGCGCGGCGACGGTGGTGGCGACTATGGCGAGCGCGACCGGATCGAAGCTGTCGACCACGGCCAGCCCGACGACCCGAACCGCAGCCGAATCCATTGCCGCCCAGTCGATCACACCCGGACTATACCGGCCGTCATGCTGCGGTTATAGCGGCAGGCACTGAGCTGTGACCAGGCCGATCCCGCGCCGGGCGCAGGTCGCGCGACCCGGCTGATCGCCGGAGGACGCGAATCAGTTCGGTTGGTCCGGGTATCGCTCGGGGCTCGGGTCGACGAGCGCGCGGTAGCGGCGCAGTACGTCCTCGCGGTCGGCCGGTTCCGGCACCGACGCGCGAGCCGAGCGCTCGATCATCGCGGCCTGGTCCAGCAGCACCTGACGCTGTTCGAGGGTGGTGGTGCGATCCATGATGGTGGCCAGCGTGTCCAACTGCCGGATCATCACGGCGGGCATGCCGACACCGGATTGGCGGATCTTCTCGAAGGCGCGCTGCACAAGGCGTTCATAGCCGGCGTGGGTGGCGATCACCCGGATGGCGCCGTCCCTGCCACGGCGGACCGGATCCGGATCCCAGGAGGTGGTGATCCGGCACAGGCAGTCGCCGAGCCAATCTATGCAGGCGAGGGCCGTGAAAATATCGTTGGTCGCCGGGCCGAGCGCGCGCAGTGCGATCTCGACCAACTGGTCGATGCCGAAGGAGATGTCCTGGGTGAGGGTTCGGGTCGAACCCGCGACGTGTACGCGGGCGAACTGCTCGGCGACCTGATCGGCGGCGGACGCGGGCCAGACGGTGGCGACCACCTGCCCCTGGGTCAGGAAGTGGCCGGGCCGGTAGGGGAGGTGGATCACCGCGTCGGCCTCGGTGGCGATGCGCACCAGCTTCTCGTACCGGATGTACTGCAGGTAGCCGCTGCCCGCGACCCGGACCTCGCCGCCCTCCGCGGCCAGCAGGCGCAGCAGTTCATCGGCCGACGGTCCCCGCTCGGGCGCCCCGGTGGTGGACCGGTTCACCTCGACCGCGCTGGACACCTCGACCGCGATCCCGGCGATCACATTCGGCAGCTGGATCTGCATCGCGACGTGGTTGATGAAATAGATCAGCACCGCAAGATCGATGACGAGCGAGACGATCGAGACGGTGGTGCAGATATGCGGCACGAAATCGGGCCCGATCGACACCAGGGCGGCGATCGCGTAGACGAAGCTCGCGACGAAGGTGCCGAGGGTGACCTGGGTGCCCCGATCGCGGATGAAGGTGCGCAGCATGCGCGGGCCGAATTGGGTGGAGGCCAGGGTGAGCGCGACGATGGTGATCGAGAAGACAACGCCGACAACGGTGATGATGGCCGCAGCGATGGCGGTGAGCAGCTGCCGCGCCGCGTCGGGGGTGCCGCCGATCACCCAGGACGGGACGGTGAACACCGCCCGGTACGCGGCGCGATCGAGGGCGAAGGTGATTGCGAAGAGCACGATCGCCGCCAGTACCTCGACGGCGGGCACGAACCACAGATTGGTGCGCAGCGCGTCCCGGCGACGGTCGATTTCCAGATAACTGCCAGGCACGATGCCCGCTATTCGACGCCGAGCGCGACCTCTGTCGACTTGATCAGCACCTTGACCGGCGATCCGGCGTCGAGCCCGAGATCGTCGGCGGCGTCGCGGGTGATGGAGGAGGTGATCTCGTCACCGCCGTTGAGCCGGACGCGAATCACGGCCATGGCCTCACCGCGGGTCACCGAGATGACGGTGCCGTCCAGTTGGTTTCGGGTGCTCAATCGCATGCGGGTGAGCTTACGCAGCCGAGGTCGGTTCGAAACGGATGCCGTGCCGGTGTCGCGATAGCGCTCGGCTATTGTTCGCTGCCATGCGGCTGTCGGTATGCGATGCGCGGGTGTGGGCGGTTGTGGTCGCGGTGCTGATCATCGGAGCGGATAACGGCGTCGCCGAGGCCGCGCCGCAGCGCGCCGAGGCGCCGGATATCAGCAACTGGGCCGGGTATGTGGTGCACGGCGCGTTCCGGACGGTCACCGCCAGCTGGGTGCAGCCCACCGTGGTGTGCACGCATCCCGGTGTGGTGCAAGAGATTTCGCCATGGGTCGGGCTCAACGGTGACGCGGTGGACGGCGCGCTCGCGCTGCCGCTGGTGCAGACCGGCACCGAAACCACCTGCGACAGCGTATCGGCCGATATCGCGGCCGATCCCGGGCTCGCCCTGCAGGGCGCCGCCGCCGACTGGACCGACCGGAACCCGCCGCTGGCCGAACTGTTGCAGCTGGCCAGCCAAAACGCCTTCGACACTTTGGGTCCCGTCGCCGATCGGATATGCGCGTTCGGGGCGCTCGGCGACGCCTGCCGCGCCCGGCCCGACAGCCGGTCGTGGTGGGAGGCGTACCCGGAGCCGCCGCACGACTATTCCGACGCGGTCGTCCGCCCCGGCGACACCGTCCGCGCGACCGTCACCTACGACGGCGTCGCCTACACCACAACCCTGGAAAACCGCACCCGCGGCTGGACCCGATCGACGCAGCGCGAATCACCCGAACCCGCCCGCACCGCGGAGGTAGTCGTAGAAGGCGTCCTCGACAACGCTCTGCCCAGATTCACCCCCATCACCTTCACCGATATCGCCATCGACGGAAAACCCCTGTCCGCCTTCCCCGCCCAGCCCACCGGCATAGCCGCCACCAACCGCTCCCTCTTCCCGGGCCCGATCGATACTTCCGGCTTCACCGTCGGCAAACCCCATCACGACTGAGCCGCGGCCGCGACGCCGGACGGTTCCGCGGAATGCCGAGCCCGCTCGCGTGTCGCCGCATCGGCGGAATACGCCACGCGGGTGCCTGTCGCGCGCCAGGGGAGGGTCGTTCGGGTGAAGAAGATCAGGGTCAGGCCGGTGATGGCGGCTGCTGCGGCGGCCAGGGCTACCGCGAAGGGGGATTGGTATTCCGAGCCGCTTGGTACCTGTAGGAACGAGAAGAGCACTGTTATGCCGATGATGGCGCGTTGGTAGCCGGTTGTGGCTGCCCAGGCGGCGAGCGGGAGGATGGCCCAGAGCAGGTACCAAGGGTGCATCACCGGGAAGAGAATGACGATGGCGGCTATCGAAAGGCCCAGTCCGCCAACGGGATGTAACCGGTCCCGGTAGACCGAGAACAGGAGCCGCACGGTGATGGCCGCCGCGATGAGTTCGCCTAGAGGGCGGGTGAATCCGAGCACCGCGGTGGTGTGATCGCCGAGTCCGAGCAGTACGCCGCCGAATCCGGTGATCATGCCGAGCGCGGTGGACGGGGACAGCCAGCTGCGGATGGCGGTCGCGATATCGAGGGTGCCGAGCCAGCCGAAGCCGAGTCCGCTGACGGTGCTCGTCACCAGCATCACCGTGCCCGCGACCGCCGCGGTGAGCGCCGCGGCGGCGGGCAGTGCGAACAATGGGGCCATCCCGCGGCGAATCCAGCGCCGCGCCAACGCCATTCCGATGAAACCGAGCGCGACCAGCGCGGGGATCTTCACCATCGCGGCCAGCGCGATCAAGGCGCAGCCGCCGGTCAGCAGCGCCGCGGTCCGGGCGTTCGGCGGGCCGTCCGCTTCGATCGCGGTGAGCGCCGCGACAACGCCGGTGAGCATCAGCCCCATCATCAGCGCCTCGTTGTGCACGCCCGCGACGAGATGGAAAAGCACCAGCGGATTGGCCGCGCCGAGCCACAGCGCCCGCACCGGCGCGACCCCGCACCGCACCGCCAAATGCGGTAGCGCCCAGGCGATCAGCGCGATACCGATCAGCGCGACGGCCCGGTGCATGAGGATGCTCGCGACGATATCGTCGCCGGTGAGCCGCGAAATCCCGCGACCGAGCGAGAGGAACAGCGGACCGTACGGTGCGGGCGTATCGCGCCAGATCGTCGGCACGGCCCGGGTGAGCACGTTATCGATGCCGAGCGCGGGGCCCGGCCCGAGCGCGTACGGATCCAGTCCGCGCGCGCCGATTTCCCCCTGTGCCAGATAGGAATAGACGTCCTGGCTGAACAGCGGCGGCGCGACGACCAGCGGGGCCGTCCAGAGCCCGACCGTGCCGAGTAGCTGTGCCCGGCTCAGATCCGTGACGAATCGGCCGAGCAGCAGCCAGGCCGCGACGATCATCGCGATGCCGAGCAGGCACATGGTCATGGCCGAGGTCGGCACCCGGGCGAACAGGCCGATGAACCGCACGCCCTGCGTCGGATCCTGCAGCACCGGTTGCGCTCCCGCGCCGAGCGCGCCGATCGCCAGCAGTACGCTGCCGGTGGCGCCGAACAGGCGGATACGACGGATCTGCTCCGTCACGTCCTCGGATCCGCGCGCTGCCACCGCTCGGACCGTAGCGGTATCAGTCGTCCGTCAGATGACGGCCGAATGGCCACCGGCGAAACGCGACGGATTCAGTATTCGTGCCACTGCCGGAACGCGCCCGCGGCATTACCCACCGGTGCGGGCTCGGTCTTGTGCGCGCCGCGCCGTGCCGCGACGACGAGTGTGGTTGCCAGGCAGGCGAGCAGGCCGGTGAAGATCAGTGCGCCGCCGATGACGAGCGGACCGACGAACGACGCGCCGACGCCGGGTCCGATGGCGGCCGAGATGTCCTCACCGTCCGTCGCGACCTGGTACGTGCCGGGCCGGGATGCGGTGAACGCGTAGGCGACTCGGCCCTCGTGGCCGTCGACGCGATAACCCATACTGGATTCGCGGTGGCGCAGTTGGACGGGTTTGCCGTCCGGATCGGTGAGTTCGACGGTGACGGGGTGCGCGGGTTCGGAGAGGCGAGCGCCCTGATATTCGAGGTAGACGTAGTAGTCACCGCTGTCGGTGAGCCGGACCGGTGCGGGGCCCGGCGCGCTCGCCCGCTGGAATGCGGCGATGCGGTCCACTGGCCGCACGAAACCCGTTGCCGCGTAAGTGATTCCACCGACGATTCCGATCACCGCGAATAGTGCGCCGAGGGCGAACCACCAGCCGGACGGGGTGATGCGCTCGGGTTCGCGCCGTGTGCTCGGATAAGCGGACGGCGCATAAGGTTGTGGCACAGGCGAGCCCTCCCGATTGCTGGCGATGTGGCGGCAGCCGACAGCCTACGACGCCGGTCGGCCGCCGCGTGCGCGGGTCGGTGGATCGATGCGGTGTGTGCCGAATGTCGGGTGTGTCGTCGAGTGTCACAGTGACGCAACGGCATTGATCATCATTCGGCGTTGTACCGGTGCAGGTAGTCGGCGAACCTGGTGATGTCGGCGTCGGGCCACTCGCGCAGGCGTTCGGCGAAGGCGGTCCGCCGGGCATCCTCCGCTTCGCGCGCGACGCGTTTGCCCTCGCGGGTCGGTCGCAGGATGTGGTTGCGGCGGTTGGTCGGATCGATAGCGCGAGTGAGGTAGCCGAGCCGCTCCAATGCGGTGACCTGCCTGCTGACGGTGGACTTGTCGAGCAGGAAGTGGGTGGCCAGGTCGGTGGCCTGGCAGCCGTCGCGCTCGATCACCAGGTCCAGGATGCTGAATGCGACGAGCGACAGTTCCGGATGCAGTTCGGCGGCGCGGCCGCGGGCGCGCCGGGCGAATGCGGTGAGCTCGCGCTGGATGGTGTCGATCGCCACGTCCCTCGGTCCGGTCATAGTTGTATGATACAACCATAATAGTTGTATTTACCAACCATTGGAGTGCGCATGGTGCAGCATCAACTCCGGCACGTCGCCGGACATCTACTGACGCCCCTGCTGATGTGCCTCGGTATGGCACTGGCCTACCTGGGCGCCTTCCATCAGCCCGAGCCGAACCATCTGAAGGTCGCGGTGATCGGGACGACGCCGCAGGTCAAGGTGCTGGCCCAGACCATGAAGGACCGGGCGGGCGACAAGCTGGAGGTGCTCACCCTGCCGACCCGCGACGACGCGGTGCGCGAATTGCGGGACCGCACCCTGTCCGGCGCCTACGCTCCGGATGGGCCGCGACCCGAATTGCTGGTGGCCAAGGCCGGCTCGGACACCACGGCCATGGCGGTCGAGGTGGTGTTCCAGCAGGTGTCCGGGCAGCAGGGGGTGCCGCTCACCGTCACCGATATCGCGCCGCCCACCGGCGGTGATCCGACCGCGCAGGGCATCTTCTTCCTGCTCGTCGCGCTGAGCGTCGGATCGTACGGCAGCGTCGCGGCGATCGGCGCCGCCGGTGCGGGGCTGCGGATGGGGGTTCGCGCACTGCTCGGCCTCGGGGCCGCGCTGGCGGTCAGCGTGATCGGAATCGTCGTCGCCGGACCGGTTTTCCACGTCGTCGACCACGATCAGGCCGCTGTGTGGGCGCTGGCTTTGCTGTACTGCGCCGGAATCGTGCTGGTCGGCCTCGGCCTGCACACCTTCCTGCAGCGCTGGACGACGCTGGTGCTGATGGTGTTGTTCGTCATGCTGAACTTCACCTCGTCGGGCGGTATCTACCGGCCCGAGTTGCAGAACGGCTTTTTCGGTGCGCTGCATGCGTTTTGGAATGGGGCGGGCTTCGTCGAAGGGGTGCGCGGGCTGCTGTACTTCGATGCGGGCGCGGGCTTCGGTGCGCGGTTGGCCAGCCTGTTCCTTTGGCTCGCAGCGGGTTTGGTGCTGGTGGTGGTCGCGAGCATCGCCGAGAAGAAGCGCCGGGTGTCCGTCGCGCGGCATTCGGTCGATCGTGCCGCCGAGGAGGAGATGGAAGAGGCGGTCGCCGTGTGATCGACGCGGTATCCGGAATGCGTTGGGGGCCTTGTCAGTCCGTATTCGTGGCCGCTTTGGTATTCAACGGCACCAGCAGCCGGTGCGGCGTGCGCAGCGCGCGCGACACCGGATCGTCGCGGATCGAGAAATCGGCCCCCGGACCCGGATGGATTTCGAGTTCGGCGGGCCCCGGGGTGTTCCGGCAGGTCGCGCAGTGGCCGGTGGGATCGACCGCGGTGCCGCATGTCGTATGGATCCAGAGCCTGCGCGGCGCGCCCGGTGAGGTCCGGATATCGCCCCATTGGACCAGTGCGTAGAGGGCGGGCCACAGTGAGATGCCGTGTTCGGTGAGCACGTACTCGTCGCGGCCACCGTGCCGCTCCCTGGTCAGTAACCCATCCGCGACCAGCGCGGAAAGTCGTTGGGTGAGAACGGCTTTGGAAATGTCGAGGTGTTCGGCGAAATCGGTGAACCGGCGCACGCCGTAGAAGGCGTCACGCAGGATCAGCATCGTCCAGCGCTCACCGACCAGCTCCAGGGCGCGGGCCAGGCCGCAGTCCTGCCGTGCGTAATCGACGCCGAGTGCCATTCGTCCAGTGTAGCCGAAATGGTCTGTTGACCGAACCATGTCATGGAACCTATAGTTCAAACGGTTCGGTCAACAGACCATAGGAGTGATATGCGCACCTCGGAATCGCGCACCCTGGCCGTGGCATCCGGCGGCACGCTGATCGCGCTGATCGCCTTCTGCGTACCCCTCACCGCGATCAACGAGACCGCCACCGCCCTCGGCGCCGACTCCGGCGGGCGCATCTGGATCCTCAGCTCGATGAGCGTCGGGCTCGGCGCGGCGCTGCTCTCGGCGGGCACCATCGCCGACGACTACGGCAGGCGGCGCATTTTCGTCTCGGGTGCCGCGCTGTTCGCCATCGCCTCCGTCGCGGCGGCATGCGCACCGGGCACGGTCACATTCGTCATCGCGCGCATCGCCGAGGGCGTCGGCGGCGCGGCATTGATCGCCGCCAGCCTCGGCCTGATCGCACACGCCTTTCCCGCGGGACCGGCGCGCGCGGCGGCCAGCGGGGTGTGGGGCGCATCCGTCGGCGGTGGAATCGCCCTGGGCCCCTTGCTCGCCGGCGTATCGGGTCGCTTCGCCGATTGGCGCGCGGCGTATTGGGTGATCGCGGTGGTGGCCGCCGTCATCGCGGTGGCCGCGGGCAAACTACTGGACGAATCCCGGGTCGAGCATCCGAGCAGGCTCGACGTGCCCGGCACGCTGCTGCTGGCCGCCGGGATGAGCGCGCTGCTCGCCGCGCTCATCGAGGGCCGATCCGGCGGCATCCGGCCCATCGTGGTCGGGCTCGCCGTCGCGGCGCCGGTGCTGCTCATCGCCTTCTTCGTCGTCGAATTGCGCAGCAGGGCGGCGATGCTCGATCCGCGGCTGTTCACCAGGCCCGCCTTCCTGGCCGCCGCCGGCGCCGCCTTCGCCACCGGTATGGGCATCATCGCGCTCATGTCCTACCTGTCCGGCTTCGTCGGTGCGGCGCTGGGGATTTCGGTGCTCGGCGCGGCCTGGCTCACCTTCGCCTGGTCGGCGACCAGCGTCGTCACCGCGCTGTTCGCCCGCAGGATCCGGTTGTCCGGCCGGATCCAGCTCGCCATCGGGCTCGCCGCTGTCGGAGTGGGTCAGCTCACACTGCTCGGGCTCGGACCCGAATCCGGTTGGCAGCGCTTCGTGCCCAGCCTGATCGGCATCGGAATCGCCAGCGGCGTCGTCAATGCCGGACTCGGTCGCGAGGCGGTCGCCTCCGTTCCGGCGGGGCGCGGCAGCCTCGGCAGTGGGGCCAACAACACCGCCCGCTACGTCGGATCCGCCGTCGGTGTCACCGTCGTCTCGGTAATCGCGAGCAGCCCGGCGCATTCCGATGCGTCGGCGCTGTTCACGGGTTGGAACCACGCGACACTGTTCACCGCCGCCGCATCGTTCGCGGGTGCGCTGCTGGTGCTGGCCTGCCGCCCACGCGGTGCCGTCCCGGAACCGATCGCGGCCGCCGCGATCGGCGATAGCCTGAAACTCTAAGTGCCGCAACGAACTTCCGCATCGTGTAGTAGGGTTGGCCGCGAATTCGCCGGGCCCGGCAGTTTCGACGCCGGGCCGGTTCGGCGATGCGACGATGGCAGGGGAGTGGATGAGACAGATCCTGTTCGCGGCGGGGATCGCCTTGGCGACCTCGATCCTATTGACACCGCTACTGATCAAGATCTTCACCAAACGCGGTTTCGGACAGGAGATCCGGCTGGAGGGACCGGCCAGCCATCAGGCCAAACGCGGCACGCCGACCATGGGCGGACTGGCCATCCTGATCGGCACCTGGACCGGATACCTGGGTTCACATCTGGTCGGCATGCGCTACGACGCCGACGGGCCGTCCGTATCGGCGCTGCTGGTGCTCGGCCTGGCCACCGCACTCAGCGGGGTCGGTTTCATCGACGATTTCCTGAAACTACGAAATCGCCGCAATCTCGGGCTCACCGCCACCGGCAAATACATCGGACAGATCGGTTCCGCGCTGATCTTCGGCGTGCTGGCGCTGCGGTTTCCGGGCGACCACGGGCTCACACCGGGGAGTAAACACCTCTCGCTCATCCGGGACGTGCCGACGATATCGCTCGGCGCACTGGGCTTTCTCGTCTTGGTCGGGCTCATCATCGTGTCCTGGTCCAATGCCGCCAACCTGACCGACGGCGCCGACGGATTGGCCGCGGGCTCCATCGGATTGGCGTTGGGCGGCTACACCATCATCACCTTCTGGCAGTATCAGCATTCCTGTGCGGCCCGGCCGGAAGCCGGCTGCTACAACGTCCGCGACCCGCTGGACCTGGCCCTGGTCTGCGCCGCCGCCGCGGCCGCGTGCGTCGGATTTCTCTGGTGGAATGCCGCACCCGCGCGAATCATCATGGGCGACACCGGATCCCTCATGCTGGGTGGCTTGCTCGCCGGACTTTCCGTCACCACCCGCACCGAATTGCTGATGATGGTCGTCGGCGCCCTGTTCGTCGCCGAAATCTTCTCGGTGGTCCTGCAGGTGGCCGTCTTCCGCACCACCCGCGCCCGCCTGTTCAAAATGGCGCCCTTCCATCACCATTTCGAACTGAGCAAATGGGCCGAAACCGCGGTCGTCATCCGCTTCTGGATACTCAGCGGAATAGCGACCGCGATCGGTCTCGCCCTCTTCTACGGCGAATATCTCGGCGAGATCTGACTTCTGGTTCAGGTGAACGCGGTCGCGGTCATGACGATCAGCACGATGGTCAAGAACATCGGATATCCGATCGCGTGCAGGTGATCGGGAATCCTGACTACCGATCTCTTGACCAGCGCGATGGTCGGCAGCGCACCGGCCAGCAGGGCCAGCGCGGCGACCAGATCGACGTGGCCGAATAATCCCTGACGCGAATCGGACTGTGCGGCAAAGGCATACACCAGCGTTGCGACCAGCGCCACGGGGATGCTCAGCGGGTTCGCCAGCGCGGCGGCCTCGGCCATCGACAATCCCCGGCGGCGCAGCAGCGGTACGGTGACGACGCTGCCGCCGACGCCGAGAAATGCTGCGACAGTTCCGATTCCGACGCCGCCGAGTATCGACATCGTCTTCCCGAGTGGTTCGGGACGGGTGGCGCGGGTGAGGAATCCGCCGCGCAGGACGATATCGGCGATCGCGACGAGCAGGTAGGCGGCGAACAGAATGTGCAATGTCTTGTCCGACACCGTATTCGCCGCCAGCGCGCCGACGAGGGCGCCGACCGCGATGAATACCCACAGCGGATGCAGATAGTCACGCCGCAACCCGCCGGAACGTGCGTGCGTGACGGTCGCGATCGTCGCGTTGACGACCATGACCGCCGCCGATGTGGCGACCGCGATATGCATCGCCTCCGATCCGGACGTGGCCGCCGAGACGGCGTAGATGACGGGCACGGTGACGAAGCCGCCACCGAAACCGAACAGGACCGTCGTAATACCCGTCAAACATCCGAAACCCATCATGACCAGCAGTGATATCCACACAGACGCACGGTACGGCCGGTGGGGTGTGGCGCACATTCGATGCTCTGCCAATAACTATCGAGAATCCGACAGCTCCGGCGTACGCTCATGGAAATGCGGAACGTGCTGGTGGACGAGGTCGACTCGATCGAACGGGCCGTCCTGGCCATCGGCACGGACTATCCGGCGCACCATTCGCTGCCCACCCATCGGCACCGCCGAGCGCAGGTTCTCTACGCGGCAGACGGCATCATGCGGGTCGACACCGAACATGGGACATGGACGGTGCCGACCAGGCGAGCCGTGCTGATCCCGCCCGGAATTGATCATCGGGTCCTGATGGAGGGTGTCAGCACGCGCAGCTTGTATCTGGAACCCGGTGCGGTGCCGTGGTTTCCGGCGCGCTGCCAGGTGGTGGAGGTGTCACCGCTGCTGCGCGAACTGATCTTGGCGGCGGTGGATATGCCACCCGAATACGGCATCGGCGGCCGAGACGGCGCGCTGACCGATCTGATCCTCTACGAACTCCGGACGTTGACACCGCTACCCCTCGAACTGCCCCTACCGGTCCGGGCGGACCTGCGGGAACTGTGTGAGGACTTTCAGCGGGCCCCGTCGATTCGATCGACGCCCGAAAGTTGGGCCCGGCGAATGCGCGTCAGCGCGCGCACCTTCAACCGCGTCTTTCGCGCCGAAACCGGGCTCACCTTCCAGCAGTGGCGGCAACGGGCCTGCGTCGCGCACGCGATGCGCGCGCTGATGTCGGGAGCGGCGGTCACCGCGGTCGCGGCCGAACTCGGCTATGAAACCCCGGCCGCCTTCTCGGTCATGTTCCACCGGGAAATGCGAATGCCGCCAAGCGCTTTCCGGCCTAGCGGTCGGCCGCCAGACGGTGTCGCTCGGCGGTGGTGAGGGTCGTCTCCTCGGGGGCACGCACGATCGGATTCGATGTGGTGCTGCGGGAGGCGTTGTCGGCGAGCTGATGGGGGATGCGCAGGGCGCGCGGGCGATGGATGATCGAGGGAGAGCGTGATTCCGGACGAACAGTGGGGTCGGAATGAGTTCGCAATTCGGTGTGATTCGGCCGCCCGCCGTGCCGTTGGCGGTGCGGTCTCCCTATCTGTCCACCTGGCTGGCGGGGGATCGGTTGGCGGGGACGTGGGCGACGTTCTGGGCGGGGCAGATTACCGCGTTGACGGGCATCGTGCGGGTCGACGGGGCGGCGTACCTGTTCGCCGGTGCGGTTGGGTCACCGGAACTGCCTGTGCTGCAACAGGTTTCGCTTTCGTCGACGGCAACCCGGTCGATTTTCGTATTCGATGGCGGCGGTATCGAATTGACCGTGACCTTCTTCTCCCCGGTCGACCCGACCGACCTGCGTCGCCAAAGCGTTCCGATGTCCTATATCGCCGTGACGGCTCGCTGTATCGACGGCGGTTCGCATGATGTCGCGGTCTACCTGGATATCACCGGCGAGTGGGCGCACGGCGATCGGAGCCGGAGCATCGACTGGGATGTGCGAGTGGCGGATTCGCAACGCGCGCTGAGTTTCGCACCGGTCGCCCCGGCCGTGCTGACCGAGGATTCGGACCAGGCATCGTGGGGGACGGTGGTATTCGCAGCGGACGCGGATCCGGGCCTGACCTATCTGATCGCCGACGCGGATGCGGCGCGCGCCGCCGGTGCGGCGGGTCCGTTGGCCGATACGGTCGAGCCCGGCCCACGCGGAATCGACGACCGCTGGCCGGTTTTCGCGTTCAGCCGGGATCTCGGCACCGTCACCGCGCAGACGCCGAGCCCGGAAATGGTTGTGACGATCGGACATATCCGCACACCGGCGGTCAGCTATCTCGGTGCGCCGCTTGCCCCTTGGTGGCGCACCTACTGGGCGGACTGGCCGGATATGTTGAACTGGTTCCGCGCCGACTACCCCGCCGCGCTCGCCGCGGCGAGCAGCATCGACGCCCGCATAATCGCGGATGCCGCAAGCATTTTCGGCGCGGGTGCCACCGCCGACCAGTACGCGACGATCGCGGCGCTGGCTATGCGGCAGGCGGTCGGCGGCACCGAACTGGTCGATCGTGACGGTGTGCCATGGGCATTTCTGAAGGAGATTTCCAGCGACGGCAACGTCTCGACGGTAGACGTTATCTATCCGGCCATGCCGACCTTCCTGTATCTGGCGCCGAATTATCTTCGGCTGCTGCTGAATCCACTGCTGGAGTATGTGCGAGCGGGCAATTGGCCGCAGCCGTTCGCGCCGCACGACCTGGGCGCGCGCTACCCGGTCGCGGACGGGCACAACGACGGCGGCGGGGAGAATATGCCGGTCGAGGAGTCGGCGAATCTGCTGATCATGTGCGCGGCCCTGATCGGGCGGCCGGCCGCCGCCGACACGACCGCACTGCTCACCCAGTATTACCCGCAGCTGCGCGCCTGGGCCGAATATCTGGTGCCGAACGCGCTCGATCCACCGCTGCAGAACCAGACCGACGATTTCGCCGGACCGATCGCGCACAGCTGTAACCTCGCGCTCAAGGGGATCATCGGGATCGGCGCGATGAGCCTGATCGCGCAGGCGACCGGCAATGCCGACGACCGGAATCGCTACGATTCGATCGCGCGCGACTACATCGCGCAGTGGGCGGCCAGGGCGCCGGATCCGGCGGGCTCCCACCTCCAACTCGCCTACGACGACCCCGGCACCTGGAGTATCAAGTACAACGGATACGCCGACCGCCTACTCCGCCTGAATCTCGTTCCGCCCGAAGTGATTACCCAGGAGGCCGGGTGGTATGCCGGGCAGGCGAACGACTTCGGCGTCCCACTGGACAATCGGCACACCTACACCAAAGCCGACTGGGAGTTGTGGACCGCGGCCTTCCTGCTCGACCAACCAACTGCCCGCGACCTGCTGGTGCGATCGGTCTATCGATTCGCCGACACCACCGGCGATCGGGTGCCGCTGACCGACTGGTACGACACGGTCTCCGGCCAGCGCGTCGGATTCGCCGCCCGCCCGGTCGTCGGCGGACTGTTCGCCCTGCTCACCCTCACCCAAACCGGTTGTGCGGGACCGTGATTGCCAGTAGGTGATGGTGTGTTGCTGCAGCCGGGGGTGAACTTCGCGGGCTACACCATAGCCCGCCTGCTCGGCACGGGAGGTATGGGCGCGGTCTATCTCGCCCGGCACCCCCGCTTGGAACGTCTTGTCGCACTGAAGATTCTGAATGACGCCTGCGCGACCGACCCCAAGGCCCGCGCGGCGTTCGAGCGGGAGGCCAACCTGGCGGCCCGGCTCGAACATCCGAATATCGTTCCCATCTACGACTGCGCCGGCGCCGACGACCCGGCACTATGGCTGTCCATGCGCTATATCGACGGCGGCGACGTCAACGCGCTGCTTGCGGCGCATCCCGGCGGACTCCCCACCGAACTGGTGGTGCGACTGCTCACGGACGCCGCGGACGCATTGGATTTCGCCCATCGGCACGGTGTGGTCCATCGCGATGTCAAACCGGCCAACCTACTGATAGAACATGATTCACGCGGCGGTGAGCGGGTCGTGTTGACCGACTTCGGCATCGCCCGCACCCTGGACGACACCACCACCTCGGGCCTGAAGGCCACCGTCGCATACGCCGCGCCGGAACGGTTCCGGGACGGCGTCACCGACCATCGTGCGGATATCTATTCGTTGGGCTGCACGCTCTTTCAACTCCTTACCGGCGAAAAACCTTTTCCGCGAGGCGATCACGCTGCGGTCATCAGCGCACATCTCAGCGATCCACCGCCGCGGCCCAGCGCTCGCCGACCGGAGCTGCCGCCCGGACTGGATCCGGTGCTCGCGATCGCGATGGCCAAGGAGCCCGAGGAGCGATACCAGAGTTGCGCGGATCTCGTGGATGCGGTGCGTGCTGCGACGACGTCGGCACAGTCGCGAGCGGTCGTGCGCGACGAGGCCGCCGAACCGAGGACGGGCGGGCTGCGCCGCCGTGCCGTACTCGGCGGCGCGATCGCGCTGCCGGTCGCGGCGGCGGTCGGTGGCCTTGTCGCGCTTCGGCTTTCGGGCAACACATCCGAGAAAGCGGCGACGCCCGAGGCGGTGCTGACCGGGCACACCGGTGCGGTGAATTCGGTCGCCTTCAGCAATAACGGCGCCCTGATCGCCTCCGGTAGCAGCGATTTGCGGGTGCAACTGTGGAATGTGCGGTCGCGCATGGCCGATGGCCAACCGTTCACCGGCCACTTCAGCGCCGTGTCCTCGGTCGCGTTCAGCCCCGATGGCGCGCTGCTCGCCTCCGGTGGCGCACATGACGGCAGCGTGCGGTTCTGGAATCTGCGCTCGCGCCGAGCCGACGGCGCCGCCATCATGGGCCTGGCCGACGATCTAGTGCTCGCGGGCTTCGGGCGGGATCCCGCGGTGCTGGCCGCCGTCGATCAGAACGGCGTACATCTATTGAATGTGGTTGCGCGGCAGAACGATACACCGGCCTTGCCGCGAAGCGGCGGACATGCGCGAACGGGTGCGGCCAGTCCGGACGGCCGCCGCGTCGCCGCCGACGACGGCAATGCGATCCTGCTGTGGGATACGGGCAACCGCGAGGTCGACGGCCTTCCGCTCACCGGCCTCACCGGCAAGGTGACGGCACTGGCGTTCGACCGCACCGGAGCTCTGCTCGCGGCCAGCAGCAGGGCGAACGAGGTCCTGACCTGGAAGGTCCACACCCGCCAACCCGACGGTCCGGCGATGAGCTGTGCGGGCACCGTCAACCCGGTGGAGTTCAGCCCCGATGGCAGCCTGCTCGCCACGACCGGCAGAGCCGACTCCATCGTGCTGTGGAATTTGCGGACAAGGCGGCCATCGGGCCGACCGCTGGATGGCCACACCGATCGGGTGTCGTCGCTGTCCTTCAATCCGGACGGATCGCTGCTCGCCTCGGGTAGCGAGGACCGCACGGTGCGACTGTGGCGACTGGCCAGGAGCTGATGGCATGAAGCGCAGCTCACGCGGTTGGACCTCGGCCGTTCGTGCGTGATAAGAGATTTGTCATGTCATCGAACCCCGCTATCGCCCGTGCCGGTGCATTCGAGAGCTTGACGAGCGCCTTCGTGACACTGTGAAGACCGCCCGGGTAGGGGTCGCGCCCGCCGAATCGGTTCGGTCCGGGTACCGGACGGATCTGGACGGGTTGCGTGGCTTCGCGATCGCGCTGGTGGTGGCGTTCCACGTGTGGTTCGGGCGGGTGTCCGGCGGCGTCGACATATTTCTGGTGCTGTCCGGATACTTCTTCACCGGATCGCTGCTGCGGCGCGCCGAAGCGACCGGTGCGGTGGCACTGCGGGATACCGCGCGGCGCACCGTGCGGAGGTTGCTGCCCGCGCTGGTGGTCGTGCTGGCCACGGTGGCCGCCGCCACGGTGGTGTTGCGGCCGTATACGCAGTGGATGGATATGGCGGGGCAGCTGCTGGCCTCGCTGCTGTACTACCAGAACTGGCGGCTCGCACTGTCCTGGAGCGATTATCTGGCCGCGGATCCGTCGGTGAGCCCGCTGCAGCACCTGTGGTCGATGGCGGTGCAGGGGCAGTTCTATCTTGTTGCGTTGCTTGGTGTTTGGCTGCTCGTCGCGGTGTGTGGCGCACGGTGGGCGCGTCCCGTCGCGGCGGTGGTGTTCGGCGGGCTGGCCATCGCCTCGTTCGGCTATGCCGCGCACGGCGCCGCGACGCATCAGGGCTGGAACTACTACGACAGCGCGGCCAGGGCGTGGGAATTGCTGGCGGGGGCATTGCTCGCCGTCGTCGCACCGCTGGTCGCGCTGCCGAAGCCGGTGCGGGTGCTGCTGGCCTTCGCGGGATTCGCGAGCGTTGTGGCGTGCGGCTGGGTTTTCGATGGCGCGAATGTCTTTCCCGGCCCCGCCGCGCTGGTCCCGGTGTGCGCCGCGGCCGCGCTGATCCTGGCCGCGAACAATGCCGAGCCGCCGCTGCCGAACCGCCTGCTGGCCGCCGCGCCCATGGTGCGGCTCGGCGAGCTGGCATACGCCCTGTACCTGTGGCATTGGCCACTGCTGATCTTCGTGCTCGCCGAGCGCGGCACTCCGACCGCGGGGCTGGAGACCGGCGCCGCGGTGATCGCCGCGTCGCTGATGTTGGCGTATCTCACCAATCGGCTCGTCGAGTCGCCGCTGCGCGCGGGCGCGATCTCTTCGGCATACCGCAGGCACGGCGGACGACTGGTCGCCGCGCTCGGTGTGCTGCTGCTCGCGGTCACCTCGAGCGCCCAGCTGGTGCATTATGCGAATCCGCCCCGGCCCATCGCGATGCTGGATCCGGTCCGGTATCCCGGCGCCGAAGCATTGGCGGCGGGCGCGACGGCGCCGCGAGTTCCCATGCGGCCCACCATTTTCGAGGGGTCCGCCGACTACCCCGATCCGACGGTGGACGGTTGCATCGCCGATTGGGACACCCGGGAGGTGATCACCTGCGCCTACGGTGACCAGACCGCGGCGCGGACCATCGCGGTGGTCGGCAGCTCACATGCCGAGCACTGGATTCCGGCGCTGAAAGTGCTTGCCGGGGAACACCATTTCCGGATCACCGTGTATTTGAAGATGGGTTGCCCGTTGACGGTCGCGGCGGAACCCAGCTACAAGGGCGAGGCGAATCCGGACTGTCTCGACTGGTCGCGGGAGGTGATCGATCGGCTCGGCGCCGACCGTCCGGACTGGGTGTTCACCACCGGCACCCGCCCGCGCGACGGTGCGGGCGACGAGACGCCCGACGACTACCTCCAGGTGTGGTCCGAGCTGGCCGACCGCGGGCTGAAGGTGGTCGCCGTGCGCGACACCCCGTGGCTGCGCCGCGACGGCGTTCGCTACCGTGCCATCGATTGCCTTGCGCGCCAAGATGATCGAATCGGCTGCGGAATGCGGCGCACGGACGCGCTCGACCCGATCAATCCGGCCGCCGCGCCCGCCGCCGCCTTTCCCAACGTCTTCCCGCTGGATCTCACCGACGCGGTCTGCGAGCCGCTGGTCTGCCCGGTGAGCGCGGGCAACGTCCTGATCTATCACGACGAACATCACCTCACCGCCAGCTACTCTCGTTCCCTCGCACCGGAATTGGGGCGGCAGCTCCGCCCGGTTCTCGGCTGGTGGTGAGCGTCAGGCGGGGCGGGTCGCGCGATAGTAGGTGAGCAGTCCGAGGGCAAGCCGCGGCTCCGCGAAGAGCACATCGCATTCGAAACCCGTCTCGCGCAACAGTTTCGGGATCCCGTCGCCCAAATTTCCCGCCAGGGCGCCGGTGCGGTGCATGAGGCGGGAGAGCACGCCGCGGTGCTGGTGGACATCACCCGCGACATCGACGATGTGCAATCGCCCACCCGGGCGCAGTACCCGGAAAACCTCCTGCATCGCCTGCGTTTTCACGTCGGCGTCCAGGTGGTGCATCATCAGCGCGGAGAGCACTCGGTCGAAGCTGCCGTCCGGGTACGGCAGATCCTGGGCGTAGGCACGTTCGAAACGAATTCCGGTCAGGTCCTTGGCCTTCCGCTGCGCGCGGGCCAGTGCCAGCGGGTCGGGATCGGAGCCGGTGATCTCGGCAGCGGGCTGGGATCGCTTCGCCGTGATAGTGAGATTGCCGGTGCCGCAGCCGATTTCGAGCACTTGCTGCCCGGCTTCGAGCTCCGCCTGCACGACCAGCGCGGTGTGCATCGTTGTCCTGCCGAGCAGCCGGGTGAACAGGTCATAGGTCGGCAGCAGCAGATCGTGCCCGGCGGCGGGCAGGTAGTCGTGGCGGTTGCCCAAGGCATCGGTGACGCTTCCGGGATGATGTTTGGTCATACGTCATATGATGAGCCCCGGTCAATCTGCGCAATTGGGTGATTGTTCGCGATATCGGGATTATCTTCGGTGTCATGACGGAGATGTCCCGGCTGGTGCGGCATGAGCGCGGCATCCCGGTTTTCGACTACCGGACCGATCCGGTGACGCCGCCGGTATCGGTGCTGCGCATGCATCGGCCCGGCAGGCCCGGCCCGGATGGGCGGCATATCCACGACTTCCCGGTGCTGTTCCATACCACGGGCGCCGTTCACGTCGTCGCGCCCGGCCGAGTGATCGATCTTCCGGCGGAGCACGGGATGGTCCTCGGTGCCGTCGTCGCATTCGATCCGAGGGCGCTCGGCGGGGCGGCCCGGCCCGTCTGGGGGTCGCACCCGCTGCTGTACCCGTTCCTGCACGGCAGTTCCGATGGGCTGCTGCGTCTTTCGATACCCGATGGCCGAGACGCGTTCTGGGAGACCACGATCTCCGCCATCGAAGCCGAAATCGCCGGACGCCAGGAGGGTTACCGTCAGGCGGCGCTCGCCCACCTGACGCTGCTGTTGATCGAGCTGGCCAGGATGGCCGCCGACGTGGTCGGTGATCTGCGGCGCAGTGGTGAACCGCTGCTCGCCGCGGTATTCGAGGCGATAGACGACCACATCGGCGAACCGCTGTCGCTGCGCGATGTCGCGCGTGCGGTCGGCATGACACCGGGCCACCTCACCACCGTGGTCCGCCGCCGCACCGGCCGCACCGTGCAGGACTGGATCGTCGAACGCCGGATGACCGAGGCGCGCAGGCTGCTCAGCGAAACCGAACTGCCCATCGGCGAGATCGCCCGCCGCGTCGGCATGGCCGATCCCGGCTATTTCACCCGCATTTTCCGGCGCGAGAACGGTGCGCCGCCGCGGCGCTGGCGGGAGCGGTCGGCGGCGCGGTGATACGCGAGGCGGCAGGCGGTGCGGACCGTCGGCGGCGCGGTCGGGCGGCAGCCGTAACAGCAGGCCGCGCTTACTGATTCGTAGCAGTGGTGGGAATCGGACCCGCGCCTACTCGTTCGCGCGGGCGATGGCGCGCTGCATCATCGTGCGGATGCCGGGCAGCCGCATGGCGCGGATCATCATCTCGTTCGCGAAGATATGCGCCTTCGTCGGTGGAGCGAATTGGGCTGTCCCCTTGCGGGCCAACGCCTGTCGCTTGCGCACCTCGGGCCGCAGCGCCGCCTCCCACGCGGCGAGCGCGGCCGGGATATCGTCGCCGTGCGCGTCGAGTTCGTCGCCGAGCCGGTCGGCCCCGGTGAGTGCCAGCGCGGCCCCGTGTCCGGCGAAAACCGTTACGCACCAGGCGGAATCGCCGAGCAACAGCACCCGGCCGCGGTGCCACCGATCCAGCACGATCTGGCTGACCGAGTCGAAATAGGCGGCGCCGGGATCGTCGGCGAGTTGGCGCAGGGCGTCGGGCACGCTACCGCCCAGATCGCCGAAAGCGGTGGTGAGGGCCCGCACCGGCCCCTGCTTCAGCTCCGTTTCCGGATCGTCGCTGTAGTAGGTGAAGAAGGCCGACGACCGGCCGGGTCCGAGGTTGATCACCGCCGCCATGCGGCGCACCCCGATGAAGGTGGCGCCCGCACCCTGCGGCACATCGTCCGGAGTGCGGTCGAGCGGTAGTGCCCCGAACATATGCAGCAGATCCACCCGGCAGTCGGTGGCGTTGCCGAACAGCTGCGCGCGCACTGCCGAATGCACGCCGTCGGCGCCGACGAGCAGGTCGGCCGTTTCGCGGCTGCCGTCGGCGAATTCGATTTCGACCTCGTCCCGTCCGGGTACGACGGCTCGGACGGTGGTGCCGAACCGGATCGGGACGATCTCCGAAATCGCCTCGTAGAGAACGGTTTCGAGGTCTCCCCGAAAGACGGTGAGCATCCGGGAGCCGAGGGCCTGCGCCGCGGCGGCGGGCACGGTGAACTTCGCGCTGCCGTCGGCCCTGGTCAGGATCGAGGTGAAGAATCCGATATCGCGCGCGACGAGTTGGGGCAGTATGCCGAGGCGCTCGGCCGTGTCGTAGGCCTGACCGGGCAGATTGACCAGATAACCGCTGCTGCGCCGCCCCGGCGCGCGCTCGACCACCAGCACCCGCCAACCCGACCGGTGCAGGCGCAATGCGGTGGCCAGGCCCGCGATTCCGGCACCGACGATCACCGCCCGCTTGGCCGGTGTGTCGGCCCGGTCGCCGTGCGCCTGTGCGCTTCCGCCGTTCTTCGTCACTCTCGCGATCCTCTCGGTTTGAGCAGTTGTTCAAACCGAGTATGAGCACATGTTCAAACTTGGTCAAGGTGCGGTCGTCGGCGGCCAATAGACTGGCCGTCATGCCTAGAGGTGTCGCTATCCCCGCGATCCGGCAGCAGCTGTTCACCGCCGCCGAGCAGCTGATCGTTCGCGACGGGCCGGGCAAGCTCAGTGGGCGGGCCGTCACCGCGGCGGCGGGTGTCGCGACCGGGTTGATGTACGCGCATTTCGCCGACTTCGACGAATTCCTGACCGGCTATGCGACCGACCGCGGGTTCCTCCTCTGCGCCGAGGCGACGAACCTGCCGGAGCGGGCGGGCACCGGCGGGATCGCCGCGAATGTGTGCGAGGCGGTACTCGCGCGTCCGCTGGCCGCAACAGTCGCCTCGGTGCGCCTGCTGGCCGCGCGTCCCGATCTGGCGGACCGGATCGGCGAGTTGCTCGGCGATCGGAACGCGGGGCTCGACACCATCGAAAGCGCAACGGCCGCATACCTTTCGGCCGAGCAGCGGCTCGGCAGGCTGCCCGCGACGGCGGATCCGGCAGCCCTCGCGCTCGCCATCGTCGGCGTCGTCCACCACCTGCTGCTCACCGTCACCGCGGAGGCCGATATTCGCCTGCGCCTGCATCGAACCGTCGCGGCGCTGGTCGGTGAGCCGACGCCATCGGAGCGCGGGAGCGCGGCGCGGTGATTTCGCGGTGGCCGAGCGCTACTTGCCCTGCCCGATCGCGCGGCTCATCCGCTGCCATTCGCGCGCCCATTCCGCGCGATTGCGCCAGGCCAGCAGCCATGCCGCGGACCAGGCGAGAGTTATTGCGCCGCAGATGATTCCGGTCAGCGTGAGCAGTCCGGCGCCGATGCCCTGGATGGCGGCGGACCCGGTGGACACCGGTGCGCCGGTGGGGCGTCCGTTCGGCCCGAGCCACATCGGGACCTGGTCGCCCCGTTTGGCCGATGCGGGCACCTCGATGGTCGCGGTCGCGGGGTGGCCGTCGAATTTCCACTGCACGTGGGCCTCGAGATGGCTCGCCGCGGTCTGACCCTCGGCGGGGATCAATTCGGGATCGCTGGTAATCGCCACCTGGACAAGGGTTTTGGTGGCATTGTCGGCGCGGATGCGCGCGGCGGCCGAGGTATATCCGACGGTGCCCGCCAGACCGGCCAGCGGAACGGCGGCCAGCACGAGCACGATGGCGAACAGCCGGATCAGCCCCTCGAACCGATCTGCGGGGCGCATCAGCGGGTTGCCGCTCCACGGCAGTGTCCGCCACAGTCGCCGCGCCAGCGAGGGATATCCGTCCATCTCGACCGCCTCCAACACCGCCCATCGAGCCGAGCCGGACAACCGGTCCGGCTGTTCCTCATCCGGCGGTGTCACATCGTCGCGGACGCCGCCGTGGCGCGGATAACCCGGAAACGCCCGGTCGAAACCCGGATTGGGCGTTGCGGCTCGCGGCGTCGAGCTGGGTTGTCGGAGCATCGGCCGCCCAGCAGCGGCAACCCTCGGCGGCGGATGACGTCTCCCCAGCACGGCTATGGCCCGTATCGCGCGCGACGTGGTGTCGCCGACAACCGCCGGTTGTCAGCGCCGAGTGGAACCCCATAGCTCGGTCCGGATTTCCAGCGGCGGCAGCCACTGCGTGCGCGGATCGAACGGGCGAAATTCGGCGCGGATGTGCTCGATCAGGCGGGGCAGCGCCGGATGTTGGCTGTGCCGATGCCAGAGCATGGAGTGTGGATAGACGGGCGTCGGATCGACAATCGGGATCTGGACGATCTCGGGATGCCATGGGACGCGCATCTTTTCGGCGCCGAAAACGAAACTCTCCGGGGAGTGCGCGATCTCGTCGAGCAGATGGTCCAATCCGAAATCCGGTCCGGTGGTGTCGTTGGTGAGTCCGAATTCGCCCGCGAGATCGTCGTAGTAATGCGCCCATTCGCTGCCCGGTTCGTTGCCCGGCATGCGGGCGACCGAATCGGTGAGCTCCGCCAAGCGTATTCGGCGGCGTCCCGCCAGCCGATGCCTGCGGTTGACCAGCACCTGTAGCGGTTCGAGGTAGGCGGGAACGTAGTCGATAACCGGGTCGAGCTCGCCGATCACCCTGGCGAAGGCGACGTCGATGGTGCCGTTCGCGAGCGCGGATCGCCCGCTGCGCAACCCTTTCGAGGAGATGATATCGATCTCGACATCGTCGTTGGCCTCGTGGAAGGCGCGGACCAATTCCGCCGGCGCGAGCCGGGTTCCGATCACGTCGACGCGCAGCGGACGGTCGCGCCCGCATACGGATTCCACCGCGCGATCGGCCAGTGCGATCAGGGCGCGCGCATGCGGCAGGAAGGCCACGCCGTCCGGGGTGAGCTCGGCGCCGCCGCGGGCGCGCCGCAGCAGTACGGTGCCGAGCCCGGCCTCCAACTTCGCGATCCGCTTCGAAATCGCTTGCTGCGTAAGGCGCAACTCATCGGCCGCCGCTCCGAAATGCCGATCGTCGGCGATGGCGATGAACGCCCGCACCGCACCGAGATCCAGTTCCAACTTTCGCTCCTCGCACAACCAATGGTGGTCGAGGGCAGGGTAGCGCTCAGTGGTGGTGCTGGGCGGCGGGGTCGGGGTTGCCGCCCATCATGCGCAGCATGGGGATTCCGTCGGTGCGGATGAAGCGCACGACGAGCAGGGCGGCGAGGATGAGGAAGGCGATGTTGAGCCAGGTGGTGTAGTTCCAGCTGATGCCGTCGGTCATCACCATGGCGTTGCGTGCCTTCGGCGTCAGACCTGTTGCGCCGAACAGGATTTCGACGAGGTAGCCGGCGCCCACCATGGCGGCGTAGAACGTCGCGAGCAGGGTGAGCGTCATGCGGGCCCCATAGTATTTGCGGTAGATGTTGAGGATCGGCAGGATCAGCAGGTCGGCGTAGATGAAGGCGATGACGCCGCCGAAGCTGATGCCGCCGTTCCACAGCACCGCGGCCAGCGGCACGTTGCCGATGGAGCAGACGAACGACAGGATCGCCACCAGCGGCCCGACCAGCGGTCCCCAGATCGCGGACAGCAGCGGGTGATCGGTCAGGAAGAAGTTCTGCCAGAACGCATTCGGCACCCACGCGCCGATCGCGCCCGCGATGAGCAGCCCGATGATCAGGTCGCGCAGGATGGCGGCCCATTCCATCACGAAGACATGGGACACCGCGGTCAGGCCGGGGCGGGAGAGCAGCCGCCGTAGGAACGACCCCTCCGACGACACCGACATATCCATGGCCGCATGGCCTTCCATCGATCCGGCGAGCCCGCGTTCGGCCTGCGCTCGCGCCGCGTCCACCAGCCTGGACCGGACGAAGATCCGGAACAGCACCGCGAGCAGCACGATCATGATCGGCCCGCCGATGAATTCGGCGGCGGTGAACTGCCAGCCGAGCAGCAGCGCGAGGATGATGCCGAGTTCGGCGACGAGGTTGGTCGAGCCGATCTCGAAGGCCATCGCCGCGGTGAAATTCGCACCCTTGCGGAACAGCGACCGCGCGAGCGCGACCGCGGCATACGAGCAGGAGGAGGATGCGGCGCCGAGCCCGGCCGCGATCGCGAGCGTGCGCGGACTGTCGTCGCCCAGCAGCCGCACGATGGTGGATTTGCGCACCACCGCCTGCACCACCGCCGACAGCGTGAATCCGAGGATGAGCGCCCAGAGGATCTCCCAGGTCATGGACCCGGTCAGGGCCAGCGCGTGTCCGATCGCGTGCATCGGTGGCCTCGTCTCGCGGTAGTCGGATGGGTCCGGACGGCACCCCTCGGACACCATATACCCGTATGGGGTATTACGGTCAAGGGTGCGGGCGCATGTCGGCCGTGTTCCGTTCGGAACGATCGGTGCGCCGGGCAGGCGGTCGCCCATGACGACGGATGGGCGCGTGGTACGTCGGCATGCTCCCCGGATCGGGCTGTGCCCGCGTATCGTTCAGGTTCCCGCGCACGCAATACTCTGTGCGAGAAGCCAAGTGCTGTGCGCGAATTGGCGGACGCGGTGGTCGAGAACGCATTCCCCAGTGGAGTGGGGAGCCGCGCGGAATACCTTGGCGGCCTCGGAAAGTCGTATCTTGATCGCGGCTCTTATGCCACGGATGAGCGCTAATTTATTGGAGGTACCGGGAAATGGCGCTAAAACATGTCCGCGTCACGGCTCTGCTGATTGCGGCGACCCCGCTCGCCGCTGCGATGGCACTACTTCCGACCACCCCCGCGGGCGCCGCCGACGGCGATCTCGGCTGCCAGGCGTCCCTCAATCTGACTCTCACCCCGCCGCTGCAGGCGGGCGGCAGCGCCACTGTCAGCATCAGTGGTGACCTCACCAATTGCACCTCGAGCAACGGCCAGCACAGTGACCTGACCGCGGGCAAGCTGGCGGGCACCGGCACCGCGTCGGCCACCTCGATGATTCTGTTCCCGTGCGGAATCTCGGTGGACGGCAATGGATCCGGCACGGTCACCTGGGCATCGGGCAGTACCAGCGATATCAGCTGGCAGCTGTCCATGCCGACCTTCAGCGCGAATGTCACCGGGGGCCAGTTGAGCGGCGACACGGTGGCGGCGAGCATCCAGAATGCCCAGCCGAATCCGGGCTGTGACACCAGTGGCCTGAGCACCCTCGCGGTCCAGGCGCAGGTGACGTTCAGCTGAAAGCGCGCCGCGGCGGGCCCACCGCCGCGATTCGAAATACCGGCAATAGAGTTAGGTGGTACCAAAAATGTCCGCACTTTACAGCGTTGTGGATTACATCGCCCAGAACAACTCCGGCTCCAGCAGCGGCGGTAATTCGCCGAGCACCGGATCGTCGCTCGTCGGCAGCGGCTCGGTCGGCATCGCGATCGATCTGGCCAAATTGATTCTCGGATTATTGACGGCATTCTGATCCGAATATTCGGCGTTCAGCGCGGAGACCATCGGTTTCCGCGCTGTACGTCGTTGTGCTGTATGGGATTGCCCACTGATGGGGAATTTCCACAGTTGGCGCGATAACTCTACCGATCATTTCTGTGAGATCGTTTAGCGGCAGCGATGTTCGAGCCGCCGAATCGGCTTGTACTGCAATCGATCACAGATCCAGGCGAACGCCCGATACGGGGCGTGGCTGCGTTCGCCCTCGGATTGCTTATCAAAGGGGTTGATTCCCATGCGAATTCATCGTCCATCGAATGGACGCATTCGAACCTGCGCCGTACCGGGATCGCGGGCGCTGCTTGCGCCCGCCGTGGTGGCGTTGAGCCTGATCTGCGGTGCGACGGCGGCCGCGGCGCCCGCCGGCGCCCCGCATACCGGCACCGGAAACGGTTCGACCGGTTCGGCCGATCCCGCTCCGGGCTCGGACGGCGTCGGCGACCCGTACTACCCGCAGGACGGCAACGGCGGTTACACGGCGGTCCACTACGACCTCGGAATCGACTACGACCCGCCGACCCACCACCTCACCGGCAAGGCGACGATCACCGCGAACGCGACGCAGGACCTGTCCGCGTTCAACCTCGATTTCGCCGGTCCGCCGGTGCAGGGCGTCACCGTCAACGGCAAGGCGGCCCGCTTCGACCGGCAGGGCGAGCACGAACTCGTCATCACCCCGGCCGACCCGCTGCCGAACGAGCAGTCGTTCACGGTGACCGTCGACTACTCCGGCACCGCCGCCGACACCGGCGGCAACGGCTGGACGTATTCGCCGAGCGGCGGCGCCTTCGCCGCGGGCGAACCACATTCCGCGACAACGTGGTACCCGCTCAACGACACCCCGCAGAACAAGGCCACCGTCACCTTGCACGCCACCGTGCCGACCGGCTGGGACGTCGCGTCCAACGGAATCATGACCTCCGACAACCCATCCGGGACCGATCACCACACGGTGACCTGGGAGGACCGCAGCCCGATCATCGGTTACCTGACCACGATCGCGATCGACAAGTTCACCCACCTCAGCCAGAAGCGTTCCGACGGAACGCCTTTGGAGAGCGTCTTCGCGCCGGGCGCGGCGGCGCAGAAACAGGAGCTGGAGAAGAAGCTCCCGCAGGTGCTCGACTTCGAGGAGCAGCTGTACGGGCCGTACCCGTTCGAGGCGGGCGGCGGCATCTACGTCGACACGGATCTGCGGTTCTCGCTGGAGACGCAGACCCGGCCGATCTACGCGCCGTGGACCGATCTGAATACGCTGATCCACGAGAACGCCCATCAATGGTGGGGCGATTCGATGTCGGTGACGCTGTGGAAGGACGTCTGCCTGAACGAATGCTTCGCCAGCTACACCGCCGACATCCTCTGGCCGGAGCGGATCGACAACCAGGATGCCGATCAGCTCTACCTGGACGACCTCGCGCGCTGGGAGAAGCGCGACATCTGGAAGATCCCGCTGTTCGATCCCGGCAAGGGCAACGAGTTCACTACCGTCTACACCAGGGGCACGCTGTTCCTGCACGCACTGCGCCGCACCATCGGTGACGACGTATTCTTCACCGCGGTAAAGGATTTCGTGCAGGACCACAAATTCGGCAACGCATCGATCCCGGAGTTCCGCGACTTCATGCAGCTGCGCAGCCCTGAGCAGCTCGGCGGCTTCTTCGACGCCTGGCTGAACGGGACCACCCGGCCCGCGGACGAATACCTCTTCCCGGGTTCGCTGGCGGACCGCCACAAGAAGAATCCGTCGCCGCAGATCAACGAGACACCGCAGTGGCCGTCCGGGCAGGGCGACCGCAAGGGCGCCGGTCAGTAACAGATTCGGTGGCCGCCCACGGATTTGCCTGGGCGGCCACCGTTTTCATGCGTCCAGCACCTTGTCCGGATTGAACAGGCCGAGCGGATCGATGGCGCGCTTGATCGCGATCATCATCTCGACCGCGGCGCCGTGCTCGTCGCGCAGATACTTCTTCTTGGCCATGCCGATGCCGTGTTCGCCGGTGGCGGTGCCGCCGACGGCGAGCGCGTGCCGCACCACGCTGTCGGAAAACTGTTGCGCCGCCGCATAGCTCGCGTCCGTATAGGGGATGACGGCGTGCACGTTGCCATCGCCGATATGTCCGGCGACGCTGACCGCGAGCCCGAGTTCCGCACCGAGCCGGGTCGCGGTGTCGACGGCCGCCGCGACCCGGGAGAACGGGACGGCGGTGTCGGTCACCATGAATCGGTGCCCCGGGTGGTGCGCCTTCAGCGCGAAGAAGAGATTGTGCCGGTCCTCCCAGAGGGCATGCCGCTCGGTGTGGGTGCGGGCCGTCGCGAAATCGATGGCGTTGTGCGCCTGGGCGATTCGCTGAACCTCCTGTTCATCGGCGGTGCCGGCGACGGCCGACGACGATTCGATATCGACGAACAGCGCGGGTGTTTCGGCGTAGTCGGTGCCGCGGTAGGCGTTGATCGCGGCCATACTCGGGGCGTCGACCAGCTCGAGCCTGCTGACCGGCAGCGCCGCACCCATGACCGCCAGCGAGGCGTCGACGGCATCGGCCACCGTCGGAAACGAAATCCGCAGCGAGCGGAGCCATTCCGGAATCGGGTGCAGGCGGACGGTGAGCTCGGTGATGATGCCGAGCGTGCCCGCCGAGCCGATCAGCAGATCCTTCAGGTCGTAGCCGCTCGACGATTTGCGGACCGCGCGGCCGAACCGGGCCGCGGTGGCGTCGGCCAGAACAGCCTGCAGCGCAAGCACATTCGCGCGCATCCCGCCGTACCGGACGGTGGTTGTGCCGCTGGCGTTGGTGGCCGCCATACCGCCGAGCGAGGCGTCCGCGCCGGGATCGACGGTGAACTGCAGGCCGAATTCCGCGGTGGCCGCGTTCAATTGGGTTCGCGTCACCCCGGGCTGCACCGTCGCGGTGAAATCGGCGGGGGAGATGTCGAGGATCGCGTTCGCCCGCGACAGGTCGACGATCAGCTCGTCGCGCTGCGCGAGCAGATGCCCCTCCAGGCTGGTTCCCGCGCCGCGGGGGATGAGCGGAGTTCGGGTGGTCCCGGCCCATTCGACCACGGCGACCACTTCTTCCACGCCCGTCGGGTAGACGATCCCCTGCGGCCGCCGTCCGGTGCGCCCGGTCTCGTCTACCGTGAACTGATCCAGAACCGCCGGGCGCGTGTCGATCTCGAGCGGCGGCCCACCGGATGCGGTGGTCCCCGTACCCCTGTTCACCGACATCGCGCTCCTCCGTATCTCGGGCTGCTCGTATTCGCATGGTAGAGCCCGCGTGTCGTACGGAACCACCGCTGTCCGGGCGGATCGCTGTTCCGGCGAAAACGATGTTCACGGAGGTCGGGTGCGCCGAAAGCACGCCCAGGCCGAGATCGATTCTCGGCCTGGGCGTTTCGGGTTCAGGAGAGCTGTACCACCGCGGTGGCGCGGCCGAAGATCTTGCGGTCGGCGTGTGTCGCGCCGATGGCGATGGTCGCGGTGCCCGTCGCGGGGTCCACCGATTTGATCTTCCCGGTGTAGCGGATCTCGCTGGTGCCGTCGAAGGAGACGTAGACCGGGCTGGTCATGCGGACGCTGTATTGCAGCAGCGCACCCGGGTCGTCGAGCCAGGCGGTGACGAATCCGGCGCCGAGGCCCATGGTCAGCATGCCGTGCGCGACGATGCCCTGCTCCAGTCCGACCATTTCCGCGGCCCGGTCGCTCCAGTGGATCGGATTCGGATCTCCGGATACGCCCGCGTAGTTGACCAGATCGCCGCGGGTGAGCCGGACGGTGCGCGGCGGCAGCTCCGCACCCTCTCGCACCGATGCCAACGCGCGCCCGTTGGCGGCGGCGCGTCGCGGCAGCGGTTCGAATTCGCGGTGTGCGATCGGTTCCGGTGTCGGCGCGGGCACGTCGGGGGTGCGGACATCGTGCCGGACGAGCCCGAGCACGAATTCCGCTATCTCGTTGTCCTTTTCGGTTTGGACCGAGCGGGCGATCAGGCTGGTGTACGCGGTGAGCACGGTCTCGTCGCGCTGGTTGGTGATCGTATTCTCGACGACCATCAGGTCGCCGCCGAACGCCTGGCGGAACGAGTGCAGGGAAACGTTGCTGGTGAGCCGGTCGCCCGCGACGATCGGCTGGTGATAGTTGAAGACCTGGTCGGTCTGCACGGCGCTGGACAGATCGTAGCCGGTGAGCATGGCCGCGAGCATTTTCTGGACCGCCCCGCTGAGCAGGCAGGTGAAGGTCGGCGGCGCGAGCAGCCCGCGGTATCCGTATGCCGCGGCTTCGAATTCGTTCCAGTGGACCGGATGCTCGTCTCGGACGGCGCGTGCGTACTCGCGAATCTTCTCGCGGCCGACCTCGTATTCCTCGTTGACGCGGTAGCGGCGACCGACGATCGACCTCGCGTAATCCGCCAGATTCAGCGCCGGGATCTCCGCCACCAGCTGCGCGATGCCCGCATCGCGTTCCATGCCGGTGACATCCAAGGTGATATACCTCCGTTCGGTGGGTTTCGGTGTGCAACATACGGCAGAGATCGGCGGATTGCCGGTAGATTGCCGATGCGGGTCGCCCCAGGCCGGTGCGGTACTGCTGCGCGAGGTATTCACGACGACTGGACCGAGTACGGCCGGGGAGCGCCGCGCGGTGGACGGGATCTACGGCAAGGCTTCAGCTCGGTCGCTACGCTGGCCAGGTGCCTTCGTTCGGAAATCGTTCCCGGGTAATCGTTTACGCTCTCGGCGGCACCATCGCCATGACCGGGGTGGGCGGGGTGACCCCGTCGCTGTCCGCGGGTGAGTTACTCGCCGCGGTCCCCGGTCTCGCCGACAGCGGAGTCGAGGTAGCGGTGGTCGACTTCCGCCGGGTAGCCGGAGCCGCGCTGACCATCGCCGACATCACCGAACTGGCCGCCGAAATCGGCACGCGGATCGGCGATTTCGACGGCGCCGTGGTCGTGCAAGGTACCGACACCATCGAGGAGACCGCCTACCTGCTGGATCTGTTGCATCCGGAACCGGAACCGATCGTCGTCACCGGTGCGATGCGCAATCCGACGATGGCCGGTGCCGACGGACCGGCGAACCTGCTGGCCGCCATCCGAACGGCGGCGGACCCGCATGCGAGAAACCAAGGCGCCCTTGTGGTTTTCGCCGACGAGATCCACGCCGCGCGCCGGGTCGGCAAGACGCACACCACCAGCATCGCCACCTTCGTCTCACGTAACGGCGGCCCGCTCGGCTATCTCGTCGAGGGACGTGCGCGCCTGCTCAGTCGGCTCACCCACCGCACCGTCGTCCCCGGATATCCCGCCGCCGACCTGAAGGTTCCGGTGCTGCCGATGGCGCTCGGCGAGGACGGCACCGTCCTGGAGGCCGTCGCGGATCGCGTCGACGGACTCGTCGTCGCCGGATTCGGTGCGGGGCACGTACCGGCCCGCCTCGTTCCGGCACTCGAAAAGCTTTGCGCCCGAGTACCTGTCGTGCTCGCCTCGCGCACCGGCAGCGGTTCGGTCCTCGCGGGCACCTACGGTTTCGCGGGCAGTGAGCGCGACCTCCTCGCCCGCGGCCTCATTCGAGCCGGTTACCTGGACCCGTTGAAGGCGCGGCTCCTGCTGCTGACCCTGCTGGCCGCCGGTGCGGACCGTACCGCCATCCTCGCCGCATTCGGCGTAGCGGGCGAATACCGCGAACCCGGCGACTGGCCGTGGCCCGCACCCGAATAAGCGCTGCGTATCAGCGCCGACCTCGGCGGTGACGCATATCAGGCGCTCGACGTCGCACCACCAGGCCGCGCAACGCCGATGCTGCTGTGGCAGTGTCAGGACTGGTACGTACCCGCTTGGCCGCTGTTCGGTTGGCTCGCGGTGCCGACTCGCCGTCTCGGTTACGAATCTCGTTGGCGCGCAGCATAAATGGCGCTGACCGACGGCGCCGGAATTCCGGCGGATTTTTACCGGAAGACGCGCCGATAACACCATTGAATACCGCGTCGTGTGCGCCGGATGTCCTGTCCACAGGACATATTCGGGTGCGGTGGGAGATGGTGTTGTCACGGGTTCGTCGAAGAGCCCGGCATCGCGAATGCCGATGTTCGGCACGGAATCGTTTTCGGCCCGGCGGTTTGATTATGCGAGAGTTGGTCGATCGTTTGTGTAAGTCATTTTCGGGAGTCCTTGTGGGGGATTTCGTATGAGTACCGCTGCGCCGGATGTACTGGATATGGTCGGTATCGGATTCGGGCCGTCGGGGCTCGCGCTGGCCATCGCATTGGAGGAGTTGCCGGCCGATACGCTGGAGCCACCGGTAGCCGCCGTGTTCTTCGAACGCAAGGCCGCCTTCGGCTGGCATCGGAATATGCTGCTGCCCGCGACGAAGATGCAGGTCGCATTTCTCAAGGATCTCGTCACGTTCCGCAATCCGCGATCCCGGTTCGGCTTCGTTTCCTACCTGCATTCGATGGGGCGCCTCGCCCAGTTCGTGAACAACCGGGACTTCTTTCCCACCCGCCACGAATTCCACGACTACCTGGAATGGGCCGCGCGAATGGTCGCGGACCGGGTGACCTACGGCGCCGAGGTCACCGGCATCCGGCTGCCCGGCGGCGATCCGCGCGCCGACCGCCTGGAGATCGAGGTGGTCGAGCACGGCCGCGACCGCCGGGTGCTCAACGCGCGCAATGTCGTCATCTCGACCGGCCTGGTACCCGCCATGCCCTCGGGCCTGGAGCGCGGTGAAAGGGTTTGGCACAGTTCGGAATTCATTGAGCGATTCGACGGCTGCGATCCGCGTGACCTGCGCCGGGTCGTCGTCGCGGGCGCCGGGCAGAGCGCGGCCGAGATCACCAGATACCTCTACGACACGCTGCCGGACGCCACCATTTTCGCGGTGATCCCGTCCTACGGATATTCGATCGCCGACAACACTCCGTTCGCGAATCAGATTTTCGATCCGGGCGCGGTCGACACCTACTACTCCGGCTCCGGCGAATCCAAGGAGATGTTCTGGCGATATCACCGCAACACCAACTATTCGGTGGTGGACGACGAGGTGATCCGGGAGCTGTACCGGCGGGCGTACGACGACGAGGTGCGCAATGTCGACCGACTGCGGCTGCTGCGGCTGTGCCGGGTCGCCGGAATTCGCGGAAATGGTTCGGGCGCAAGGCTTTCGGTGCATTCACTGCTGGACGGTCAGTCGGTGGAACTGGACGCCGACCTGCTGGTCTGTGCCACCGGGTACAACGCGATGCAGCCCGCGGGCCTGCTCGGCGAACTGGACCGGTACCTGCGCCGCGACGCCGCGGGCCGCTATCTGGTGACCAGGGATTACCGGTTGATCGGCGATCTCGACCTGCCGGGCATCTACCTGCAAGGTGGCACCGAGCACACCCACGGTCTCTCCTCATCGCTGCTGTCCAATATCGCGGTGCGCAGCGGGGAAATCGCCGAATCCATTCTCGGCCGCCGGGTCGGGCACGAACTCGAATCGGTGGTCGCGGCCGATCGGCTCGACCCGGCGAAAAGCTGGCCTGCGGGTGTGAATCTGCCGGGCTGATTACTTCTCGCGAATGGCTGTCCCGTCGACGGGACACGAATTATCGGCGGCGGTTCCGGCCCGCCGGGGGCATGAATCCGATCACCCCGCGAAATATGATCGGAAATATCTATTGCGCCCGAACCAACGGCGTAATTCCGCAGCACGGGGACGCTCGAAAAACAAGCCGATCCGGCGTGAGGAGCGAATTGATGTCCATTACCGGATCCCGGTACCGAATCGGACCGCTGCCCGAATTTCTGGCGATACGGCCGGATTCGCCCGTGACGCCGGTCCGGCTGCCGACCGGGGATCGGGTTTGGCTGGTGACCGATTACGCGCTCGGGCGTGCGGTACTTGCCGACGCGCGATTCAGCAGGGCGGCGGCCGCCCGTCCGGATGCGCCGAAATTGGGCACGGTGGATCCGTCACCGGATTCGATCATGAGCGTGGACGGTGCGGCGCACGCCAGGCTGCGCCGCTTGGCCGGGGCGGCCTTCACCACGCATCGCGTCGCCGAGCAGGCGCCGTTCATCGAGCGGATCGCCGACGAGTTGCTCACGGCGCTGGCCGACGGGCCGCGCCCGGCCGACCTGGTGGCCGGATTCATTTCGCCGCTGCCGATGGCCGCGATGGGCGCGCTGCTCGGCGTGCCACCGGCGGATCGGCCGAAATTCGATGCCTCGGTGACCGCGCTGTTCGAAATGTCCACCGACGACGGCACCAAACGGGCCCGGCACGAACTGATTCTGGTGGACTACGTGTCCTCTCTGATCAGCAGCAAGCGCCGGGATCCGCGCGACGATGTGCTGAGCGCGCTGATCCGGGCCAACGACGGCGGCACGCTTTCGCATGCCGAACTCATCAACCTCGGGCTCGCCCTGCTGATGGCGGGATACGAGACAACGGTTGGGCTGCTCGGCATTTCGGTGCTCGCGCTGCTTTCCGATGCCGAACTGCGCGTGCGGCCACTGGACGAGGCGACCATCGAGGAACTGGTCCGCCTCGGCGCGTCGACCTCGGTGAGCGCGCCCCGGGTCGCCACCGAGGACGTCGAACTCGGCGGCACCACGATCGCCGCCGGTGCCGCGGTGGTCGTCTCGCTACTGCACTGCAATGGCCTATTCGATGAAACAACCAATCCCACAACGCATCTCACCTTCGGGCACGGCCTGCACCGCTGCCTCGGCGCACCGCTGGCCCGATTGCAGCTGCGGATCGCGCTGGCCCGGCTGCTACGACGCTTCCCCGGCCTGCGGCTGGCGGACGGTCCCGATGCCGTGCGGTGGAAGGCGGGCCTGGCGACCAGGCGCCTGACCGCACTGTCCGTCGAATGGTGAAACGCGGTGAGCCGCACGGAAAGAGGAGTTCAGGTGGCTGACGAGGTTGCGATCGTCGGTATGGCGTGCCGGGTGCCCGGAGCGGAGTCGGTGGCCGAGTACTGGCGGCTGTTGCGCGACGGTGTCGACGCGACCGGCGCGGGCACGCCACGGGACCGACGGCTCGCGCGGGTGCGCAGATTCGATGCCGCGTTCTTCGGAATCGCGCCGCACGAGGCGGATTCGATGGATCCGCAGCAGCGATTGACGCTGGAACTGAGCTGGCAGGCGCTGGAGGACGCCGGTATCGCGCCCGCGGTGCTGCGAGGCAGTGCCGCGGGCGTGTTCATCGGCGTGTGCGCGAGCGATTACCTTGCACTGCTGGATGATTCGAAGCGGGCGATGCCGCAGCACGCGATGACCGGGCTGCATCGCAGCGTGATCGCGAACCGGGTATCGCATCACCTCGACTGGCACGGTCCGAGCCTCACCATCGACGCGGGCCAGGCGTCCTCGTTGGCCGCGATCCATTTGGCTTGTGCCAGTGTGCGATCCGGCGAGTCGCGGCTCGCCGTCGCGGGTGGTGTGCAGCTGAATCCGAGCGAGCAGAGCGCGCGGATCGCCGAGGGTTTCGGCGGGCTGTCCGACGCGGGCCGGGTGCGCACCTTCGACGCGGCGGCCGACGGCTACGTCCGCGGTGAGGGCGCGGCGTTCGTGGTGCTGAAGCGGCTCGCCGCGGCTCGCGCCGACGGCGACCGGGTCTACGCGGTGATCCGCGGCAGCGCCGTCAACCACGACGGCACCGGCGTCGGATTGGTGGTGCCGAATGCGCGGGCACAGGCCGAGGTGCTGCGGGCGGCGCATCGGCGTGCCGGTATCGAACCGGCCGCGGTGCAGTATGTGGAATTGCACGGCACCGGGACCCGGGTCGGCGATCCGATCGAGGCCGAGGCGCTGGGCCTGGTCTTCGGTGCGGATCGCACCGGGCGTCCCGCGCTGCGGGTCGGTTCGACGAAGACGAATATCGGTCACCTGGAGGGCGCCGCGGGCGCGATCGGCGTGGTGAAGACGGCGCTCGCGGTGTCGCACGGTGTGCTGCCCGCCAGCTTGCATTTCGAAAACCCGAATCCGGCAATACCTTTCGACGAACTGCCGGTGGAGGTGCAGACCGCGCCGACGCCGTGGCCGGATACCGGCGCCGAACGGATCGCCGGTGTCTCGTCGTTCAGCGTCGGCGGCACCAATTGCCATGTCGTACTTGCCGAGCCGCCTGCGGCGCTGGCCAGGAATCGGGAATCCGGCCCGGTCGCGTCCGCGCGGATGCTGCCATGGGTGCTGTCGGCGCGCGGCGATCGGGCGCTGCGGGCGCAGGCGCACCGCCTGGTCGAGCAACTGGCCGAAAATGCTTCGCGGCCTGAAGATCTCGCGTATTCGCTGGTGGCTACCCGGGAGGCGATGGAGTACCGGGCGATCGTGCTCGCGGATTCGGTCGCGACGGCGGGGCCGCTGCTGCGGGAGGTGGCCGACGGCACGCGGACCGGCGTGGTGGACCGGATCGTATTCGAGCTGGCCGAGGATCCGTCCGGCGCTGCCCGGTTGGCGGCGCGGCTGCTGGCGCGTTCGGCTCTGTTCCGCGAACAGCTGGCGGCCCGCGCCGCGGCGGTCGAACCGGTCCTCGGCCGGTCGGTGCTGTACGACGTGCTGGCGGGTGAACCGGAATCGGTCTCGCGGCCGGTGCATTTCACGATATTGGCCGCACTCGTCGAGTTCTGGCGGGGTCACGGCATCGATCCGGCTGGCTTTCGCGCGGCAGGATCGGTGTCGCTGCTGGTCGCCGCGGTCGCCGCGGGGGCGTTGTCGCTGCGGGAGGCGGTGGGTCTCGCGTCGCGCGACGACGCCCGACTGGAGACACTCGCCGAGCCTCGGATACCCGTCTTCGTGACTGGTCGGCCTACCGAATCGCCTTCCGCGGCTGATGGTCACGGTCCGCGCGACTTGCCTGCTGACGGAGTCACGGCCGAGTCACCGCGTGCGCCAGCGGATTTCGCCTCAGCCGAGGCGGGCGGCCCGCGTGAGGATGGGTCAACGGCCGATACCGTACTGCACGCGCACGCCCCGACCGAGGCGGGAAACATCGCTGCGAGCTTGTCTGCGAGCGAAATCGCCGAATTGCTGCGCGCGCCTGCCGCCCTCGCTTCGATCGAGCCGCGGGATCTGCCCGCGGGAATGATCGCGATGGATACGGCATTCGGCGGTGGGTCGCCCGAGTTCGTCGACCTTCCGCTCTACGCCTTCCAAGGTGAGGACCACTGGTGGTCGGCCACCGAAGACGGGGCCGTGCAGAAGGATTCGCCGAGACCGCGCACGGCGGCCGAATTGCGCGACGCCGTGCGCACCGAGATCGCCGCCATACTCGGCGACGAAACGGCCGACCCCACCTCGACGTTCCGGGATTTGGGTTTCGGCTCGCTGCTGGCCGTCGAATTGCGAAACCGGTTGAGCGCGTTGACCGGTCTGCGGCTGCCGACAACGGTCGTATTCGACCACCCGACCCCCGATCTGCTCGCGGCGCACCTGGTCGCATTGTCCGCTGGCACGCCGGTGGATGAACCCGTCCCGGCCGCCCCGGCGCCGAGCGATGAGCCGATCGCGATCGTCGCGATGGCCTGCCGTTATCCGGGTGGTATTCGCTCGCCGGAGGATCTGTGGCGGGTGGTCGTCGACGGCGTCGACGCGATTTCGCCCTTCCCGGCCGATCGTGGCTGGGATATGGCGGCGCTGGCCGACGATCCGGCCGTCGTGGTGCGCGAGGGCGGCTTCCTGCGCGACGTCGACCAATTCGACGCCGCATTCTTCGGTATCGCGCCGCGCGAGGCGCAGGCGATGGATCCGCAGCAGCGGCTGCTGCTGGAATGCGCGTGGGAGGCCTTCGAACGCGCCGCGATGGACCCGATGTCGTTGCGCGGCAGCCGAACCGGCGTATTCATCGGCACCATCGCGCAGGAGTACGGCCCGCGGCTGCCGGAGGCGGGCGAATCGACCGGCCTGCTGTTCACCGGCACGACCAGCAGCGTCGCCTCCGGGCGGGTGGCGTATGTGTTCGGGCTGGAAGGGCCCGCGCTGACCATCGACACCGCCTGCTCGTCCTCGCTGGTCGCGCTGCATCAGGCGGCGCTGTCGCTGCGTTCGGGGGAGTGCGGGCTCGCGTTGGCCGGCGGGGTGACGGTGCTGCCGTCGACCGGTATGGTCACCGAATTCTCCCGGCTCGGCGCGCTGTCGACGGACGGCCGGTGCCGAGCCTTCGCCGCGGGCGCGAGCGGGTTCGGGCTGGCTGAGGGAGTGGGTTTACTTCTGCTGGAACGGCTTTCGGACGCGCAGCGGCTCGGGCATCCGGTGCTCGCCGTGCTGCGCGGGTCGGCGGTCAATCAGGACGGTGCGAGCAACGGGCTCACCGCGCCGAACGAATCGGCGCAGCGGCAGGTCATCGCACAGGCGCTGCGCTCGGGCGGGTTGACACCGGCCGACGTCGACGCGGTTGAGGCGCACGGCACCGGAACCGCGCTCGGCGATCCGATCGAGGCGCACGCGCTGCTGGCCACCTACGGTCGCGACCGGGAACGGCCGCTGCTGCTCGGCTCGCTGAAATCGAATATCGGGCATGCGCAGGCCGCGGCGGGCGTCGGCGGTGTGATCAAGATGGTGCTGGCACTGCGGCACGAGTTGCTGCCGAAGACGCTGCACGCGGAACAGCCCACCGCACATATTGATTGGGCGTCGGCGCCGATGCGGTTGCTGACCGAGCCGGTGCCGTGGCCGCGGCGGGATCGGGTGCGCAGGGCGGGTGTTTCGTCATTCGGCGTATCCGGCACCAATGCGCATGTGATCGTCGAGCAGGCGCCCGAGGAACCGGCGACCGTACCGGTGCGGCCGAATGAAGCGCTGCCGCTGCTGATTTCGGCAAAAACACGGCAGGCGCTGCGCGACCGAGCGCAACAGCTGGATGCGACGCTGGCCGCGGACCCGGGCATCGATATCGCCGAACTGGCCGCGTCCCTTGCGATTACCCGCACCCACTTCCCCTGCCGGGTGACCATTCCGCCGGGCGAACCGGCTGCGGTCCGGGATGCGTTGCGGCAGCTCGCCGCCGGGGAAACGGATCCGCGGCTCGTTTCGAATGCCGGGCGCACCGTATTCGTCTTCCCGGGTCAGGGCTCGCAGTGGGTCGGCATGGGGCGGGCGCTGCTGGCCGCGTCGCCGGTGTTCGCCCGGCAGCTGCGGCTGTGCGCCGACGCGCTGGCCCCGCATCTCGGCTGCGATGTGGTCGAGGTGCTACGGCGCGGTGACGCAGCGGATTTCGAGCGGGTGGAGATCATCCAGCCGGTGCTGTTCGCGGTGATGGTGAGCCTGGCGCGGCTGTGGCAGGCGTACGGCGTGGAACCCGATGCGGTAGTAGGTCATTCGCAGGGCGAGATCGCGGCCGCGCATATCGCGGGCGCGCTGTCGCTCGCGGATGCGGCGTTCATCAGCGCGGTCCGGGTCCGGCTGCTACAGGATCTGGCCGGGACGGGGACGATGGCCTCGGTGCCGCTGCCCGCCGACCGGGTCGCGCAGCGGCTGGCCGAATACCCCGATATCTACGTGGCCTGCGTGAACAGCCCGTTCCAGACGGTCGTCTCCGGCGGTATGGCCGTGGTTCGCGAGGTGGTCGCGCGCTGGCAGGACGAGGGCGTCGAGGCGAAAACCATTCCGGTGGACTACGCCTCGCACTGCCCGCACATAGACGCGATGCGCGATGAACTGCTGGCCGCGCTGCGGGATGTGACGCCGAAGGCAGCGGATATCGCCTTCTATTCCACCGTCGAAGCCGGGGTTGTCGACACCACCCGGCTGACGGCCGAATACTGGTGCCGGAATATGCGCGAGCCGGTGCGGTTGGCCGATACCGTCCGGGCTTTGATCGCGGCGGGGCACGACACGTTCATCGAGGCGAGCCCGCATTCGATACTGACCGTCGCACTCGAACAGACCTCGGGCACAACGGATATCGATGCGACCGTGCTGCCGACGCTGCACCGGGAACAGGGCGGGCTCGACGACCTCTACGGGGCGCTCGGTCAGGCTTATCTGGCGGGACGCAGCGTCGACTGGGCGACGGTGCGCGCCGATACCGCCGGGCGCGGCGGGATCGTCTTCGTCTTCCCCGGCCAGGGTTCGCAGTGGGTCGGCATGGGGCGGGCGCTGCTCGATTCGTCGCCGGTGTTCGCACATCATCTGCGGGCCTGCGCCGACGCGCTGGCCGCACATGTCGATTTCGACGTCGTCGAGGTGTTGCGGCGGGGCGACGCCGCGGATTTCGGGCATGCCGAGACGATCCAGCCGATCCTGTTCGCGGTGATGGTGAGCCTGGCCCGGCTGTGGCAGTCGTACGACGTGGAACCCGATGCGGTAGTTGGTCATTCGCAGGGTGAGATCGCCGCCGCGCATATTTCGGGCGCGATCTCGCTGGCCGATGCCGCGTACATCTGTGTCGCGCGGGCCAAGACGATGGAGCCGCTGTCCGGCACCGGAACGATGGCCTCGGTGCCGCTGCCGGTCGAGCGGACCGAACCGTGGCTGGCCGAGTATCCGGACCTGTACGTCGCGGGGTCGAACAGTCCGGTGCAGACGATCGTGTCCGGCGGGCGAGCGGCGATCGCGGCGCTGATCGCGCGGCTGCGGGAGGCGGGTATTTCCGCGAGACCCATTGCGATGGACTATGCCTCGCACAGCCCGCACGTCGACGTGGTGCGCGAGGACCTGCTGGCCGCGCTGCGGGACGTGACGCCGGAACCGTCGGATATCGCCTGCTATTCGTCGGTGCGCGGCGCGGTCATCGATACGCGCGAGCTCACCGCCGAGTACTGGTGGCAGAACCTGCGGGAGCCGGTGCGCTGGGATGCGACGGTGCGCGCGCTGATCGCGGCCGGGCATCGGGTGTTCGTCGAGGTGAGCCCGCATCCGATCCTGACCGTCGCGGTCGAGCAGATCGCCGAGACGGTGCCGGACGCCGAGATCGCCGCGCTGGCTACCGTGCGGCGGGGTCGCGACGGGCTCGACGAGTTCACCGCGAGTATCGACCGGGTGCTGGGCGGCACCGGCCGGATGCTCGGTGTGCCGCGAATTACCTTGCCCACCTACCCATTTCAGCGCGAACGCTTCTGGCTCACCGGGCAGCACCGGCGGCGACGCGGGCATCCGGTGCTCGATACCAGGACCGATCTGGCCGGGCGGGACGAGATCGTCTTCGGCGGCACCCTCGGTCTGGACACCCACCCCTGGCTCGCCGATCACGTCGTCGAAGGCATGGTGCTGTTGCCCGGCACCCTGTTCCTGACCGCGGCGGCGCATGCGGCGCAGGCCATCGGCTACCGCGTCGTCGACGAATTGACCTTGCAGACACCGGCTTTCGTGCCGGAGCAGGGCGGGCTCGAACTGCAACTGGTGGTCGGTGCGCCCGACGCCGACGGGCGACGGCAGCTCACCGTGCATTCGCGGCGGTCCGCGTCGTCCGACTGGCAGGCGCACGCGACGGGCGCGCTCGCACCGGGTGAACCCGTCGCGGTCGAACGGATAGCCTGGCCAACCGCCGGAGAACCGGTGACCGCCGACGAAATCTATGACCGGCTAACGGATCTCGGCTATGAATACGGCCCGGCCTTCCAAGGCATACAGGCCGCGTGGCGCGCGAACGATTCGATCTATCTATCGCTTTCGCTGCCGGAAGATATCGAAACCCGTGGCTACGACGTGCATCCGGCGCTGCTCGACGCCGCACTGCAAATGGCGGCTTTCGACGGCGCCACCGCCGCCGGGCGGGTGGTGCTGCCCTTCGCCTGGCACGGTGTACGAGTCGCTGAGGCGCCGTCATCCACGCTGCGCGCCCGACTGACCTTCACGAGCGACCAAACGATGTCGGCAGTGCTCTGGGACGAGAACGGCAATCCGGTCGTCACCGCCGAAAAACTGACACTGCGCCCGCTGCCCGCCCCAGCCGCCGACGCCAGCGAAGTGCTGCGCCAATGCCTGTTCCGGATCGGCTGGGAACCGCTGGCCGCATCGGGAATCCCGTTGCGGGAGAAGGACACATGGGCGGTGCTCGGCGACCCAGCCGCGCTCGCATCTGATCTGGACGGCATTCGTGCCGCCGCAGACCTGGCCGGGCTGGCCGAATCGGTCCCGCAGGTGGTGTTCGTACCGCTAATCGCCGCCGGGATTGAGCCGGCCGCAACGACTTCGGCTGCTGTTCCAGGAAACGAATCGGCCGCGGTTCCGGCCGCCGTCGCCGGAGATGGTTCGGCCGCAGTGGTTCCGGCTGATGGCCCCGAGCATGGTTTGGCCGGAGTGGTTTCGGCCGCTGGCCCCGGGAATGGTTCGGCCGCAGTGGTTGCAGCCGCTATTTCCGCAGACGGCTCGGCCGCGGTTCCGGCTGCCGACGCCGGAGATGGTTCGCCTGCAGATGTTCCGGCTGCTGATATCGGCGACGGCTTGTCCACTGTTCCGGCCATCCCTGGAACCGACACGGCCGCAGTTGTTCCGGTCGCGGATACCGGCGACGGTTCGCCCACTGCTCCGACCCCCACACCTGGAAATGACACGGCCGCAGCGGTTCCGGCCGCTGTCACCGCTGCGGTGCACGCGGCGCTCGGTCTGGTGCAGGCTTGGCTTGCCGATCGGCGGTTCGCCCGGAGCAGGCTCGTCTTCGTGACGCGAGCTGCGGTTGGCATCGAAACTGACAGCGGCCCAATGGATCTGGTCAACGCGCCGATCTGGGGTCTGCTGCGGTCGGCTCAGTCGGAGCATCCCGATCGATTCGTCCTGCTCGATGTGGACGACACCGCGAGTGTGGATCTGTTCGCCCGCGCGCTCGACAGTGGCGAGCCGGAGCTCGTGCTGCGCGAAAATCGGTTGCTGGCACCGCGATTGACTCGATACCAGCCCACGGCATCGACCGTTCCGTTCGATGCGGAAAGCCGGGTGCTGATCACCGGTGGGCTCGGGGCGATCGGCACGCTGGTGGCGAAGCATTTGGTGCGCAGGCATGGTGTGCGCAGGCTGATTCTGGTCGGGCGGGGCGGCCCGGACAGCCCGCATTCCGCCGCGGTGGTAGCCGAACTGGCCGGACTCGGCGCGGCGGCCGAGGTGCGTGCCTGCGACGCGGCCGATCGCGACGCGTTGGCCGAGCTGCTTGCCGAGGTGTGCGCGGATGGACCGCTGGATGCCGTGGTGCACGCGGCCGGTGTGTTGCGCGATGCCACGGTGCAGCTGATGACGCCGGAGCAGGTGGATATCGCGTTGCGCCCCAAGGTGGCCGCGGCGTGGAATCTGCACGAGCTCACGAAAGAGCTTCCGCTGCGGGCCTTCCTGGTGTTCTCGTCGATCGCGGCCACGCTGGGCAATGCCGGTCAGGCGAATTACGCGGCGGGCAACGCATTCCTCGATGCCATCGCCCAGCAGCGCACCAGGCTGGGTTTGCCTGGGAAATCTTGTATTTGGGGGCTGTGGTCGCTGCCGGACGGCATGGCCGCCGGACTCGGCGATGTCGATCTGCGCAGGCTCGCCCGGGCGGGCGTGCTGCCCATCACCGCCGACGACGGGATGGAGTTGTTCGACGCGGTGACGGGTGCCGACCTTGCGGCCGTCGTCGCGGCCCGATTCGATACGCAGGCGCTGCGCGGGCTGCGCTCGGTGCGGCCGGTGTTGTCGGGGTTGATCCGCAGGCCCGCGCGCCGGGCGGGCGCGGATACACCCGACGACAGCTCGGCGTGGGTGCGGCGGATGCGTGCCATGCCCGCCGCCGAGCGCGCGGCCGCCGCGCTGCGGTCGGTGCTCGCCGAGGTCGGCGTGGTGGCGGGCGGCGGCTCGGTCGACGCCGGAATGACGTTCCGGGACTTGGGATTCGGCTCGCTGATGGCGGTGGAACTGCGCAATCGGCTGGTCGCGGCGACCGGGCTGCGGCTGTCGTCGACCACGGTATTCGACCATCCGACGCCCATTCTGCTGAGCGAACACTTGGCCGCACTGGTCGGTACTGCCACCGAGGCCGAGCCGGTGCGGGCGCCGGCGGCGGTCACCGCGCCGGAGCGGGATCCGATCGCGATCGTCGGGATGGCCTGCCGGTATCCGGGCGGCGTCGAATCACCGGAAGGCTTGTGGCAGTTGGCCGCCGACGGCGTCGACGCGGTCGGCGCGTTCCCGGCCGATCGCGGCTGGGACCTCGCGGCGCTATTCGATCGCGGGATCGGCACCAGCTATGCGCGGGAGGGCGGATTCGTCAGCGGCGTAGACCTTTTCGACGCGGCCTTCTTCGGCGTCTCCCCGCGCGAGGCCGCCGCGATGGATCCGCAGCAGCGGCTGCTGCTGGAAACGGTGTGGGAAGTGTTGGAGCGGGCCGGAATCGTGCCCGAGACGCTGCGCGGTTCGGAGACAGGGGTTTTCATCGGCGCGTCCTCGATCGATTACGGGCCCCGGCTCCATCAGCCGACACCGGAGTCCGCGGGATATCTGCTCACCGGCACCGCGGCCAGCGTGCTGTCCGGGCGGGTGGCGTATTCGCTGGGCTTGGAAGGTCCGGCCATCACGGTGGACACCGCGTGCTCGTCATCGCTTGTCGCACTGCATCTCGCGGCGCGGTCGCTGCGGTCGGGCGAATGCTCGCTCGCGATCGCCGGTGGGGTGACGGTGCTTTCGACGCCGGGCATCTTCGCCGAATTCTCCCGCCAGCAGGGCCTGTCCGCGGACGGGCGCTGCCGGGCCTTCTCGGCGGATGCCAACGGTACCGGCGCCGCGGAGGGCGTCGGCGTGCTGCTGGTGGAGCGGTTGTCGGACGCGCGGCGGCTCGGGCATCCGGTGCTGGCGGTGCTGCGCGGTTCGGCCGTCAATCAGGACGGCGCGAGCAACGGGCTGACCGCGCCGAACGGGCTGGCCCAGCGCCGGGTGATCGAACAGGCTTTGCGCTCGGCCGGATTGACGCCCGATGAGGTGGATGCGGTGGAGGCGCACGGCACCGGCACCCGTTTGGGCGACCCGATCGAGGCGCAGGCCGTGCTGGCCACCTACGGCCGGAACCGGGAACGGCCGCTGTGGCTCGGCTCGCTGAAATCGAATATCGGGCACGCACAGGCCGCGGCGGGTGTCGGCGGCGTGATCAAGATGGTGCAGGCGCTGCGGCACGAGCTGCTGCCGCGCACCCTGCACGTGAGCGAGCCGACGCCGCATGTGGATTGGGCGGCGGCGCCGGTGCGACTGCTGACCGAGCCGGTGCCGTGGCCGCGGGATACGCGGGTGCGCCGGGCCGCCGTCTCCTCGTTCGGGATTTCGGGGACCAATGCCCATGTGATCGTCGAGCAAGCGCCGGATCCGGTCGACGACGCGCGGCCGGAACATGGACCGGTGGTGCCGCTGCCACTGCTGCTTTCCGCGAAAACCGAACCGGCACTGCGGGATCAGGCCCGGCGGCTGCATACGCTGCTGACCGAGCGGCCGGAGCTGGAGCTCGCCGACGTCGCAACGACGCTGGCCACCGCGCGCACCCATTTCGCGCATCGGGCGGCGGTCACCGCGTCCGATCGGCCCGGCATGCTGGAAAGTCTTGCAGCACTTGCCGATAGCGGTACCGCCGCGCCGCGTGAAACCTCGGGCGCCGGTGTGACATTCCTGTTCGCGGGTCAGGGCACGCAGCGGCCCGGCATGGGTGCCGAACTGTACCAACAGTTTCCGGCCTTCGCCGAGGCATTCGATCGGGTATGCGCCGCCTTTGCATCGCATCTCACCAGACCATTGCCGGATATCGTTTTCGCGCGGCCGGATTCGCCGGAGGCAGAGCTGCTGCGCGATACCGCGTACGCGCAGCCCGCGCTGTTCGCCTACGAGGTCGCGCTGTATCGCCTGGTGCACTCGTGGGGGCTGCGCCCGGATACGGTGCTCGGCCATTCGCTGGGGGAGTTGGTCGCCGCGCATATCGCGGGCGTGCTCACCCTGGACGATGCCGCGACCCTGGTCGCGGCGCGCGGACGGCTGATGGGCTCGGTTTCCGAACCGGGCGCGATGGTTTCCGTCCAAGCCGGGATCGGCGCGGTACAGCGGGCGCTGGCCGGTGCCGGGGACCGGGCCGGGATCGCGGCCGTCAACGGTGACCGGTCGATCGTCGTATCGGGCGCCGCCGATGTCGTCGGCGCCGTCGCGGACCGGCTCGCCGCGCAGGGCGTCAAAACCACCGCGCTGGAGGTGCGTTCGGCATTCCATTCGCCGTTGATGGATGCCGTCCGCGCCGAATTCGGCGGTATCGCCGCCGAATTGACCTACCATCAGCCCGAGCTGCGGATGATCTCCACGGTGACCGGGCGGGTGGTCGGCGGCACGGAACCGCTCGACGCCAGGTACTGGGTGCAGCAGCTGCGCGAACCGGTGCTGTTCGCGGCGGGTCTGCGCGCGGCCGAATCGGCCGGGGCGGGCAACTTCGTCGAAATCGGCCCGGACGGCACGCTTTCCGGTCTGGTGCGGGCCGCGGCGAACGGCTCGGTCTACACCCTCCCGAGCGGATCCGCCGGATACCATCCGCCGCTCACCGCACACGGCGTCGTGCCGCTGCAACGGCGCGACCGGCCCGAGGCGCTGACCCTGATGGGTGCGCTGGGCGCGGCCCACGTCGCGGGCATCGATATCGATTGGCCGAGGGTGGTCGCGCCGTGGGGCGGCCGACGAATCCCCTTGCCCACCTATGCCTTCCAACGTCGCAGGTATTGGCTGACCCCCGCGACGGCACCCGCGGTGCGTGGTCGGCTCGGCCATCCGATCCTGGGAGCGGGGGTGCCGGACGCCGATCGGACCGTTTGGTCGGGGTCGATCGCGCTGGCCGAACATCCCTGGCTCGCCGCGCATGTGGTCGGCGGCCGGACGATCCTGCCCGCGCCGGTCCATCTCGAATTGGCGCATCGAGCCGCCGTCGAGGCCGGATACGCCGGTGTCGCCGAACTCACCGTCGAGCGCCAGCTGCCGGTACCGTCGACCGGCGGCGTCGATGTCCGGGTGGTCCTGGAGCCCGATTCGAATTCGCTTGTCGTCTACGCGAAGTCGGACGAAGACGCGGATTGGGTGCGCTACGCCGGTGGTGCGCCGACCACCGAAACGGCGGCGCTCGGGGAGACTTCCGAGACGCAGCCGATGAGGTCGGGGTACGAGCCGGAGACACAGAATGCGCACCCGCCCATCGACCGCGACGAGATCTACCGCAGGCTCGCTGAGGTCGGCCTGAATTATGGCCCCGAGTTGCGCGGCCTCACCGCACTGCGGTTGCCGGACAGGACGAGCCGCGATGCCAACGAGATTCGTGCGGAGGCCGAACTGCTTCCGCCGCTGCCTACCGAGGCGCAGTCCTACGATCTGCATCCCGCGCTACTCGACACCGTCACGCAGGCGATTGCCGCGGCTGCGGCAATCGGTGGCGATCCGGTGCGAATTCCCGTCGCATGGAAGGGATATCGCGTCTATCGGCCGGGCGTCTCCCATGTCACCGTCCGCATTGTGCGGCGGGGCGATGACGACTACCGAGTGGACTTACGCGATCGGGCGGGCGCGCCGGCCGCCGCGATCGATTCCGTCACCGTGCGGGCGACCGCGACGCCGAGCGAGCGTGCTGAGCTCCGAAGGTATTCCTGGACACCAATTTTCGACGACGGATCGATGCGCGATACGCCACGGGTCGCCGTACTGACCAAGCGTGCGGGCGCCGCGGTCGATCGGCTCGGCGAATGCCTGCGCGCCGATATCCACGCCGATGTGATCGGCCTGCTGACCGCACTCGGTGCGGCGGGCCGCGGCACGCCGGATTGCGTGGTGCTGCCCTATGCCGACGGGGACCTGCGCACCGTGCTGACCGAGGTGCGCGAGCAGATCCAACAAGTATGTGCCGCAACCGAATTGGCTAGGTGCCGGATAGTCGTCCTCACGAGGGGCGCGCTATCCGTCGACGCGGAGCCACGGGCGGTCGACCCGGTGGCCCGTGCCGTCTGGGGTATGGTCCGCGCGCTGCGACCCGATGCGGAGCAGCCGCTTTGCCTGGTCGACGAGGACGGATCCGATGCCGCCGCGGCGGTTTTGGGCCGCGCCCTGCTCGGCGATGAATCGCGGCTGGCCGTGCGCGGCGGCCGAATGTATCGCGCCGACCTCGTCGAAGAGCCGACGCCCGCGCTGGAACTGCCGCCGGATCCGTTCTGGCGCTTGAACTATGCGGCGGTCGGCGCACCGGACGACATCACCGTCGTCGTCGCACCCCGGTCGAACAGGCCGCTGGTGCGGCATGAAGTGCGGGTCGCGTTGCACACCGCCGGCGTGAATTTCCGTGACGTGCTGATGAATCTGGGTGTGGTCTCGCCGCGCGCGGGCACGCCGGAGGATTCGACCGTGCAGAACGCCGAGGGCGCTGGGGTGGTGCTCGAGGTCGGGCCCGGCGTGGACCGGCTGCGGCCCGGCGACCGGGTGATGGGCCTGTTCGACGAGATGAGCCCGGTCGCCATCGGCGATCACCGGCTGCTCGCGCGGGTGCCCGACGGCTGGTCGCTGGCCGACGCCGCCTCGGTGCCCGTCGCATTTCTCACGGCGTACTACGGACTTTCGCGACTCGGACAGGTGCGTGCCGGTGAACGGGTGCTGATCCACACCGCGACCGGCGCGGTCGGGATGGCGGCCATCCAGGTGGCCAGACAGCTCGGCGCGGAGGTTTTCGCGACGGCGAGTCCCGGCAAATGGCCGACGCTGCGCGCACTCGGCATACCCGACGATCACATCGCGTCGTCGCGCGATGCCTCGTTCGAGGAGCGATTCCGCGCGAATGCGCCCGGGCGGCCGGATATGGACGTGGTGCTGAACTCGCTGGCCGGACCGTTGACCGACGCGTCGCTGCGGCTGCTCACGCCGCCGCCGGGTGCGCGGGCCGGGCGGTTCCTCGATATGGGTAAGACCGATCCGCGCGACCCGGCCGCGGTCGCCGACGGATACTCGGGTGTCGCCTACTCCCGCTTCGATATTCGCGATCCCGGACCCGACGGGGTGCGTGATCTGCTCGACGAGCTGATCGAGCTGTTCGAGGCGGGCTGCCTGACCCCGATTCCGACGACGGTCAGCCATGTGACCGAGGCGCGACAGGCCTTCCGCACCATGGCCGAGGCGCGGCATCTGGGCAAGGTGGTGTTGCGGCTCAGGGACTGGCCGACCGATCGCGCGGTGCTGCTCACGGGTGGGATGACGGCATCGATCGCCCGGCACATGGTCGGCGCGCACGGGGTGCGGTTGCTGGTATTCGTCGACGGACCCGGCAAACAGCCCGACGCCGATCTGATCCGGGAACTCGGTCAGCTCGGTGCGGAGATAGCGACGCGCACAGCCGATCTCGGTGATCGAGCTGCGGTGGCCGCGTTGCTCGACGAACTGGACCGGTCCGGTATCCGGCTCGGCGCGATCGTGCACGCCGCCGTAACACCGACCGCGCCAACAGATCTCGACGGGATCCTGGATGCGACGGCCCATCCCGCCGCGCATCTGCACGAGCTGACAAAGCAGCTGGACCTTTCGGCGTTCGTTCTCCTCGCCGAGCCCGCGGCCACGCCGGAGCACGCCGCGGCCAACGCATACCTCGACGGTCTGGCCGAAACCAGGGCCGCCGCAGCGCTGCCCGGCCTCTCGATCACGGTGCGGCCCTTGGATATCACGCCGCCGTGGTTGCGGCTGTTCGATCGAGCGGTCGCGCTCGGTTCGGGAACGGTGGTCGTCGCGCCGCCCGGCGACGGCCCGGCTCCCGCCGCAGTGCCGGAAACCGGTGCCGCGGCCGCGAATCTGCTGCGCCTGATCTGCACCGCGACGGCGGAGGTGCTCGCGCTCGCACCGACCGAAGTCGTCGCACCGGATGCGCATTTCCGTGAGCTCGGGCTGACCTCGCTCGGTGCGATCGAACTGCGCGACCGGGTGTCGGAGGCGACCGGCGTGCCACTGCCGCCGACGCTGGTTTTCGACTATCCGACACCCAATGACCTCGTGGAATACCTTGGCACACAATCGTTTACGAGGGGGAGCTGATGGCGGCCAATGCCTGGACCACCGTATTCCACGCCAAACCGGCGGCGGCCTACCGGGTGGTGTATTTCCCGCATGCCGGCGGTACGGCGGGCACCGCGCTGCCGCTCTCGGCGGCGGCCCCGCCGAGCGTCGAGCTGGTGGCCGTCGAATATCCGGGCAGGCAGTGGCGGCGATCCGAGCCGCCCGCCACCGATATCCGGCAGTTGGCGCACGGCGCGGCGCGGGCGCTGCTCGAACTCGACGACCGGCCGACCGTGCTGTTCGGCCACAGCATGGGTGCGATCGTCGGCTTCGAGGTCGCCAGAATGCTTGCGGCCGAAGGCTCCGATGTCGTCGGCAGATTGTTCGCGTCGAGCAGCGGTCCGCCGTCGCGACCGCGCAGGCGCGCGCCGGACGCGGGGATGAGCGATGCCGAACTCGTCGCCGAAATGCGTGAGCTGGGCGGCACGGACGAGACGCTGTTCGCCGATCCGGAGGCACTGCAGCTCATGCTGCCCGCCCTGCGCGACGACTACCGGGCGATGGCGTCCTATACCGGTCGGCCCGGCGAGATCGACGCGCCGGTCACCGTGTTGTTCGGCCGGGACGACCCGTCGATCAGCTACCGTTCGGCCCTCGAATGGCGCTGGCACACAAGGGGTTCGGTTGACGTGCAGGCATTTCCCGGCGGCCACTTCTATCTGAACCGGTGCACGCGGGACGTGATCGAGACGATCCTGGCGCATTTCGAACTGCTGGCGAGCGCCGGGAAGCAGGAGCTGTCATGACGCTGACCACCGATGGCGCGGCCGCGAAATCCGTTGGGCCGATTCTCGATCCGATCGCCGGGACCGCCTTCACCGGCAGCCTGGTGCATGCGACGTACACCAGGGGCGGCGGGTGGGGCGATCCGGTGCTCGCGCCGATCGGCACGCTGGACATGCACCCCGCCATGCGCGGATTGCATTACGGCCACATCGTTTTCGAGGGTTTGAAGGCGCATCGCGGCGTCGACGGCTCGGTCGCCGTCTTCCGCCTCGACGCGCATGCGCGGCGCTTGCGGCGCTCGGCCCGCCGGATGGTGATGCCGGAGGTGCCGGAGCGGCTGTTCCGCGCCGCGGTGGACGAACTCGTCGCCGCCGATCATGGAGCGCTCTCCGATGATCCGCGGCACAGCATGTACCTGCGTCCGCTGCTGTTCGGATCGGACGCGAATCTGATGTTCCCGCCCGCGGACGAATATCGCTTCCTGATGATGGCGATGATCATCGGCGACTATTTCGGCGATCATCCCGGCGCGATCGCGGTTTCGGTGTGTCGCGATCAGTGCCGCGCCGCGCCCGGCGGCACGGGGAATATCAAATGTCCCGGCAACTACGCGGTGGCGATCATGGCGCAGCAGCGGGCCGCCGCCGCGGGTTTTCAGGAGGTGGTCTGGCTCGATCCGGTCGAGCGCCGCTGGCTGGAGGAATTGAGCGGGATGAACCTGTTCCTGGTCCGGTCCGGGAACGGCACGGTCGAGGTGGTGACGCCCGAACTCACCGACACCATTCTGGCGGGCGTCACCAGGGATTCGCTGCTCACCCTGGCCGCCGAGGCCGGATACCGGGTGTGTGAGGAGCGGATCTCGATCGATCAGTGGCGCGACGGGTGTGCGTCCGGGGTGATCACCGAGGCGTTCGCGGCGGGGACTGCCGCGGTCGTCGCGCCGATCGGTCGGGTCGGCGATGCCGCGGGCGATTTCACGGTGGGCGATGGGAACGCGGGGCCGGTGACGTTGGCGTTGCGCGGCGCGCTGATCGATCTGCATCGAGGCGTGGCGCCGGATCATGCCGATTGGCGCCACGTCGTTTCGGGTAGCCCAGCCGATGCGCGCCGGTAGCGGAGGTGTGGGCCGCTATTAGTGCGCCATCATGCGCCACAGCGGTTGTTGACCTAGCGCCATGATGGTGCCATTCTGGCGCTATGCGGCGCCGTTCCATCTATCCGGCCCGAATCCGTCGATAGCCGCAGAGTTCTGGAAAGGAATCCGATGTTCGCCCGTCTGGGATCCCTGGTCGTCCGCCATCCGTGGCTGACCATCGGCACGTGGTTGGTCATCGTGTTCGCGGTGGTCGCCACGGCACCGAAGCTCACCTCGACCACCGACCAATCCGCCTTCCTACCGAACCGTTACGAATCGATCCAGGCCGCACAGCTGCAGCAGCAGGCCTTTCCGAACAATGCGGCGCCCGGCGCGCTCGTGGTATTCGAGCGGGGTGACGGCGCACCGCTCAACGATGGCGATATCGCGACGGTCGGCGCCATCGCGACGCAGCTGAACGACGCGCACCTGCCGAACGTCACCGCCGTCGCGGCGGGCAAACCGTCGGACAACCGGTTGATCCAGGTCGCGGGCGTGCAGCTGGCCAAGGACACCGGCGTCGGCGACGCCAGACAGCGCGACGCGATCAACGCGCTGCGCGACGCGCTCGGCCCCAAGGTGTCGGGTACCGCGCTGAAGGCGGGCGTCACCGGGCCCGCGGCGTCCAGCCTGGACGCACAGAAGTCCGCGTCGAAGGGTCTCGCCGTCATCGGCATCGCCACCATCACGCTGATCTTGGTGCTGTTGCTGGTCATCTTCCGCAGCCCGGTGATCGCGCTGCTGCCGATCATCGTCGTCGGCGCGATCTACGCCATGGTGAACGGGCTGGTCGCGATGGTGAACAAGGCCTTCGACCTCAAGATCGACAGCTCGGTCACCTCGATGCTGGTCGTGGTGCTGTTCGGTATCGGCACCGACTACATCCTGTTCCTGATGTTCCGGTACCGGGAGCGGCTGCGCGCCGGTGAGGATCCGAAGACCGCGATGGTCAGCGCCGTTACCCGGGTCGGCGAGGCGATCACCTCGGCCGCGGCCGCGGTGATCATCGCATTCCTCGCGCTGACCCTGTCCACCTTCGGGCTGTTCCGCTCGCTGGGTCCGGCGCTGGCCATCGCCATCGCGGTGACGCTGCTGACCGGGCTGACGGTGGTGCCCGCGCTCGGTTCGCTGTTGGGCACCAAGGTTTTCTGGCCGTCGAAGGCATGGCGGCACGAGCCGAAGGGCGCGGTATTCGCCAGGATCGGTGGTGCGCTCGGCCGGCGGCCCGCGGTGTTCGCCGCGATATCCGGTGGGCTGCTGGTTGTGCTCGGACTGTTCGCCCTCGGCTTCAACCCGACCTTCGACCTCACCTCCGGCTCGACCTCGAACGCCGCCGAATCCGTCGTCTACAGCAAGGAAATGCTCAAGGGGCTGCCCGCGGGCGCCGCCCGGCCGAGCGATGTGCTGCTGCGGTCGCAGACCAGGCTGAATCCCGAGCAGCTCAACGCTTTTCGCGGGGCGCTCGCCGGGGTGGACGGGGTCGGGCAGGTGTCCGAACCGCTGCTGTCCCCGGACAATCTGGTCGCCGATTTCCGGGTGACGCTGAAGTCGGCGGCGGAATCGGATGCCGCGCTCGCCACCGTGCGCGGTCCGCTGCGCGATGCCGCCAGGGCGGCGGCCCCGCCGGGAACAACGGCGCTGATCGGCGGCGCGACCGCGGTGTTCGTCGATTTCCGGGACGCGATGAACCACGATTACGCGCTCGTCTTCCCGGTGGCCGCCGTGCTGATCATGGTCGTGCTCGGGCTGCTGCTGCGCAGCCTGGTCGCGCCGTGGTATCTGATGCTTTCGGTGCTGCTCGGCTTCGTGGCCACCCTCGGCGCCGCGGTGCTGGTGTTCCAGCAGTTGCGCCACGAGGTCGGCGTCGTCTTCACGCTGCCGGTGATCATGTATCTGTTCGTCGTCGCGCTCGGCACCGACTACAACATCCTCATGGTGGCCAGGCTGCGCGAGGAGGCGCGGTCCGGTTATGAGCCGAAACAGGCAGCGGCCCTTGCGGTTCGGCACACCGGGCCGACCATCGCGGCGGCCGGGCTCGTGCTGGCGGGCACCTTTGCCTCGATGACGCTCGCGGGCAATATCGCACTCTCGGAGATGGGTTTCGCCATCTCGGTCGGCATCGCGATCTCCGCATTCGTCATGGCGCTGTTCTGGACCCCGGCGTTGACCGCGCTGATCGGCCGCCGGGCCTGGTGGCCGGGTCGCGGCGCGACCGCGCCCGCCCCAACTCGATTCGAACGGATGACGGCCGCGGTCAGCCGCCGCGGCCGCTAGGGAACGGCGGAATTCGGATGTTCGTACCCGATCTCTATCGCGCACCGGATGATTCGTGGACGGCCGAGCTGATCAGGCGCAATCCGCTTGCTCTGCTGACGAGCAACGGCGGAGCCGACGGCCCGCACGCCACCCACGTGCCGATAATTCCGGATCCGGAATGCGCGATGGCGATCGGGGCGGGCGCCACCCTGCTCGGGCATATGAACCGGGCGAATCCGCACTGGGCCGCGCTGCGGACCGGCGATCCGGTGCTCGCGGTGTTCACCGGGCCGCACGCATACGTGACGCCGACCATCTACGACATCACGCCCGCCGCGCCGACCTGGAATTTCACCGCCGTCCACGTGCGCGGCACGGTCACCAAAATGCCCGATCCGGAGGCGACACTCGCGGTGGTGCGGGCCACCGTGCGCGCATTCGAGGGGGAATTCGGGTCCGGTTGGGATATGTCGGATTCGCAGGGCTATTTCCGGCAGCTGCTGCCGGGGGTCGGGGCCTACCGGATCGCGGTGACCGCGGTGGAGAGCATGTTCAAGCTGAGCCAGGAACAGCGGCCGGAGGTCAGGGAGCGGGTGCGCTGCGCATTCGCCGAGCGGGAATGTTCCAGGCATCGCGAGACCGCGCGAATGATGGCCGAACTACCGGAACCTGGGAGATAGCTGGGATTCGCGTCCTGGTGACGGGACAATGCGACTCCCGCTGGCCGACAAGGCACTTCGCGCGGACCCGCCGCCGAGCCGGTGCCCGCCGGCGGACTATGGCAGTCACCATAATGCCGCGGGCACCAGCCCGGTCGGCGGGTCAGCCCGGAATGACGGCGGCGTGCTGGTCGAAGGTTTGCTCGGCGGCGCGATCGAGGACCATCATCACCCATTCATCGAAATCGATGCCCATATATTCGGCGGCTTTACGCCATGGTCGCAGTCTGCTACTCGCGATCGGGATATGCGCTATTGCGACGCCGATCTGATCCTTTTTATTTTCCTTTTGTTCAATTCCGTTCTGCTCGTCCCGGATGTGATTGCGCAGCTGCTTCGTCGTCCACATACCCTGTTCGGCGCGGTCCAGCCACCAATCCTGTTCCTCGATGGGCAGCGAGGCGACTTCCGCATGGTGTTGGAAACTCAGCTGGGGCCGCCTGCGTTCCAGCGGGAATCGGCGAGAAACCCATGCATAGTTGCGCAATGTCTGGTACTGCAGACCGGCCGCGCGGATCGCGCGATGGTATCGGTCCGGGAAGTAGTGCTTGCCGTAGACGAGCCAATCGCCGAGGCACCAGGTAGAAGAGTCGACGACACCGGACAGCCGTACGCCCGCTCGCTCCCAGGTCTCGAAGGTCAGCCGTTTGTTGATCTGCAGGCCGACCCTGGTCATCAGGATTTGATGGTTACCCTGTTCGGTCGTGTTCAGATCGGAGGTGGTTTCCGTGGGTGTCACATGTGCCGAGTCACTGCCAACCGTTTTCATAGTTCGAACTCCAAAACCGCGATAGTTACGTGCCTGTCCCATTCGGTGGTTGTCTACGGACTCTGCCCGGACTCGTCGACCGTGCAATGGGTCTGGGCGAGCGTCGATTAGACGCCGACCAGTGACGCCCATGCTCGGTCTCCTGAATAAGCGCCGGGACGCTGGCATCCTTTGTGACTTCCGCACTGATGGACATCGGCTGGCCCCTCCCCACAGGTGAAAATAACATTTGCTGGCCATCGCCCTCACCCCAGTTTTCTTGGGGGTTGACCGTCATGATATTGCACAACGGCGGCCGTCATGGCGCGAATTGATGATCTCTTGTCGATCCCATCGCGCACGAGTTGATTTCGTACCAGCCGATGTATCCATATATAAGACCAGTTGGTTCGGTAGATCGGCGAGGTACACGCGGTGTAGATGTCGGGTGCGAGTGATTCCAGTTGGCAATGCCTATTGACGCACTTTGTCCGGCAATTGGACATATCGGACAGGGTTTCGGTGTGGCATCGACTTCTCTGTTGTAGCCGAATGTTGGCCGAATGTACACCGATTGAAAAGCATCTATTTGCCATCTCCTGCCGATATTCGAGAGTTCGATGATTTTATTTGTAGCGAATACCTTCGCTACGGCGATCCGAAATTCCCGAGCAGTATTTTTCCGGCAATTCGGGCAATCGGGTCGATGGTTATATTTTGTGCTGTTAATAAAAGGCGTGCCGCCGGCGTCCCGATGTTCCGGCGTATCGCCGCGTCGCGTTCGTTCGGGAAATGGGCCGACCGGTGGGCGGTGATGGATTCGGCGGCGAATGTCCGACTTGCCGTCGTAGTGGCCCTCGAGTGCGTTGAGGTGCGCCGAAGTTCCAGGTGCGATACCGAGTGCTTCGATATGCATGACTCGTATGACGTACTTATGAGCGATTCAGCCGTGGCGATAGTGGCCGGACATATTTCGTGGGGCAATCCGATGATCCGTCGACGTGAATACCGTCCCGGCGTCGGACGATTTCCGGTCGGTCCAAATGGCACCATTTGATGGCGCCATGGATGGCGTCGCGGTAGGTCTCCCGGGTTACCTGTCGTACCCGTGTCCGGCACGCCGGATTCGCGTACGGCCCGAATAATTGCCTATCGCTATACGGGCCGGGATGGTTCGCCGGATTGCTGGTCGACCGCTCAGTCTGTCGCCAGGTCTGCCAGGTCGCCCAAGGTGCCGCTGCGATGGGCGCTCAGCCGCCTGCGCGCCTCGTCGAGGACCGCCGGGTGTCGATTGAATGCGATGCGAACCAGGTGACCGCCCGCCCCGGGCGCCGAGTAGAAGAACTGTCCCGGGGCGACCATCACCCCGGTCTCCCGGACGAGTCGATAGGCGAGCGACTCACAATCGTCACCGGTGAACTCCCGGATATCCGCCATCGTGTAGCAGCCGCCGTCCGGCGGTATGCAGCGGAAGCCGAACTCGTCGAATATCGACACGGCCATATCCCGCTGGGCGCTCAGATCGGTCGGCCGCCAGAAATCGGATTCGGCCGCCGCGCGGGCCGCCGCCTCCTGCAATGGGGCGGCCGCACCGCCGCACACCGCCGCGTGCACCCGCCGGATCGGCTCGGTCAGCGCGGCAGCGGCGCGCAGATAACCGATCCGCCAGCCGCTGACCGCATGGCTCTTGGACAGGCTGCCGATGACTATGCCGCGCTCGCGCAGCCCGGGAATGTCGGCCGCCGATACGTGCCGGTTCCCGTCGTAGACGTAGGCCGAGTAGATCTCGTCGGAGATCGCGATGACGTTCCAGCGTTCACACAGCAGCGCGATCTCTCTGAACTCCGATCGGGTCAGCAGGTGACCGGTGGGGTTGTTCGGTGTGCACAACAGGATGGCCCTGGTGCGCGGGCCGAATGCCGCGCGCAGTTCGGCCGCGTCGTACCGCCAGTCGGGGGCGCGCACGGCCACCGGCCGGGGAATGCCGCCCGCGAGGGCGATCGCGCTGAGGAAATTCTCGTAGAACGGCTCGAAGACGATCACCTCGTCGCCGGGGTCGACGGTAGCCAGCACGGCCGAGGTGAGGGCCTCGCTGCCGCCGACGGTGACGGTGAGCTCGGTGTGCGGATCGGTCGGCGCGAACAATTCGGCCGCGATACGGCGCCGCAGCTCCGGATTGCCGTCGGGCAGTTCGTATTGATTGACCCCATCGCGCAATGCCGCGCAGGCCGATTCGACCAGACCGGGTGGGGTCGCGGGCGCGCCGGGTACGCCGAGGGCGAGATCGACGATATCGCGGTCGCGTCCCTCGGCGAGCAATCGGAACAGGCCGCTGCGGGCCAGCGCGCCGACGCGCGCGGCCACCGGGATTCCCGTCATCGCGACACCGCCGCGGCGTCGAGTTCGTGCTCCGTTCGAATAACTATTCCGGCCGGAGATAAATGAACATCAGTGTGTAACACGAGAACCCGCCTTTATGGAGCGTTTTGTGACCGAAACTCGGTTTTCGGATATCTGATCTATCTATCGCGGCATGCCGTCCGGGCGGATTTTCATTTTCCCGGTTCCCGGCGGCCGAATGCCTGTCCGCGCTGGTCGCGCGCCGGTTCTGCGTTCTGCTGCCGCCTGCTTCGGCATCCGGGGTGATGTCCTGTTGACGGGACGTCGGCGCCGGATTTCGTATTCGGTCGCGCGGTAATTGTCGCGGCGTCGATCCAATCTTGACCGGGCCTGTCCGATGCCGCGAGGGTGGTTGATGACCACATGTGCTCCGTGTGGACTTTGTGACGACGAGGGGGCGGCTGCTTTGCGTTCGTTTGGTATTTCGTCGGCGCAGCAGGGCTTATGGCTTGCCCAAAAAATGACGCCGGAGTTTTCCAACAATCCGACCCTGCTCTGGGAAATATCGGGTGCGGTCGATCTCGGCCTGCTTTCCGCCGCGCTGCGCACCGTATTCGCGGAGACCGATGCCGTCCTGGTCAACTTCCGGGAGGACGCGGCCGGGCTGCGCCAGGTGATCGGCGCGCCCGGCCGGTTGACGCCGTTCGCGATCGATGTCGGCTCGGCCGACGATCCGGACGCCGCGGCGCTCGCGGCGCTGAACGAGCTGGTCGGCGCGCCGTTCGATCTCGCGAACGACCCGCTCTACCGGGTCGGCACGGTCCGGCTCGCGCCGACGCGACACCTGCTGGTGGTGGTCTTCCAGCATCTGGCCGCCGACGGGTTCAGCGCCATCACCATGCTGTCGTCGCGGATCGCCGAGGTTTATACGGCGCTGCACGACGGGCTGGCTGTGCCGCCGCCGCGGTTCGGTGATCCGGCGGCGCTCGTCGAGGCGGACGACCAGTACCGGGAATCGGCGCGGTACACCGATGACGCGCGATTCTGGAAGGAATATCTGGCGGGCGATCCGACACCGGCCCGGTTGCCGCATCCGCGCACCGGCATATTCGAATCGCTCGACCGCGATCCGGACCGGCGTGCGAATCCGGCGGATACCTGGGCGGAATTGGCGGGCGCGATCGGGATGGTCAGCCGCGTCGTCACCATGCCGGGGGCCGAGGCGGACGGGCTGGAGCGGTTGGCCGACCGCATCGGCGTGCGCATATCCGCGGTGCTGTCCGCGGCCGTCGCCCTGTTCTGCGCGCGGCGCTGCGGCCTCGACGAACCGCTGTTCACCATGAGCGTCCGGAACCGGCGCGGTGCGGCGGCCCGGACGCCGGGGTTGACGCTGAACCTGATTCCGATCCGGGCGAAGGTCGTGCCCGCGGCGACTTTCGCCGAGCTCGCGCGGGCGATGGCCGCTGAGCAGCGCCGCGTTTTCGCGCACGCCGACCACCACATCTCCGCCATCCAGCGTTGCGCGGGAACTGCCGCGGCGGTGCGCGGTCCGTTCGGCGTGCTGCTCAACCTGATGCCGTTCGTCGCGGCGCCGGATTTCGCGGGCAGTCCGGCGCGATTGTTCCTCGGGCCGTGGGGAATTGCCGACGAACTGGCGATCTCGCTGTACCGGGACGGCGCGCAACATTTCCAGGTCCGGATGGACGCGCCGTCGAATCTGTACAGCGCCGCCGAATTGCGTAGGCTCTGCGACGATCTGGCCGGATTCCTCCGCGCGGTCGTCGAGCGGCCGGATGTGCCGGTCGCCCGGCTGTCGGTGCTGACCTCCGGTCAAACCGACTATCTGCTGACCCGGCTGAACGCGACAGCGGTGCCGACGCCCACGGCTTCGGTCCCGGATCTGGTTCGGCGACAACCGGATTCGGCGATCGCCGTGGTCTCCGGCACCACCGCGCTGACCTATCGGGAGTTGGTCGCGCGGGCCCGCGGGTTGGCCGCCGAGCTGGCGCGGCGCGGTGTCGGGCCGGAGTCGCTGGTGGCGGTGATCCTGCCGCGATCGCTGGATTTGGTTGTCGCGCTGCTCGCGGTGTTGGAGGCGGGCGGCGCGTATGTGCCCGTCGATCCGGGTTATCCGGCCGAGCGGGTGGCGGCCATGCTCGGCGTCGCCCGGCCGGTGCTGGTCCTGACGACGTCCGCGCATGCCGAGGTGCCCGGTGACGCGTATCCGGTTGTGGCGCTGGACGATTTGCGCGTACTGCCCTCGGCGGGATATACCGCCGACGGGCCGGTGGACCGGCTGGCGTGCGTCATGTTCACCTCGGGTTCGACAGGGGAGCCCAAAGGCGTCGGCGTCACCCATCGCGGCATCGTCGACTTCGTCTCGGACCGGAATTGGCGCGCGGGGCAGGAACGGGTGCTGCTGCGCTCGCCGCACACCTTCGACGCGGCCATCTACGAAATGTGGGTGCCGCTGACCCACGGCGGCACCGTGGTGGTGGCGCAGGGTGACCTCGACACCGCCGCACTCGCCGCGCTGGTCACCGGCCACCGGCTGACCTCGGTCTGCCTGCCCTCCGCGCTGTTGGATCTGCTGGTCGACGCGGATCCGCACTGCCTGACCGGGCTGGCCAGGGTGGTGACCGGCGGCGAGCGGGTGCGGCCCGCGACCATCTCGCGCGCCATGCGCGCCTGTCCGGACATAACGTTCTTCAACGTCTACGGACCCACCGAGACCACCGTCGGCGCGACAACGCATGTCGTCACCGCCGAGCCGGCCGGAGACGAGCTGCCGATCGGGCGGCCCTACGACAACATGCGGGTCTTCGTGCTCGATCAGGTGCTGCAACCGGTGCCGCCCGGGCAGCCGGGCGAGCTGTACGTGGCCGGTTCCGGTGTGGCCCGCGGTTATCTCGGCAGGCCCGGGCTCACCACCGAGCGATTCATCGCCTGCCCGTGGGGTCCGGCGGGCGGGCGGATGTACCGCACCGGCGATATCGTCGCGCTCACCCCGCCCGGTGCGCTGGTCTTCCTCGGTCGCGCGGACGAGCAGGTCAAGATTCGCGGCTTCCGCATCGAACCGGGCGAGGTCGAGGCGGTGTTGCGGACGCATCCGGCCGTCGCGGGCGCCGGGGTGGTGACGCGCGCCGATCCGGCGGGCGGCGGGCGACAGCTTGTCGCGTATGTGGCCACCGCGGGCGATGTCACCATCGCCGAGCTGCGCGCGCACGTCGCGCGACGGCTGCCGGAGTTCATGGTGCCCGCGGCGTACGGGTTGCTCGACCGGTTGCCCGTCAGCGCCAATGGAAAACTCGATCGGACCGCGCTGCCGGAACCCCAGCTTGCCAGCACCGAGTACCGGCCGCCACGCACCAGGAACGAGCAGGTGCTCGCGCGGCTGTACGCCGAACTCACCGGCGCCGATCCGGTCGGCGTCGACGACAATTTCTTTGCGCTCGGCGGGAATTCGCTGCTCGCCCTGCGGCTGGTCAACCAGTTGCGCGCCGAACTCGGCGCCGAGATCTCGATCGGTGCGGTCTTCGACGCGCCAAAGGTCGCCGAACTGGCGCGGCGGCTGGTCATCGGCAAGGGCGGACGTCCCGCGCTGAAACCGGTTGCGCGGCCGGAGCGAATACCGCTCTCGTTCGCCCAGCGGCGGTTGTGGTTCCTGCACCGGCTGGAGCCGTCCGCCACCTACAACGTGCCCGCGGTATTCCGTCTCGCGGGGGCGTTGGATCCGGCGGTGCTCGCCGCCGCGCTGCGAGATGTGGTCGACAGGCACGAGGCGCTGCGCACGCTCGTCGCCGAGGATGCCGATGGCATCGCCTACCAGCACGTGGTCGCGGTGGATGCGCTCGAGGCGCCCGTGATCGCGGTGCCGCCGGAGTCGGTGGCCGCGGCGGTGGCCGAATCCGCGCGCAGGGTATTCGATCTCACCGCCGACCTGCCGGTGCGGGCGGAGGTGTTCCTGGTCGACGCCGAATACCTGCTGGTGCTGGTGCTGCACCATATCGCCGCCGACGGGGAATCCGTTGTGCCGCTCGGCCGGGACCTGTCGATCGCCTACGCGGCGCGGCGGGACGGTCGCGCACCGGAGTGGGCCGATCTTCCGGTGCAGTACGCCGACTACACGCTCTGGCAATACGAATTGATGGCCGCAGCGTCCGATGCCGACAGTCTCATCGGACGTCAGCTCGGTTACTGGCGGCGCGAATTGGCCGGTGTGCGCGGGCCGCTGCGGCTGCCCACCGACCGTCCGCGACCCTCCGCGCCGAGCCATCGCGGCGACGTACTCGACTTCGTCCTGGAACCCGAGCTGCGTGCCCGGTTGACCGAACTCGCAGGTGCGCGCGGCGGCACCGAGTCGATGGTCTTACAGGCCGCCCTGGCCGTGCTGCTCTACCACCTGGGCGGCGGCGCCGACATCACCATCGGCGCACCCGTCGCGGGACGCACCGACGAGGCGTTGGCGGATCTGGTCGGGCTCTTCGTCAACACCTGGGTGCTGCGGGTACGGCTGAGCGCCGGGCTGCCGTTCGAGCAGGTGCTCGCGCAGGTACGCGATAAAGCGTTGGCCGCGTACGACAATCAGGACGCACCGTTCGACCGCGTCGTCGAACTGGTCAACCCCGATCGCTCGCTGGCGTATCACCCGCTGTGCCAGGTGATGTTCACCTGGCAGGCCGAATTGCCGGGCTTCGACCTCGGCGGCGTGCGGGCGGAATGGAATCTCGTCCCGACCGGTACCGCCAAATTCGACCTGTCGTTCACGGTGAGCCCCGAACTCGGTGGCGGACTGCGCGGCAGCATCGAATACGCCACCGACCTCTTCGACCGCGACACAGTTGCGCGCATCGCGGACTGGTTCGGTCGGGTCGTCCGGCAGGTGCTCGCCGATCCGGCGCGGGCGATCGGTGCGATCCGGCCGTTCGATGGGGTGGTGGATGCCGGGGCGACGTTCAGTTCTCACGCTGGTGTCGTCCCTGGAGACATTGCGACACAAGGTTTTTGGCGCACACTGCGCGATGGTCGCCAGGTTGCTGGCGGTAGCGAACTCGGCGAAGACGTTGTTCGGGACATATCGCGTGACGGTGTCCAGGTGGCCGGTCGAATGGTGGGGGCGGGTGACAGCGGTCGGTCGGAGGTCGTTTTGCCGGGCGATGGTGTGGGTGATGGTGGCCGGGTGCTCGGTGGGGTGTTGGGGGCGTCGGATAGCGGTCGGTCGGAGATCGTCTCGCCGGGCGATGGTGCAGCGGTCGGGGCGCTGGATAACGGTTCGTTGGGGATCGTCTTGCCGGGTGATGGTCGAGTGGTGGGGGCGTGGGGTAGCGGTCGGTCGGAGGTCGTTTTGCCGGGCGATGGTGTGGGTGATGGTGGAGTGGTGGGGGCGCGGGATAACGGTTCGTTGGGGATCGTCTTGCCGCGCGATGGTGCGGGTGATGGCCCGGTAGTGGGGGCGTGGGATAGCGGTCTGTCGGAGATCATCCCGCCGGGCGATGGTGCTGGGACCGGGGAGCTGCGGGTGCTCGGGCCGGGGTTGGCGGCGGTGCCGCCGGGGGTCGCGGGTGAGGTGTATCTGACCGGTGAGGTGGCACGGAATTATCGGGGGGATCCGGGGTGGGCGGCGCGGTGGTTCGTCGCCGATCCGTTCGGCGTGGGCGGGCGCATGTATCGGACCGGTGAGCTCACGCGGTGCGGCCGGGACGGGCGATTGGCGTATGCCGGGCGGGCGGATTGGATTTCGGCCGAGGTGGAGGCCGTGCTCGGTGCGCATCCGGGGGTAGCGGCGGCCGCGGTGGTCGAGTGTGCGGACCGGCGGCTGGTGGGTTATGTGGTGCCGGTGCGGGCGGCGAGCGCCGCGGGCGGCATGGATGTGGACATCAGCGCGGATTTCACCGCGGCCGATCTCCGGACGCTGGTGGCGCGGCGATTGCCCGCGCATCTGGTGCCCTCGGCGATCGTGCTGCTCGACCGGTTGCCCGTCACCGCGTCCGGGGAGCTGGATCGCGCGGCACTGCCCGATCCTGATGCGGCGGGCGACTCGTATCGCGAACCGGTTTCGCCGACCGAGCGGGCGCTCGCCGGGATCTTCGCCGACGTGCTCGGGCTGGACCGGGTCGGTGTCGACGACGACTTCTTCGCCATCGGCGGGGAAAGTATCCGATCCATTCAGGTGGCCGTTCGAGCGCGGGCCGCCGGTATCGCGATCAACACCCGCCAGGTGTTCGAGCACCGCACCGTCGCCGGTCTCGCGGCGGCCGCGGGCATCGCCGAACCGGACCGCCCCGCGCGATTGGCCGAACTCGAGGGTGGTGCGACCGGCTGGTCGCCGCTGTCGCCGGTCGCGCGGTACGCGCTCGAATTGGGCGGGGACTGGGCGGATTTCGCGCAGAGCATGCTGCTGGTGCTGCCGCCCGGCGCGGATATCGCGGCGACGGTGACCGCGGTGCTCGACCGGCACGGTGTGCTGCGCACCCGACTGGTGATCGAACCCGAGCCCGGTCTCGTCGTCGATCCGGTGGCGAATACGGCCGACCTGATCCGGACGGTCGAATGGGACGGCGGCTGGACGGGCGAGCAGTGGGACCACCTGCTGATTAGCGAATTAGACGCTGCCGCAGCACAATTGGCACCGGCGTCCGGGGTGATGGCGCGGCTCGTCGAGTTCCGTGCCAGCGCGGCGCCGGGCCGGTTGCTGTTGGTACTGCACCACCTCGTCGTCGATGTCGTTTCGTGGCAGATCCTGCTCTCCGATCTCGCGGCCGCATGGGATGGGGTCGAGCCGCCGCCCGCGACGACATCGGCGCGGCGGTGGGCGCACGCGCTGGTCGATGAGGCCGCGCGCCCCGGCCGAATGGCCGAAATATCGCTGTGGCGCGGCATTCTCGATGGGCCCGATCCGCTGATCGGCACGCGGCCGCTCGACCCCGCCATCGACCTGACGTCGACGATCGACAACGTTCAGGTCGAGCTGTCCGCCGCCGACACCGCGGCACTGCTCACCGACCTACCCGCCGCATACCGCTGCGGCGCCGCCGACGCCATGCTGGCCGCGCTCGCCGTCGCGGTCCGGCGGTGGCGGGATACCGATGACGACTCGCTCCTGATCCGCGTCGAAGGTCACGGCCGTGAGGAGCAGATCGTCCCCGGCGCCGATCTCTCCCGCACCGTCGGCTGGTTCACCAGCGTTTATCCGGTCCGGCTCGAAATCCCCACCGCGCCAGGGCCGGGCGCGGTGTTGAAGTCGGTGAAGGAACAACTGCGCGCGATCCCGGACAAGGGGATCGGCTACGGGCTGCTGCGCTACCTCAACCCGGAGACCGGGCCTGTGCTCGCGGCGCACCCGCAGGGCCAAATCTCCTTCAACTATCTCGGCAGCCTCCCGTCCGATATGCGCGAGGTCGCCTGGGCGCCTGCGCCCGAAGGACTTTCGGCCCCGATCGCCCGAAATATGCCCGCCGCGTCCGCAATCGATGTGACCGCCGCCGCGATGGATATTCGGGGCGAGCGACGCCTGCGCGTCACCTTCGGCTTTCCGAGCGGCGTGCTGTCCCGCGCCGAAGTGCACGAGCTGGCGCGGCTGTGGCAGCAGGCGGCGGCCGAATTCGCAAGGCACGCACGCTCTTCGGATGCTGGTGGCCTCACCCCGTCGGATGTCCCGCTTGTCGATGTCGGACAGCCGGAGATCGATGCGTGGCAGGCCGAGTTCCCGGGCCTCGCCGATATCTGGCCGCTGACGCCACTGCAATCCGGGCTGCTGTTCCACGCCTCGATGGCCGAGGGTTTCGACCCGTACCGGGTGCAACTGGTCATCCACCTCGCGGGCCGGGTCGACGCGGACCGGATGCGGGCGGCGGGCCAGGCCCTGCTGGACCGGCACGCCGGTCTGCGCGCCGGATTCGTCACCGGCGCAACGGGAGAACCGGTGCAACTCGTCGTCGCCGGAGTCGCCGTGCCGTGGCAAGAACTCGACCTGCGGACCCTGTCCGATGCGGCGCGCGCCGCCGCCCTCGACCGGTTCCTGACCGATGATCTGCACCGCCCCTTCGCCTTCGACCGTCCGCCGCTACTGCGGTTGGCGCTGGTGCGTACCGAGCCGGAACGCGCGGAACTCGTGCTCACCTCGCACCACCTGCTGATCGATGGTTGGTGCCTGTCGATCCTGCTGCGAGAGTTGTTGAGCCACTACGCATCCGGTGCGGACCGGCTGCCGAGACCGCGAGATTTCCGCAGCTACCTGTCCTGGCTCGCCGAACAGGATCGCGCTGTCTCCGAACAGGTTTGGGTCGACGAGCTGGACGGCATCGATGAGCCGACCCTGCTCGCCGCGCGATTATCCGCGCGGGCGGAATCCGGAATCGATCAGGTCGATGTGCCGCTGTCCATCTCGGCGGCCAAGGTGCTCGCCGTGCGCGCGGCGGAGCTCGGCGTGACGGTCAATACGGTCGTCCAGGGCGCGTGGGGTCTGCTGCTCACCGAGCTGACCGGCCGCACCGATGTGGTGTTCGGCGCGACCGTTTCCGGCCGCCCGCCCGCCATCGCGGGCGTCGACGGCATCGTCGGCATGTTCGTCAACACCGTGCCGGTGCGGGTGCGCCGCGCGCCCGCCGACACCGTCGCGGAATTCCTGTCCCGGCTGCAGGCCCGGCAGGCCGCGCTGCTGGAACACCACCACATCGGGCTCGCCGAAATCCAGCACCGGACCGGGCTCGGCGTCCTCTTCGACACCCTGGTCGCCTTCGAGTCCTATCCGATGGACCGGATCGGAATCGATGACGCGCGCGCCGCCGCGGGCATCGAGGTCACCGGTCTGCGCCCACGCACCGGCACCCACTATCCGGTGACGGTGGTGGCCACCCCCGACCCGCATGTACGAATCTCGTTGCAGTATCAGCGATCTCTGCTCGACCGCCCCGCCGCCGACGATATCGCGACCCGATTCGCGCGGGTACTCCGCCTGCTCGCCGGCCCACCCGACCGCCGCCTGGCGACCTTCGATCTGCTGACCCCGGCGGAACACGAACTGCTATCGCACTACAACGACACCGCGGCACCGCATTCCGCCTCGACAATCCCGGAACTGGTTGAGCGGCAGGCCGCCACAACCCCCGACGCGATCGCGGTAACCGACGGCACAACGACATTGACCTACCGCGAGCTGCGCACGCGTTCAAACTGGTTGGCGCACAACCTATCCGAACGCGGCATCCGCCCGGAAACCCTTACGGCCATCGCCCTCCCACGATCGGCGGATCTGGTCGTCGCCATACTCGCGGTATGGCGCGCGGGCGGCGCGTATCTACCCATCGACCCCGAATTCCCGGGTGCGCGACTGGAATTCGTCCTCACCGACGCACAGCCGCAACTAATCCTCACCGACGCCAGGACGATGCGGTTGCTGCCGCCATCCGATACACCGAGGCTGACGCTCGACGAGCTCTACGGAGTGTCGGATCCCATTGGGGTGCAGGGTGCCGACGGTGGTGCCGGCGCACACGTGGTCGCGCCGAGTCCGGCGTTCGACGCGCTCGACGAGGTGTCGGACCCGATGGAAGTGCGGCCCGCCGATGGCGGTGTGGGCGCGCATGTGGTCGCGCCGAGTTCGGCGTTCGACGAGCTTGACCGGGTGCAGGATCCGACGGGAGTGCGGTCCGCCGACGATGGCGCGGACACACGCGTGGTCGCACTGAGTCCGGCGTTCGAGGAGTTCGACGGTGTGTCGGATCCGGCGGGAGTGCGGGCGGTCGAGGGTGGCGCGGGCGCACGCGTGGTTGCGCCGAGTCCGGCGTTCGACAAGCTCGACCGGGTGTCGGATCCGATGGAAGTGCGGGCTGCTGATGGTGGTGGCGCGCATGTGGTTCGGCGCGCGCGGCCGGACAACCTCGCCTATGTCATGTACACCTCCGGGTCTACCGGGACGCCGAAAGGCGTTGCGATCACTCACGGCAACGTTGTCAATGGTATTGCTCGGCTGATCGAGCGGCTTGGGGTGGCGGCGGGGTGGCGGATGCTGGCGGGCACCTCGATCGGCTTCGATGTGTCGGTTTTCGAGATGTTCACGACGCTGAGCACCGGCGGCTGTGTCGAGGTGGTGCGGGATGTGCTCGTGCTGGGGGAGCGGCAGAGTTGGTCTGGGGGCGTAATCAGCACTGTTCCTTCGGCATTCGGTGAACTCACCGAGCAGCTGGCCGGTCGCGTGGCCGCCGATGCGGTGGTTTTCGCGGGTGAGGCGCTGTCGTCGGCGCTGGCCGCGCGGGTGCGCGCCGCATTGCCCGGCGCGTGGCTGATCAACGCGTATGGGCAGAGTGAGTCGTTCTATGCCACCGCCTTTGCGATCCCTGCGAACGAATTGCCGCCCGCGGACGGCAATGTGCCGATCGGCGGTCCTCTGGGCAATGTCCGGGTGTATGTGCTCGGTCCGGCGTTGCGTCCGGTGCCGCCGGGCGTGGTCGGGGAGTTGTATGTCGCGGGCGCGAGCATAGGCCGCGGTTATCACCGGGCGGCCGGGACGAGCGCGAGCCGGTTCGTCGCCGACCCGTTCGGTCCCGCGGGTTCGCGCATGTATCGCACCGGGGATCTGGCCAAATGGCGTGCACCGCAGAGCGATTCGATGGGGGATGGTGCCCGGGCGACGGGCGGTCAGGCACCGCAGAGTGATTCGATGGGGAATGGTGGCCGAGCGACGGATGGTCAGGCACCGCAAAGTGATTCGATAACGCACGATGGCGTACTGGAGTATGTCGGCCGGGCGGACGCGCAGGTCAAGGTTCGCGGCTACCGGGTCGAACCGGCCGAAGTCGAGGCGGCGCTCGCTGAACATCCCTCGGTTCGGCAGGCCGTCGTCGTCGCCGATCGTACCGGGACGGCGGCGCGGCTGATCGGGTACGCGGTCGTCGGCGCTGCTGTATCCGCCGAGGAATTGCGGAGGTTCGTCGAGGGACGCCTGCCCGCGTACCTGGTGCCCGCGGCGGTCGTCGTCCTGGACCGTTTCCCGCTGACGCCGAGCGGAAAGCTGGATCGCCGGGCGCTGCCCGCGCCGGAATTCACCGGCACGAGATACCGCGCGCCGCGAACGCCGGACGAGCACGCGCTCGCAACGCTTTTCGCCGAGGTGTTGGGTGTCGAGCGGGTCGGTATCGATGACGACTTCTTCGCACTCGGCGGCCATTCGTTGCTCGCCACCCGGCTGGTCGGCCGGATCCGGGCGCGGCTCGCGGCCGAGGTGCCGATCAGGGCCGTGTTCGACGCGCCGACGGTGGCGCGGCTGGCGACCCGGCTGCGCACCGGCTCGCGGCCGAGGCCGCCGTTGGTCCGTGCGGTCAGGCCGCCGACGGTGCCGCTCTCGTTCGCGCAGCGGCGGATGTGGTTCATCGATCGGTTCGAAGGTCCTTCGGCCACTTACAATTTGCTGCTCGCCATCCGGCTGCATGGCGAATTGAACACGGCCGCATTGGGTTTCGCATTGCAGGATGTGGTCGGCAGGCATGAGAGCCTGCGCACGCTGATCGTCGAGGACGCCGCGGGCACGGCAGCGCAACGGGTGCTGCCCGCCGCCGAGACGCCCGAGGTGCTTACCGTGCGCACCGTATCCGAGGCCGAGTTGTCGGATGCTGTCGCCGCCCTGGCCGCTTACGAATTGGATTTGTACACAAGGGTTCCCATCTATGCCGAGCTGCTGCGAGTCGCGCCCGATGAACACGTGCTGATGCTGGTGATCCACCACATCGCCGCCGACGGCGCCTCGGCCGCCCCGCTGACCCGCGACCTCTCCCACGCCTATGTGGCGCGGCGCGCGGGCCGAGCGCCCGACTGGCCGGAACTGCCGGTGCAATACGCGGATTACACGCTCTGGCACGCCGAATTGCTCGGCGACGAGCGCGATCCGGAGAGTTTGCTTGCCGCGCAGTTCGATTACTGGCGGCGGGAACTGGCGGATGTCCCTGCGCCGCTTGCCTTGCCGACGGACCGGCCCCGGCCGCCGGTGGCGAGCCATCGCGGCGGTCGGGTGCATTTCACCGTCGCACCGGAGCTGATGTCCGCGGTGGATGTGGTCGCGCGCGGCTCGGGCGCGACGGCGTCCATGGTTTTGCAGTCCGCGCTCTCGGTGCTGCTGCATCAACTGGGGGCGGGTACCGACATCACCATCGGCTCGCCCATCGCGGGCCGCACCGACGAGGCGCTCGCGGATGTGGTCGGCTTCTTCGTCAACACCTGGGTGCTGCGGGTCGGGCTCGGCGGCAACCCCCGGTTCGCGGAGCTACTGGACCAGGTGCGCGGCAAGGCGATGGCGGCGTACGAGAATCAGGACGCGCCATTCGAGCGGCTGGTCGAGCTGCTGAATCCGGAGCGGTCCACCGCATATCACCCGCTGTTCCAGGTGATGTTCGCCTGGCAGAACACGGCCCCGCTCGACCTGGAATTGCCTGGTCTGCGGATCGAGCCGGAACCGACTCCGCCGGTCGCCGCCAAATTCGACCTGCTCGTCAACCTCACCCCCGATCCGGCTGGCGGCGCGTCGGGCGTGCTCGAATACGCGACGGATCTGTTCGATCACCGCACCGCGGAGCTGATCGCCGCCCGATATCTGCGTGTGCTGCGCCAGGTAGTTGCCGATCCGGCGATCCGGGTCGGCGCGGTCGAACTCATGGACCCGGCTGAACGGGATCGGTTGGTGCACAACGACACCGATACGCCGCTGCCCTCGGCCACGGTGGTCGATCTGTTCGACCGCCAGGTCTCCGAGACGCCTAGTGCAGTCGCATTGGTTTGCGGCGCAACCGAACTCAGCTACGCCGAACTCGGCGCGCGGGCGAATCGAGTCGCGAATGCATTGCGCGACACGGGAATCGGTCCGGAAACGCTGGTGGCGGTCGCGCTGCCGAGGACGCCGGACCTGGTGGTCGCGCTGTTGGCCGTGCTGATGACGGGCGGCGCCTACGTGCCGATCGACCCGGCATATCCGAGCCGCAGGCTCGAACAGGTGCTGGCCGAGGCGCGTCCGCGACTGATCCTCGGCGACGGCGACACCGCGGCCACCCTGCCGACCGGTGATATTCCGGTGCTGCGGCTGGACGAACTGCGCGGCGCGCCGGACCGGCCTGCGGTATTGATCCGGCCGCGAAACCTCGCCTACGTGATGTACACATCCGGCTCGACCGGCACCCCGAAAGGCGTCGCGATCACCCACGAGGCCGTGACCAACGGGCTGCTGGCCCTGACCTCGGCGGTGGGCGTCACCCGGCGGACCCGGATGTGCGCCGGAACATCGATCAACTTCGACGTATCGCTATTCGAGCTGTTCACCACGCTGTGCGCGGGCGGGACCGTCGAACTGGTCCGCGATGTGCTGGAACTCGGCGAGCGCGAAAGCTGGACCGGCGGCGTGCTCAGCACGGTGCCGTCGGTACTGTCCGGGCTGATCGGGCAGCTTCCCGGGCGGCTCGCGGTCGATACCGTCGTCGTCGCGGGCGAGGCACTGCAGGCCGGGCTGGTGCGGGACGTGCGCGCGGCGCTGCCCGGCACCCGGCTGATCAACGCGTACGGACAGAGCGAATCCTTCTACGCCAGCGTGTTCGAACTCCCGGAGTCGATCGATACGGTCACGGCGCCGATCGGCGGACCGCTGGCCAATATGCGGATATATGTGCTCGGACCGGGTTTGGCCCCGGTGCCGCCCGGCGTCGTCGGTGAGCTGTACGTCGGCGGTCTCGTCGGCCGTGGCTACTACGGACTCGCGGGCCGCACCGCCGAGCGCTTCGTCGCCGACCCGTTCGGCCCCGCGGGCGCGCGCATGTACCGCACCGGTGATCTAGCGAAATGGTCAGTATTGCAGAGCGATTCGGTCAGCGATGACTACCGGTCGACGAGTGGGCAGGTGCTGCAAAGCGATTCGACCGGGAGTGGTGGTTGGCTGACGGGTGGGCTGGTGTCGCAGAGTGATTCGGCCGGGAGCGGTGGTCGGGCGACGAGCGGGCAGGTATCGCGAACCGATTCGATGAGGGGCGATGGCCGGGCGACGGGTGGGCAGGTGTCGCGAACCGGTTCGACGGGGGCAGGTGGGCTGCCGGAGCGTCATCTGGAATATGTCGGACGCGCGGACAGTCAGGTGAAGGTCCGCGGCTTTCGGATCGAACCCGGCGAGATCGAGGCGGTGCTCAGCGCGCATCCGGGAGTGGCGCAGGCCGTCGTTGTCGCGGGGGAGCACCCGAACGGTGGCAGCCGGTTGATCGGATACATCGTCGCGAGCACCGCGGACGTGTTCGGCGACGTCGACCTGACCGCCGGTGTTTCGGCGGCGGAATTGCGGCGTTTCGTGGCGACGCGATTGCCCGACTACATGGTGCCTTCGGCATTCGTGCTGCTGGATCGGTTGCCGCTGACGGCGAACGGCAAGCTGGACCGCAAGGCGCTGCCCGAGCCGGATTCGGCCGCGGGCCCGTACCGAGCGCCGGAGACGGTCGAGGAACGGATCCTCGCCGGGGTGTACGCCGAGGTGCTCGGCCTCGGCGAAATCGGTGTCGATGACGACTTTTTCGCCGTCGGCGGAGACAGCATCCGTTCGATCCAGGTGGTCGCCCGCGCCCGCGCACTAGGCATCGACCTCACGCCCCGCCAGATCTTCGAATGCCGGACCGTAGCCGCACTGGCCGACGCCGTGCTGCTGGACGGGCGGACCGCCGAACGCCCGGTGCTGCCGGAACTCGACCAAGGTGGCGTCGGTTGGCTGCCGCTGCCGCCCGCCGCCCACTATCTGCTCGAACTCGGCGGCAGCCACAACCGGTTCGCGATGTCGATGGTGGTCGGCCTGCCGCCGGACATCACGATGGAAGGTCTGCTCGCCAGCCTGACGGCCGTAGTCGAGCGACACGACATACTGCGATCGCGTCTGGTCATCGGCCCGGGTGCGAAATCAGCTGTCGGCCAGTCGGATACGACGACGGGGTCCGCCGACGGGGATGCGGGGCGGTCCGACGCCGTCGTCGACTCGCCGGATCCGATCGACCCCGCGCCGCCGATCCGGCCGATCGACCGGGGTGCGACGCAATCGCGGGATGGGGGGCGTGAGTCGGATGCGATTGGTTTCGGGCGATCCACGCGACGCGTCGACGGGGATGCAGAGCGGTTGGGTGGTGAGGGGCTGGTTGTCGGTTCGTCGGATCCGATCGGCCCAGCGCGGTCGACCGAGCGCATCGACGGAGGTGCGGAGCAGTCGGGTGACGAGGAGTTTGCTGTCGGCCCGCCCGACTCGGTCGATGTTGCGCGGTTGATGGGGCGCGTCGACAGGGACGCGGAGCGGTCGGGTGCTGAGAGGCTGATTGTCCGTTCGTCGGATGAGGTCGATCCTGCGCAGTCGACGGGGCGAGTGCACTGGGATGCGGAGCGGTTGGGTGGTGTGGGTCTGGTTGTCGCCCCGCCCGACTCGGTCGATGTCGCGCAGTTGATGTGGTGTGCCGACTGGGATCCGGCGCAGTCGTGGGATGAGCGGATTCGCGCCGAAATCGATACTGCCGCAGACCAACTCGATCCCGAGGCGGGTGTGATGGCGCGGTTCGTCTGGCTGCGGCAGGAGGACGGGCCGGGCTGGTTGGGGCTGGTGCTGCATCACCTGGTTGTCGACGGGGTGTCCTGGCGCATTCTGCTGCCGGATCTGGCGGCGGCGTGGGAGCGGGTGCGTGCCGGTCTGCCGGTCGTGTTGCCTCGGGTGGCGACCTCGGCGCGGCGTTGGGCGCATGCGCTGGCGGATGCGGCGCTCGCGCCCGAACGGGTTGCCGAACTGGGGATGTGGCGGAGTGTGCTGGACGGGCCGGACCCGCTGATCGGCGCGCGGCGGCTCGACCCGGCGGTGGACACCTCGTCCACGGTGCGCACGATCCGCGTCGAGCTGCCGATCTCGGCGACGCGGGTGTTGCTCACCGCGCTGCCCGCGGCCTTCCACGGCGGCGTCGATGACGGGCTGCTCGCCGCGCTGGCGGTATCGGTGTGCGCGTGGCGGGGCACCGGCGACACCGAGGTGCTGCTGCGTCTGGAGGGCCACGGCCGCGAGGAGCAGGTGGCGCCCGGTGCCGATCTCTCCCGCACGGTCGGCTGGCTGACCAGTATGTTCCCGGTCCGGCTCGAGGTCGGCGAGATCGCGACCGACGATGTGCTCGCCGGCGGCGACGCGGTGGCCCGGCTCGTCAAATCGGTGAAGGAACAGCTGCTTTCGATTCCGGACAAAGGCATCGGCTACGGCCTGCTGCGCTACCTCAATCCGGAGACGGCGGCCGAACTCGCCGCGTACCCGCAGCCGCAGCTCGGCTTCAACTACCTCGGTCAGCTCACCGCCGCCGATCTACCGTCGGATGCGGGCTGGCGCGCGATACCCGATGTCGGGTCGCCGAGCCCGGATCCGGACCTGCCCGCCATGTCCGCGCTGGAGATCGCCGCCGCCGTCACCGATGACGGTTCCGGACCGCGGCTGTCCGCGGTATTCGCTTATGCGACAGGGGTTTTGAGTGAGCCTAGGGCGCGCGCCCTTGCGGAGCTGTGGTGCGCGGCGCTGACCGGACTCGCCCGCTACGCGACGCGCCCCGGCGCAGGCGGTCTGACGCCGTCGGACCTCGCTCTGGTTTCGGTCGGCCAACAGGAGATCGAGGCGTGGGAGCGTGAGCATCCGGGACTCGTCGACGTCTGGCCGGTGACGCCGACCCAGTCGGGCCTGCTGTTCCATTCCGCGTTGGCCGGTGATTCGTTCGACGCCTACCACATGCAGCTGGTGTTCCACCTGTCCGGCGATGTCGATCCGGCGCGGATGCGGGCGGCGGGCCGGGCGCTGCTGCGGCGATACCCCAACCTGCGCACCGCATTCGGGCACGACGCCGCGGGCGGGCCGGTGCAGCTGGTGCCGGAGCATGTCGAATTACCTTGGCGGGAAATAGATTTCATTGACCTCGCCGCCGAGGAGCGCGACGCCGCGTTCGAGCGACTGCTCGACGCCGACCACGCCGACCATTTCGATCCCGTCGCCCCGCCGCTGCTGCGGATGACGCTGGTCCGGATGGGGCCGGTGCGGTCGGAGTTGGTGCTCAGCGTCCATCACGCGCTGTTCGACGGCTGGTCGCTGCCGTTGCTCATGCAGGATCTGTTGCGGCTCTACGGTTCCGGCGGAGACACCGCCGGGCTGGCGAGGGTGCGCCCGTACCGTGATTTCCTGGTGTGGCTGTCCGCGCGGGATCGCGCGAAATCGGCGCGGGCGTGGGCCGCCGAACTGGCCGGGCTGGACGAGCCGACCATGCTGGCGGGCGGCGCGGGGCAGGGGCGGCTCGCGCACCTCGAGGTCGGGCTGCCCGTCGATGTCGCCCGCGAATTGGCAAGGCGGGCAGCGGAATTGGGCGTCACGGCGAATACCGTCGTGCAGGGTGCCTGGGCCATCGTGCTCGGCCAGCTGACCGGACGCGGTGATGTGGTCTTCGGCGCCACCGTATCCGGTAGACCGCCCACCCTCGCGGGCGCCGACACCATGGTCGGGTTGTTCATCAACACCGTGCCGGTGCGGGTGCGCTACGAGCCCGGTCAGACGCTCGCGCAACTGCTTACCGGTCTGCAACACCGGCAGGCGGTCCTGATGGATCACCATCAGCATGGGCTCGCCGATATCCAGCAGGCGGCCGGGTTGGGCAATCTGTTCGACACCCTGGTGGTTTTCGAATCCTTCCCTGTCGACCGGTCGGGTCTCACCGACGCGCATGCGGCGGCGGATATCGCGATCACCGGTCTGCGTTCGCGAACCGGAACCCACTATCCGCTGATGGTGGTCGCCGATGCGGCGCCCTACCTGCGCATCGTCCTGCAATACCGGGAGAACCTGTTCGACGAGCGCGCCGCCCGAGGGATCGCGGACCGGATCACGCGAGTCCTCACCCAATTCGCCGCCGACCCGCACCTGCCGGTCAGCCGGGTGGACACCCTGGATCCGAGCGAACGCGCCCTGCTCCGCGAACGCAACGACACCGCGGTGCCGCTTCCGCCACTGACCTACCCGGAGCTGTTCGAACGCCAAGTCGCCGCGACTCCGGACGCGATCGCCGTGGTCTGCGGCGAGGTCGAACTGACCTACCTGGAACTGCACACGCAGGCAAAACTGTTGGCGCACTGGCTGATCCGCCACGGCGTCGGACCCGAGCGCCGAGTGGCGCTGGCACTGCCGAGAACGGCGCGACTCGTGGTCGCGATCCTCGCGATCCTCGACGCGGGCGGCGCCTACGTCCCGATCGACCCCGGCTACCCACCGGACCGAGTGCGTTTCATGCTCCTCGACGCCGCACCGGTAGCGATGCTCACCGACCGCGAGACGGTGACTCTCCTGCCCGACACCGACGTGCCGTATCTGTTCATCGAAGACGCCGATGGGGGCCGCGACGACGAAAACCGCGGCGGCACAATGGGCGTCGGCCCGCGCCCCGAGAACATGGCGTACCTGGTGTACACCTCCGGCTCGACCGGTCGGCCGAAGGGTATCGCCACCACGCACCGCAATATGGTCAACGGTGCTGTCGCGATGGCCGCACTGCTCGGTGACCGGGTCGCGCCGCGTTCGCTGGCCGCCACCTCGGTGTCGTTCGATGTCTCGGTATTCGAGATCTTCACCGTGCTCAGTGTCGGCGGCACCGCCGAGGTGGTGCGCGATGCGCTCGCGCTGAGTGAGTTCGAACGGTGGTCCGGCTGCGTGCTCACCGGGGTGCCATCGGCCTTCGAGGAAGTGCTGGAGCATGCGCGCACCACGATCGTCGCGGACACGATCGTGCTCGGCGGCGAGCCGCTCACGCCGGCGATGATCGAGCGCACCAGGGCCCGTATCCCCGGCGTCCAGGTGGTCAACGGCTATGGGCCGACGGAGGCGTTCTACACGACTGCGTATCCGGTCCCGGAAAACATCGAGGGCGTCGCGCCCGGCGAATCGGTGCCGATCGGGCGGCCGCTGGCCAACGCCCGCATGTACGTACTGGACCCGTGGCTGCGGCCGGTCCCGCCCGGCGTCATCGGCGAGCTGTACATCGCGGGCGCCGGTCTCGCCCGCGGCTACCTCGGCAGACCCGCCCTCACCGCGGCGCGTTTCATCGCCGACCCCTTCGCCTCGAACGGCCGCCTCTACCGCACCGGCGACCTGGTGCGCTGGACCCGAACGGGCGACCTCGAATACGCGGGCCGCGTCGACGACCAAGTAAAGATCCGCGGCTACCGCATCGAACTGGGCGAGATCGAAGCGGCCATGGCAGCCCACCCCGCGGTAGCCCAAGCCGCCGTCGTCGCACGCGAATTCGCGGGCGGCAAACGCTTGATCGGCTACGTAGTGCCGCACGCAGCCGAACCGAGCAACTCCACGGCGAACGGTACTACGGCGGATCGCATTGCGCCGCAGGTGATTACACCGGGTCTCGCCGTGCTGGATGACGCTGCGTCGGGTAGCGCCGGGCCGAATGCTGCCGCGGCGAATCACAGTGCGCCGCACAGCATCGCACCCTGCACCGTCGTGCCGAATAGCGCTGCGCCGGGCAGGGCCGGGCCGAATGGTCCTGCGGCGGACCACTGTGTGCCGCAAAGCGTTGCATCCGGCGCCGCCGCGCTGGATGACCTTGAGTCGGACAGGTTGGCGCAAGGCGATGCGACGGGTGGTGTCGTGCCGGATCGCAGCGCGCCGAGTAGTGCTTCGGTGGATCGGGGTGTGCCGCAAAGCATTGCACCCGGCGCTGCCGCGCTGGATGACATTGAGCCGGACAAGGTGCCGCAGGGCGACGCGGTAGGTGGTGCCGTGCCGGATCGTGGTGTTTCGGGTGATGCTTCGGTGAATAGCATTGTGCCGCAGCGCATTACACCGGGATCCGCCGTGCGGGATGGCACTGAGCGGGACAGGTTGGTGCGGGGCGACGTGGCGGGTGGTGCTGTGCCGGGTAGCGCCGGGTCGAAGGGCGTTGTGCTCGATGCCAGTGCGTCGGATAGCACCGCGCTGGACGGGAACGAGGTGCGTAGGTTCGTTGGTGGACTGTTGCCGGATTACATGGTGCCCGCGTTGGTGATGGTGATCGACGCGCTTCCGTTGACGTTGAACGGCAAGCTCGATCGGAAGGCATTGCCGGATCCGGATTTCGCGGCGGCGACGCGGTATCGGGCACCGCGCGATCGGCTGGAGCGGTCTTTGGCGGGGTTGTTCGGTGAGGTGCTCGGCATCGACAAGGTCGGCATCGATGACGACTTCTTTCTGCTCGGCGGGCATTCGTTGCTCGCGACCAGGTTGATCGGGCGGATACGGGTTGAGCTCGGCGTCGAGTTGCCGATCCGCATGGTGTTCGAATCCCCGACCGTCGCCGGGTTGGCGGGCCGCTGGGCGAGCGTCGCCCCGTCCCGCAGGCCGCGGCTGCGCCGGATGGCTGAGGAGTGACATGGTCCCGTTATCTTTCGCGCAGCGGCGCCTGTGGTTTCTGTACCGTTTCACCGGACCATCGGCCACCTACAACATTCCCGCGGTGTTCTGGCTGCGCGGCACGCTCGACGTCGACGCGCTGGTGGTGGCGATCGGTGACGTGGTCGCCCGGCACGACAGCCTGCGCACGCTGATCGTCGAGGACGATGCGGGCACCCCGATGCAGCGGGTGCTGCCCGTCGACGACGTGGTGCTGGACGTATCCATGAAATCGGTGCCGACCGCCGAGGTCGACGCGGTCGTCGCCCAACTGTACGACCGCCCGTTCACCCTGGCCGCGGAGATCCCGATCCGCGCGCGGGTGCTGCGCTGTTCGGCGACCGAGCACGTGTTGGTGCTGATGATCCACCACATCTGCGCGGACGGCGGCTCGGTGGTGCCGTTCCTGCGCGATCTGGCGACCGCATACGAGGCGCGGCGCGCGGGCGAGACGCCCGACTGGATTCCGCTGCCGGTCCGGTACGTCGACTACACGCTGTGGCAGCAGGAACTGCTCGGCAGCGAATCCGATGCCGATAGCCTGCTCGCCGCTCAGGTTGCCTATTGGCGGCAGGAGTTGGCGGGCATTCCGCAGCCGATCCGGTTGCCGGTGGACCGGCCGCGGCCCGCGATCATGGGCAACGGCGGCGGGGCCGTCGATCTGATCATCGAACCCGAGCTGTTCGCCGCCCTTCGAGAATTGGCCCACGCCAACGACGTAACGGTATCCATGGTATTCCAGGCCGCCGTCGCCGTGCTGCTGCACCGGCTCGGCGCCGGCGACGATCTCGCGATGGGTTCGCCGATCGCCGGCCGCACCGACGAGGCGCTCACCGATATGGTCGGATTCTTCGTCAACACTTGGGTTTTGCGGGTCGCGCTGGCCGGGAACCCGTCGTTCGACCGGGTGCTGCGGCAGGTGCGCGAGAAGGCGCTCGCCGCATACGAGAATCAGGACGCGCCGTTCGAGCGGCTCGTCGAATTGCTCAACCCGGACCGCTCGCTGGCCTACCACCCGTTCTTCCAGGTCATGTTCGCGTGGCAGAACTTCGCGCGGCTCGATCTCGAGCTGCCGGATCTGGTGATCACCCCGCAGCTGTTCGCCACCAGCACCGCGAAATTCGACCTGTTCTTCAACCTCGGCCCGGATGAATCGGGCCAGGGCGTGCGCGGCGTAATCGAGTACGCCACAGACCTTTTCGACCGATCGACCGTCGAGCTGATCGGAGTGCGGCTGTGCGGGGTGCTCCGCCGGATCGTCGCCGCACCGCACGACCCGGTCGGCGCGATCGACGTACTGCGACCGGGCGAAGCGGACTGGTTGCTCTACGCGCTGAACGACACCGCGACCCCGGCGCCGGACCTGTCGATTCACGAGGCGTTCGCCCGCCGAGCCGCCGCGGACCCGGACGCCGTCGCGGTGGAATCCGCGGACACGATCCTGAGCTATCGAGATCTGGACCATCGCTCGGATGCCATGGCGGCCGAACTCATCCGTCACGGCGTCGGCCCGGAAGCACTGGTGGCCGTAGCCCTACCGCGCTCACCCGACCTCGTAATCGCCTTCCTCGCAATACTGAAGGCTGGCGGCGCCTACCTGCCGATCGATCTCGACTACCCGGCCGATCGAGTGGCGTTCATGCTGCGCGACGCCGCGCCCGCCGTAGTGATCACGGACGGGACTTTCCCGCCACCAGATGGTTTGCCGCCGTTGCGGATCGATGATCTGCATGCCGCCTCCACGCTGTCTCCGGATTCGGTTGGTGGCGATCGGTTTTCCCGTAGCACCGACGCCGAATCCTCGTTGGATGGGTTGTCGCCGAGGGAAATTGGTGAGTCGCGCGGAGCTGGAGCGGTGCCGCCGAACCGTGCCGGTGATGAGCGGGTTTCCCGCACTGTCGCCGAGGATGGGAGTTCGGATCGGCCGGATGGACCGCCGTCGGTGCGGATCGGTGAAACACGCACCGCCACAAAACCTTCAGCGGATTCTACCGGCGGCGATCGGCTCGCATACGTCATGTACACCTCCGGCTCGACGGGGGTGCCCAAAGGTATTGCGGTGACGCATCGGAATGTGGTGAGCCTGGCGGCGGATCAGCGGTATCGCGTTGGCGCGCATGAACGGGTGCTGTTGCATTCGCCGCATGTTTTCGATTCGTCGACCTTCGAGTTGTGGGTTCCGCTGTTGGGTGGGGGTCGGCTGGTCGTCGCACCGGCCGGATCTCTCGACGCGGCAGCGCTTTCCGCGCTGGTCGCCGGTGAGCGGCTGACTGCGTTGTGGTTGACCGCGGGACTGTTCGCCGCCGTTGTCGATCAGGATCCCGGTTGTCTGGCCGGGACGCGCGAGGTGTGGGTCGGCGGTGATGTCGTCTCGCCCAGCGCCGTCGCGAAGGTGCTTGCGGCATGTCCAGGTCTTGCCGTGGTCAACGGCTACGGGCCAACGGAGACAACGGTTTTCGCTACATGCCATCGGGTGGGCGAATCCGTCGGCCCGAGTGTGCCGATCGGTGCGCCGATGGACAATATGCGGGTCTATGTGCTCGACGAGCGCCTACGGCCGGTCCCGCCGGGCGTGGTCGGTGAATTGTATGTAGCGGGAACGGGTTTGGCGCGCGGGTACCTGCGGCGTCCCGGCCTGAGCGCGGCCCGCTTCGTGGCCTGCCCCTTCGCCGCCGATGAACGGATGTACCGCACCGGCGATCTGGTTTCCTGGAATTCGGCCGGTGAACTGGATTTTCACGGCCGGGTGGACGATCAGGTGAAGGTCAGGGGCTTCCGGATAGAGCCGGGGGAGGTGGCCGCCGCGCTGACCGAACATCCTGCCGTCGCACAGGCGGTGGTGGTGGCGGGCGAGGATAGTCTGGTCGCCTACGTGGTTCCAGATCTGTCCGGCGGCTCCGCCGCAGAGCAGGTGCACGAATGGCGCGAGGTCTACGAGCGCATGTACACCGCGCGGCCCGCCGAATTCGGCGAGGATTTCTCCGGCTGGAACTCCAGCTATACGGACAAACCCATCCCGCTCGCCGAAATGCGGGAGTGGCGCGCCGCCGCCGTCGAGCGAGTGCTGTCCACGCTGCCGCGCCGGGCGGGCGCGACCGTTGCGCGGTATCGGGTGTTGGAGATCGGTGTCGGATCCGGATTGCTACTCGCACAACTTGTTTCGCATGTCGACGAATACTGGGGAACCGATTTCTCCGCGAACGCGATCGAGCGGCTGCGGGCCCAGGTGACCGAGGCGGGCTGGGCCGACCGGGTTCGACTGCATTGCCGAGCCGCCGACGAACTGGCCGATCTCCCCGCGGGCGCCTTCGACACCGTCGTGCTGAATTCGGTCGTTCAATACTTCCCGACGGCCGACTATCTCGATAAAACCCTGACCGCGGCGATGGAGTTGCTGGCTCCCGGCGGCCGCATCTTCATCGGCGATGTGCGCAATGCCCGCACGCTGCGGCTGCTGCACACCGCCGTCTACCGGACGCGGTATCCGAGCGCCGCCGAATCCGCGGTGCGGGCCGCGGTCGAGCACGCCGTCTTCATGGAGAAGGAGTTGGTGCTCGATCCGGAGTGGTTCACCCGCTGGGCCGTCCGCAACGCCGCCGGTGTCGACATTCGGTTGAAGGGCGGTTCGGCGCACAACGAGCTGACCCAGCATCGCTACGAGGTAGTCCTGCACAAAGCCCCGACCCAGCTGGTTTCGTTGCGAGGCTTGCCGACGGCGGTGTGGGGTGAAGACGTGCACGATCTGATTGGTGCCGAGAAGTTCTGCCGACGCGTCGGCGCGACACGGATCGCCGGTATTCCGAACGCTCGCCTCATCCCGTCCGGCATCGACCCGCAGCAACTGCGCGACCGGGCGGCGGCGCTCGGCTGGGATTCGCTCGTCACCTGGTCGGCTGCCCCCGCCGAATTCGACGCCGTGCTCCGGCTGGAATCCCTTGACGCGGTGCGCGATTCGTACCCGCTGACCGACTGCTATCGCCCCGGCGCGCGAACCGACCTGACGCTGTCCAACAATCCGGCGAATATCCGCGAGGTCGGACCGATGCTGTCCGCACTGCGCGGCTACCTGGCCGAGCGATTGCCGGAATACATGGTGCCGTCCGCGGTCGTCGCCATCGGCTCGATTCCGTTGACGCCCAACGGAAAACTGGATCGCCGTGCGCTGCCCGCACCGGATTACGCGGCCGGTGGGCGGGGTGCGAGCACCCCGCAGGAGGGCATTCTGGCCGGGCTGTTCGCCGAGGTCCTCGGCCTGAGCCGGGTCGGCGTCGACGACGACTTCTTCGCCATCGGTGGGCATTCCCTGCTGGCGATACGGCTGGTCGGCCGGATCCGGGCAGAACTGGGGGTCGAGGTGCCGGTGCGCACCGTTTTCGAGGCGAGCACCGTCGCCGAACTGGCCGCCGTCATGGACACCGGGCAGCGGACCCGGCCGCCGCTGATCCCGCAGGCCCGTCCCGAGCGGGTGCCGCTCTCCTTCGCTCAGCAGCGAGTCTGGTTCCTGCACCGCTTCGAGGATTCCTCGACCACCTACAACATGCCGACGATGCTGCGGTTGCGCGGCAAGCTCGATGTGGCCGCGCTGCGCTCGGCGCTGCACGATGTGCTCGCCAGGCACGAAAGCCTGCGCACGATCATCGCCGAGGACGACGACGGCCTGCCGTACCAGTGGGTGCTGCCACCCGAGCGGGTGCACTCCGCCATCGAGGTCCGCGATATCGCCCCGCCGGATCTACCCGCCGCCATGGCCGCCGCGGCCACTCACCGTTTCGATCTGGCCAGCGAAATTCCCCTGCGCGCCAAGGTGTTTCGAATCGCGGACGACGACAATGTGCTGGCTCTCGTGCTGCATCACGTGGCGGGCGACGGCAGTTCCGCGGCCCCGCTGGTGCGCGATCTCGCACTGGCGTACAGCGCGCGGGAGCAGGGCCGCCCGCCCGCCTGGCAGCCGTTGGCGGTGCAGTACGCGGACTACGCCATCTGGCAGCGACGGATGCTCGGCGACGCGTCCGATCCGGATAGCCTGCTGGCCAACCAAGTTGAGCATTGGCGGCGGGAACTGGCCGGAGTTCCGGAGCCGCTGCCGCTGCCGCTGGACCGGCCCCGCCGCGCGACCGGCGGACTGCGCGCCGACAAGGTCGAATTCACCATCGACCCGGCCCTGCTGGCCCGCGTCGAGGAGCTGTCGCGCGATCGCAGGATGACGGTCTCGATGACATTGCAGGCCGCGCTCGCCGTGCTGCTGCATCGGATGGGCGGCGGCGCCGACATCACGATCGGCGCACCGCAGGCGGGCCGCGTCGATCACGCACTCACCGACCTCATCGGCCTGTTCGTCAACATCTGGGTGCTGCGCGTGCGCTTGAACGGCGACCCGTCGTTCGAGCAGGTGCTCGACCAGGTGCGAGACCGGGCCCTGACGGCATACGACAACCAGGACGTGCCGTTCGACCACCTCGTCGGCGTCCTCAACCCGAACCGCGCCGCAGGCCACCACCCGCTCTGTCAGGTGGTGCTGGCCTGGCAGAACAGCCCGGCCGCCGAACTGCGCCTACCCGGGCTGGTCGCGACCATCGAGCCGGTCCCCGACACCGGCGCGCCGAAGTTCGACCTCTTCTTCAACCTGGCACCCGACCCCGGTCGCGGCGCGGCGGGCTACGTCGAATTCGATGCCGACCTGTTCGACCGAGACACCGTTGCCAAGCTGGTCAACCGATTCCAGCGGGTGCTGGAACGGGCGGTCGCCGATCCGGCGGCACGGACGGGCGCGTTCGACGTCTTCGAACCCGGCGAATTCGACCGATTCGTCCGCGAACCCAACGAGACGACCGCCCCGCTACCTCTGAACACCATCCCCGCACTGTTCCAGAAACAGGTCGACACGGTGCCGGACGCGATCGCGATCACCGACGGCGCCACGTCGCTGACCTACCGCGCCCTCGACCACGCGGCGAACCGGATAGCCTGCGCGCTAACGAAATTCGGCGTCGGCCCAGAGTCGATAGTCGCGGTCGCGCTACCGAGATCGATCGATCTCGTGCTCGCCCTACTGGCTGTACTGCGGGCCGGTGGCGCATACCTGCCCATCGATCTGGGCTACCCCGCCGAGCGTGTGGAGTTCATGCTGCGCGACGCCCGGCCACTACTGGTGCTGTGCACCGCCGAATTCGCCGAGCGACCAGCCTCTGACGGCCGCCCGCGAGTAGTCATCGATGAACTCCGCACGGCAACAGGCGAATTCGGGCCGCCAACGGGGGATGGACTGGCGTGGGCGGCCGGTGGATTCGTGTCGCTGTCGACCGGTGACGAAATCCGCACGGCAACAAGCGAAGTCACACCGCCAACGGACGATGAGCTCGCGCGGGCGACGAACGGATTCGGGCCGCCGCGGATCGACGGTGACCAGCTGGCGTACGTCGTGTACACCTCTGGCTCGACCGGTGTCCCCAAGGGGGTCGCCGTGACGCACCGGGATGTGGTGGGGATGGCGGTGGATCGGCGTTGGCGGGGGGCGCATGGGGCGGTGCTGTTGCATTCGCCGCATTCGTTCGATGCGGCGGCGTTGGAGTTGTGGATTCCGTTGCTCGGTGGCGGGCGGATTGTTGTTGCGCCGCAGGCGGAGTTGGATGCGGATGAGTTGGCGGCCTTGGTGGTTCGTCATCGGTTGACCGCGGTATTTCTGATGGCCGGATTCTTCGCGGTGTTGGTCGAACAGGATCCGGGCTGTCTGGCCGGGTTGCGTGAGGTGTGGGTGGGCGCCGATGTGGTCGCGCCGGCCGCGGTGGCCCGTGCCATTGCGGCGAATCCTGGGCTGACCGTCGTCAACCTGTACGGCCCGAGTGAGGTGACCGTGCTGGCCACCCGCCATCCGGTGACCGAGGAACCGCGGGCCGCCGAGCTGCCGATCGGCCTGCCCATGGACAACATGCGGGTCTATCTGCTCGACGCCGGGTTGCGGCCGGTCCCACCGGGTGTCGTCGGCGAACTGTATGTCGCGGGTATCGGCCTGGCGCGCGGATATCTCGGCAGACCCGGCCGCACCGCGGAGCGATTCGTCGCCTCGCCGTTCGACCGGGGCGAACGGATGTATCGCACCGGCGATCTGGCCGCGTGGAATCCGTTGCGGCAGTTGGTTTTCCGTGGGCGGGCGGATAGTCAGGTGAAGGTGCGCGGGTTCCGTATCGAACCCGGCGAGATCGAGGCCGCCCTGCTGGAGCATCCCGCCGTCACGCAGGCCGCGGTGGTCGCCCGCGACGGCGCGGCGGGCACGCGACTGGTCGCCTATGTGGTCGCGGACCAACCCGAGGACCTGCGGGCCTACCTGGCCACGCGGCTGCCCGCCTTCATGGTGCCGTCGGCGGTGGTGCCGCTCGACCGGCTGCCGCTGGCGCCGAACCGCAAGCTGGACCGGGCCGCGCTGCCGGATCCGGAGTTCACGGCCGCCGAATACCGGCCGCCGCGCACCGCCGACGAGGCGGCGCTGGCCGCACTGTTCGGCGAGCTGCTCGGCGTGGATCGGGTCGGCATCGATGACGATTTCTTCGACCTCGGCGGTCACTCGCTGCTGGCCATCCGGCTGGCCAGCCGGATCAAGGCGAAGCTGGGTATCCCGGTACCGGTGCGCACGGTGTTCCAGCATTCCATCGTCGCCGATCTGGCGGCCGAAATCCGTTCCGGCGCAGGTGATTCGGAGGATCCGTTCGCGCCGGTGCTGCCGATCAGGACCGATGGGCAGTGGCCGCCGCTGTGGATGATCCGGGGCGGCGGCGGACTCTGCTGGCCGTATCTGGCCTTCGTCAACTATCTGCCCGACCGGCAGCTCTACGGCATCCAAGCGCGCGAATACGACCGGACCCGGCCGAAATCGACCTCGGTGGAGGAGATGGTGGACGAGTACGTCGGGCATGTGCTGGCCTGCCAACCCGATGGGCCGTATCACCTGATGGGCTGGTCGGCGGGCGGCGCGTACGCCCACGCGATGGCCGTCGAGCTGCGGCGCCGCGGACACCGGGTGGACCTGCTGGTGATGATGGACGCCTCCACCCACGCCGGGCACGGCGCCGCGGCGAGCATTTCCGATGACGAGGTGGTGCGGGACGAGGGGAACCGGCAGATGGTCCGGGACTATCTCGGATTGTCCGAGGACGAAACGGAATTCGAGGAACTGCTGCGCACCATCGCCGTGCTCACCAGGGAGCAGGCGGTGCTGCTCGACGAATTCTCTTCGCACACCCCGGTTTTCGACGGTGATGTGCTGTTCTTCAATGCGGTGGTCAACGATCACCACTTTCCCGACCAATGGCGGCCCTATGTGCTCGGCGAAATCCGCGTGCACAACATCGAATGCGATCACCGCGAGATGTCCCAGCCGAAATACGCGGCGATCATCTGCGCCGAGATCGCCCGAGCGTTCACCGATATCCGAATTCAGGAGGAGATATGAGCACCAACCCGTTCGACGACGAGGACGGCGAGTTCTTCGTCTTGATCAACGCGGAGGAGCAGTACTCGCTGTGGCCGACGTTCGCCGATGTGCCCGCGGGCTGGCGGGTGGTGCTCGGCCCGGAGACCAGACAGCGCTGCCTGGACCACATCGAGCAGACCTGGACGGATATGCGTCCGAAAAGTCTGCGCGACGCGATGGCCGCGGACGCCGCGGGCACCGCATAATGCCGCGGCTGTCCTGTCGACGAGACAGCGTCCTTGTGCCGGGCGAAAATCGCTGAATATCGTTGACTTTGCGGTTCAGCTCTTCGAAGGGGTATTTCGATGACAAACTATCCGATGGTCGATATGGCCGATCGCTGGAAAATCCAGCCCGACCATTTCTGGATGCACGGCCAACCGCCGGCCGAGCCGATTCGTTTCGACGAGGCGTTCGGCCGCTGGGACGTCTACGGATACGACGATATCGTGCGAATTTTCGGTGATACGGTGAATTTCTCGTCCGATATCAAGCGCCTGTTCAGTTCGCCGGATGTCCAGGAACACAAGGAGGGTAATCTCATCCAGCTGGACGGCGAGGAACATCGCAAACTGCGCGCGTTGGTCACCAAGGCGTTCACCCCGAAAATCGTGGCCGATCTGGAGCCGCGCATTCGTGAGGTCACCGTCGAATTGCTCGACGCCGTCGCGGGCCGGGACGAAATCGAGCTGGTCACCGCGCTCGCGTATCCGCTGCCGGTGATCGTGATCGCCGAATTGCTCGGCATCCCGGGTTCCGACCGCGACCTTTTCCGCGACTGGGCCACGATTCTGCTGGAAAACACCTATCAGCTCTCGCTGGCCAATCAGGACGAGGAGCGCCCGCCGGAGGGCGAACGGCTCATCGATAAGGTGCAGCCGATGTTCGCCTACATGCTCGAGCATGCGAACGAGCGCAAGCGGGCGCCCCGCGAGGATTTGCTGAGCCAACTCGTCGCGGCCGAGATCGACGGCGAGCGGCTCACCGATACCGAACTGGTGAATTTCGCGGTCATGCTGCTGCTGGTCGGGCATATCACCACCACGATGATGCTCGGCAACACCGTGCTGTGCATGGATGCCGAACCGGACTGGACGGCGCGGGTGCGTGCGGACCGCTCGCTGCTGCCGCCGTTCGTCGAGGAGACGATGCGCCTGGTCAGCCCGCTGCCCGCGGTCGCGCGTTCCACCCTCGCCGAGGTGGAGATCGCGGGGCGGGTGGTGCCGAAGGATCAGATGATCATGCTCGGTCTAGGTGCGGCGAACCGGGACGAGCGCCGATTCGCCGACCCGCACGTCTTCGACCCGACCAGGGATCCGAACCCGCATCTGACCTTCGGCCGCGGCCTGCACTTCTGCCTCGGCGGCCCGCTGTCCCGGCTGGAGGCGAAGGTCGCGCTGAACGTGCTGCTCGACCGCTACCCGGTTTTGCGCACCGATCCGGACAACCCGCCGACGTTCATCCCGAATCCCGGTATGACCGGCGTGCAGACCCTGCCGCTGCGCACGGCCTAACCCGCTACGAAAAGAGCGAGTCCTCCCCGAGAGGACTCGCTCTTCCGATGTCGGCTACCTGCTGACCGTTCCTTCTTGCAGCCGCTGAACCATCCGGTGCGTGGTTTGCAGCGGCGTTTCCCCCGGCGCGGGCGCGGTGAATCCGTTGCGCGCGTTGAGCTGCGCGATGCGGTCGTTCCATGCGTCGTGCCCGCGGAACGGAATGGTCTCCTCGGCGGAATAGACCGGGTAATTGCGATAGTTGTTGGCCGCCGTTCCGCGCTTGCCGCGCACCAGGATCGGGTCCAGGTAGAGACCTTCGTTCGCCACCGTCGTCGAGGTCGCGATATAGCCGATGTCCAGGCCGCAGCGCCGATTGTCCGAGGCATTGGGTTCGGAATAGTGCAGGATATTCGGGTGGTGGATGGATACGTCACCGGGCGCGAGTTCGATATCGACGATGCCCGCCTTGGCCACCCATTCGTCGACCAACTCCTGGCTGGTCTGCGAATAGAGCATATTGGGGGTGTCGGTGCGGGATTCCGGCGGAATGATCGGCACCCGGTGGCTGCCCGGCACGATGCGCAGGCACCCGTTGCTCGTATTGGACGGGTCGATGGCCACCCAGACGGTCAGCGCGACCAGCGGCCGCAATTTCCAATAGGCGCCGTCCTGATGCCACAGCACCGGCCTGCCGTCCTTCGGCGGTTTGCATACGTAGTGCGCGGTGAAGCAGGCCAGATCAGGCCCGAGGAATAATTCGGCGATGTCAACGAGCCGGTCGTCGGTGACCAGGCGCACCCAAAAGGCATCGTTGCGCATCAGCGGGTGGTGATACTCTTCCGGCCGCAGCTGCGGATAACGCCGGCCGAGCCATTCGACATGCGCCTGCGCCTCTTTTATCAGCTCGGCGTCCAGGACATTGCGGATTATCGCGAATCCGTTCTCTTCGTACTCCCGGGCGAGGGTATCGGCGTCGAGCATTCTGAATTCCCTTCGACTATTCGGCTAACATTCTTGTACGCCGATCTGATCCATGGCTCGCCGGTTGAGCATTTTCGGCCGGGGACGAACCGGCTGCGCCATCAGAATTTTACCGTCGCGGGCGGGGCGGTAACCGTGCTGTCGGGCATCCCGATGTCCTGGCGACGGGACATTTGTGAAAGGCCGTTCATATCGACACCGGCGCGGCGGATCTGAAACAATCAGTCGACATTCCGCCACCTCGGAAACATCATGCGGGAAATAACCAGCGAATTACGGGAGAGGCCATGTCCGCACTGGCTGAGCGATGGAAATTGGATGAACAGCGCTTCTTCTGGATTTATGGTGAGCAGGGGCGGGCGCCGAAACGGGTCGAGCTGGACGAACGCACCGGCATCTGGAATGTGCACGGGCACGCCAACGCGCTGCAGGTGCTGAACAATCCGGCGATCTTCTCATCGGGCACCGGCCGCCTCATCCCGGAGCAGAGCGAATTCGACGAGGGCGCCATCACCCAGCTGGATCCGCCGCGGCACACCAAGCTGCGCAAGCTGGTCACCGCCGCGTTCACCCCGCGGGCGATCGCCGAACTGGAACCGCGCGTGCACGCGATCGTCGATACGCTGCTGTCGAAGGTCGAAGGTGCGCGCGGATTCGATCTGATCACCGATTTCGCCTACCCGCTGCCGATCACCGTGATCACCGAACTGCTCGGGGTGCCCGCGGACGATCATGTGCTGATCCAGGGCTGGGTGGACCGAATGCTCAGCGGGACAACGGAACTGTCCCTGGTCGACCACGAGAACGACAGCGAGATCGTCGATGTGCTCGCGCAGGCCAAGCACATCACCGATTATCTGCGCGGGCTGGTGAAGGAGCGGGTGGCGAACCCGTGCGACGACATGCTCACCAAACTCGTCCAGGCCGAGGTGGACGGTGAGCGGCTGACCGAACCCGAGATCGTCAACTTCGCGAACGCGCTGCTGGTGGCCGGGCATGTCACCACGACGCTGCTGATCGGCAGCACCGTGCTGTGCCTCGACGCGTATCCGGAAGCAGACCGAGCGGTCCGCTCCGATCGGAGCCTGATGCCGACGCTGCTGGAGGAGACGCTGCGCTACTTCCCGCCGATCACCATGATGGCGCGGGTCACCAATGCCGAGGTCGAACTCGGCGGCGTCACCATCGGACCCGACCAGTTCGTCGCGGTCTGGTCGCCGACGGCCAACCGCGACGACGAGGTCTTCGCCGACCCCTTCACCTTCGACCCGGCGCGCGAACCGAATCCGCACCTGTCCTTCGGCCGCGGCGCGCACTTCTGCATCGGCGCCGCGCTCGCCAGGCGCGAGGGATATATCGCGATGAACGCGCTGTTCGATCGCTTTCCGGGGCTACGCGTCGACCCGGACGGCACCCCGACGTTCATGACGAGCCCGAATCTCAACGGCCTGACCAAACTGCCCGTCGTCGTCGACTGACCGGAGGAATCAGGATGCAACTCGACGCGAGCGCCTACCGGACGGCGGAACAACTGCTGCGGCACAATCGGGCCGGGCTGGTGCTCGGCGGTAAGGTGCGGCCGCGCTGGACCGCGGACGGCGGCTTCTGGTACACGGTGGACACCGAGCGGGGACGGCAATTCATCCTCGTCGACCCGGTCGCGGGGGTCCGGCGGCCCGCATTCGACCACGAGCGGCTGGCAGCAGCACTTGCGTCCGCGTCCGGGCAGTCGGCCGATGCCGCGGCGCTGCCGTTCGCCGCAATCGAAACAGCCGGGGACGCAATCGAATTCGACGCGTTCGGCACGCACTGGCGATGTGCGCTCGGCGACTACACCTGCGCGCCGGCCGAGGCCCGGCCGGCGGGCAATCTGCTCGAAGTCGCCTCACCCGACGGCAAAACCGTGGTCTTCCGCGCCGGATACGACCTGCGCGCCCGCTCGCTCACCGGCGGCGCGGACTGGGCGCTGACCGAGGACGGCACCCGCGAACGCGACTACGGATCCAACCCGGACTACTTCATGTACTCGACGCTGCTGGCCTCGCTCGGGGTGCCGCATCTGCCGCCGTCGGTCGCGTGGTCGCCCGATTCGACCCGGGTACTCACCCACCGGACCGATCAGCGCGGCGTCCGGGAGACCCATCTGACGCGCGTCATGCCCGCGGACGGCGGCGCACCCGAACTGCTCACCCAGCGCTTCGCCATCCCCGGTGACGAACATCAGCCGATGGCCGAACTCGTCGTGCTGGATATCGCCGCGGGCACGGTGATTCCGGCGCTCGCCGAACCGATCCCGATGTCGATGAGTTCACCGATCGCCCGGCAGTGGGCGTGGTGGTCGGACGACGGTTCGGCCGTGTACTACCTGAATACGACGCGATACGCGAAGGAGTTGAGCCTGCACCGGCTCGACCCGGTATCCGGCGAGGTGCGCACCATCCTGTCCGAGTCGGCGACGACCTGGATCGAACCGGCGCAGCGATTCGCGCAGGCGCCCATCGTCAAGGTGCTCGGGTCGGAGGTGCTGTGGTTCTCCCAGCGTGACGGCTGGGGACACCTGTACCGCTACGGCATCGAGGACGGTGCGCTGCGCAACCAGGTGACCTCCGGTGAGTGGGTGGTGCAACAGATACTGCACGTCGACGAGCACGTCGTCTACTTCCTCGCGTCGGGCCTGATCGCGGCGGACCCCTATCGCAGGACGGTGTGCCGGATCGGCCTCGACGGCACGGATTTCACCAGGCTGACCGATGACGACCTCGACCACGCGGTGACGGTCTCGCCGGACGGTTCGTACTTCATCGACTCGGCATCCACCACCGACATCGCACCGGTGCACACGGTGCGCGGCTGGGACGGCGATGTGCGTGTCGAACTGGAACGGGCCGATATCTCCCGGCTCGTGGCGACCGGATGGACTCCGCCGCAGCGTTTTCGGACGACCGCCGCCGACGGCTCCACCGACATCTGCGGAATGCTTTACCTCCCACACGGATTCGATCCGGACAAGCGATACCCGGTGCTCGATCATCCATACGGATTTCCGATCGCGAACCGCGTGAGCCCGTGCTTCGATCCCGGCTATTACGGCACCGACGCGGAAGTGCTTGCGGCGCTTGGCTTTGCGGTGATCACGGTGGACGGGCGCGGTTCGCCGGGCCGGAGCAAGGCGTTCCACGACGCCGCGTACGGGCGGTTGGCCGACGCGGCCGGGCTCGCGGATCATGTTGCGGCGCTGCGTGAATTGGCCGCGACCCGGCCCTGGCTCGACCTGGACCGGGTCGGGGTCTTCGGCACATCCTCCGGCGGTTTCGCCGCCGCGCGGGCGCTGCTCGACTTCCCGGATGTCTTCAAGGCGGGCGTCGCCGAGACCGGCATGCACGATATGCGCTACGTCGACCTCGGTATCGCCGAGATGTACAACGGCCCGCTCGGCGACGCGTATACGGCGGCGGCCAATACGGAATTCGCGGACCGGCTCGTCGGCAAACTCCTGCTGGTGCACGGCGGTCTGGACGACAGCGTCGCACCCGATCTGACGCTGCGACTGGCCGAGGCGCTGGTGCGGGCCGACCGCGATTTCGAACTGCTCATCGTGCCCGGCGCCGACCATTTCGGCACCGGCTATCAGCACTACCTCAACCGGCGCCGCTGGGACTTCCTGGTCCGCAACGTCACGGGCGCCGAACCGCCGGCCGGGTATCGGCTCACCCCGATCCCGATGGATATGGACGCCGTCGCCGAACTGTTCGGCTGACCCCTGATCGCCTTCAGATAAGGAACGAACGAGATGACCGATTCCCTGTCCGTGCCGGTGCAGCTGCCGATCATGCGCGCTGCCGACCGACCGTTCGATCCGCCGCCGGAACTCGCCGAACTGCGCGAGCGGACGCCGCTGCGCAGGCTCGCGATGCCGGGCGGATACGGCGGGTGGTTGGTGACCAGTCACGCCCTGGTACGTGCGGTGCTCGGGGATCAGCGCTTCAGCGTCCGGCACGAGCTCATGCACTCCCCATTTCCGGGCACGGAGGGCGTCGAGGTGCCCGCGGCTCCGCCGGGGCATTTCAGCGCCTTCGACCCGCCGGAGCACACGCGTTTCCGGAAACTGCTGACGGGCAAGTTCACCGTCCGCCGGATGGCCCAGCTCACCGCCCGGCTGGAGCAGATCACCGCCGAATGCCTCGACGCGATGGACGGTATGGAGCCGCCGGTGGATCTTGTGCAGGCGTTCGCCCGCCCGATTCCCACCGCGATGATCTGCGAGCTGCTCGGCGTGCCCGATCAGGAACAGGAGCTGTTCCACCGGCTTTCCCGGCTGAACGAACTGGACGTGACCCCGGAGGAGACCGTCGAGCTCACCACCGGACTGGACAAATACATGCACGAGCTGGTGCTGGCCAAGCGCGCGACGCCCACCGACGATCTGCTCAGCGATGTCGCGGCGAGCGATCTCACCGAGGAGGAGCTCACCGGCGTCGGGACACTGCTGCTCGGCACCGGTCTCGACACCACCGCCAATATGCTCGCGTTCGGCGTCTTCGCGCTGCTGGCCCATCCCGATCAGCTCGCCGTGCTGCGCCGCGGCGACGGCGATTCCGACGCGGTGGTCGAGGAACTGTTGCGCTACTTGAGCATTCAGTGGTTCTCCGCGCGGGTGGCACTGGACGATGTCGAGCTGGACGGGCAGCGGATCGAGCCGGGCGACATGGTGGTGCTCTCGCTGCACGCGGCCAACCGCGACCCGGAACGCTTCGCGGATCCCGACGCGCTGGACATCCAGCGGCGCGCCGTCGGCCACCTGGCCTTCGGGCACGGCATCCACCAGTGCCTCGGCCAGCAGCTGGCCCGCGTCGAAATGCGCGTCGCGTATCCGGCTCTGCTGCAACGGTTTCCGACCTTGCGCCTCGCGGTCGCGCCCGAGGAGGTGCCGCTGCGCATCGGCGCCATGTACGGCGTGCACCGGCTGCCGGTCGCATGGGACCGGGCGTGATCGAGCGCAAATGCTTGGCAGAGAAGCGAAATCGGCGATAGCGCGGCTCGCCGCCGCCGTGGTCTCGGTGCGGCCGCTCGTCGCCGGGGTCGGTGCGCCGGTGCGCGTCGTGCCGAATGCCGGGCACCACTGGCCGCCCGGTCAACGGCATGCGGTGCGCCGACTGCTCGACCGGATCGCCCGGCGCGCCGGAGTCGAGGGTTTGGTGCTGGTCGAGGATGTGGCGTTCGACGATCTCCAGGTGTTCGAGCGGGTGGTGAGCGAGCGGCTCGCGCTCGGCGACTGCGTGCGAGCTGCGGGGATCGTTCCCGCGGATCTGCTCGGCGAGGTGGAGCGGATCGCCGCGGCGGCGGTGGCGGACGGTTTCGAATTATTCGCGCATCAGGAGACCATCACCTCGAATGATGGTGTGCCGCTACAGGTTTACTCCGCAGGGGCGGGGGAGGAGACCGTCGTCCTCGTTCCCGCCTGCGGTATGCCCGCCGCGCTCACGGAGACGTGGGTGCGCTATCTTTCCCGCGACCGTCGCGTGCTGACCTGGGAGAGCCGCGGATTGTTCGGTGCGCCTGGGTCTTTGGGTGACTACGCCGTGGACAGCCGGGCACAGGCCGCCGACCTGTTCACGGTCATGGCGCATTACGGTGCGCCGAGCGCGCACGTCGTCGGATTCTGCGGCGGGGCGGTCATCGCATTGTTGGCCGCCGCATTGCGGCCCAAGGCAATTCGCTCGCTCAGCCTATGGCACGGCGCATACGGCTTCGCCGACGGCGGCCCGATGACCAAGCACGAGAAGGGAATGCTCGAACTGACCACCACCGCCGCGGCCGACCGCGCCGCCGCGACAGCCGTGCACGCCGCCTTCTGCGAGGTGATGCTCACCAATACGCCCACCGAGGTGGCCCACCTCGTGCTGTATCCATACGCGAGCCCGGAACTGCTCTACCGGTACTGCCGCCTGAATTTCGCCCTGACCAGCACCGACGTCGGCCGGTACCTCGCCGACGTGCCGCAGCCCACGCTCGTCGTCACCAGCCGCGACGACCACACCACCCATCCCGCCGCTTCCGAACGAGTAGCGGCGGCCCTGCCGAACGCCCACCTCTGGCTGACCGACCACGGCGACCACATCTCGGCGTTCACCGCAGGCGACTCCCTACTGCGCACAGCCGCCGACTTCATGACCCAGGCTGCCGAATCGCCGACGTCACAGGGCGATTCCCCACGAACCGACGTGTTCACTCGGCAGTAGATCGCGATGGGCGGCCACCGAAACGCTCAGGCATAGCGGACTTCATGGCTCGCGTCGGCCGATTGCCAACGGTGCGGAGCGGTTCCCGCGCACCGAGGTGTTCACTTGGCGATGGATCGCGGCGGGCCATCACCGAAACGCTCAGGTACGGCGGACTTCATAGCCCGCATCGGCCGAATGCCCAACGGCGCGGGGCGATTCCCACGAACCGGCGTTTTCGCTCGGCGGTAGGTCGCGATGGGCTGTCACCGAAACGCTCAGGTACGGTGGATTCATAACCCGTGTCGGCCGATTGCTAACGGTGCGGGGCGATTCCCCACGAACCCGACGTGTTCACTCGGTAGTAGGTCGCGATGGGCCGTCATCGAAACGCTCAGGCATAGCGGACTTCATGGCTCGCGTCGGCCGATTTCCAACGGCGCGGGGCGTTTTCGCGCGAACCGGCGCATGATCGGGACGTCGACCCAGTGGTAGATCGCGGCTGCCGCTGTCACCGAGACGGCCAGGCATAGGGTCGCGAATCCGGCCCAGCCGCCGAATCCGTAGCGGCCGCCGCCGATCAGGGTGCGCGTGACGATCACCATCACTGGGAACTGGATCAGGTAGAAGGCGTAGGAGATATTTCCCAGCCATACCAGTGTGGGGCTGGAGTTGAGGCCGCGGCGGCCGTCGAGGTCGCGCGCCGCGAGCGTGGCGACCACCGCCGTCGTCGGCGCGAGCAGCAGCGCCGACATTTTGTAGTTCACCGGCACCACCCAGGTCGCCGCGTATGCGAGGAACAGGGCTAGCAGGGGCGGCGCTAGACGGGTGTTGTGCCAGCGTCCCTCCAGGACCATGCGGGCCGCGAGGACACCGAGGAAGAATTCCGGCAGACGCGAGGCCGGGAAGTTGTAGCTGAGCCAATACGACTGTGCGACAGGGATATCCGGCTGCGCGAACCAGATGGGCGCGGCGTGCAGCTCGAAATGCGGTGACAGCTCACCCGGAACCAGCCGTGGCGCAAAGGCATTCGCGATGCCCTTCGGTCCGGGAACCCAAAGGAAGTACGCGGTGTGCATGGCGAGAATACCGAGCATCAGCACACCCGCCGCGGGCAGCAGCAGTCGCGCCGGTATCCGCCGCACCAGCGGCAGCATCAACGGAAAGCTCAGGTAGAACAGCATTTCCGAGGTAAGCGACCAAGACGGCACATTCAGTCCGCCGACCGTGGTCCACTTGGGCACCCAGTTGTGTATCAGCAGCAGATCCGGTAACCACACCACCGTGCGCGCCAGCGGCGGCCCCGCCGCGGCGATGAATACCGCCGCCGCCAGCAGGTGCGTCGGATAGATCTTCAGCACTCGCCGCCGGTAGAACAGCCGCACCGTCATTCCAGGCTTGTACGACCAGTAGATGATGAATCCGGAGAGCACAAAGAAGAAGGTGACGCCCGCCGCGCCCAGCTGCATCGGGAACCAATAGTGCAGCCGCCGAAAGAATTCCGACTTCTGGAACGGATACACCGGCAGGAAGACCAGCGAGTGCAGGATGAACACCGCGAAGGCCGCCCACCACCGCGCGCCGGTCAGCGACGGCAGCGCCGGACGGACCCGCCGGGGATCCGCGACAGTGATCTCCGATGCCGCAGTGCATTGCACCGCAGCGCTTTTCGTCGTCGCGGTGACCGCGGCGGTCTCTGTCGGCGCGGCACCGTTCGCCGCCGCGGCGGTTTGCCCCATCGCCTTACCGTCCGATGCGGCAGCCCGCCCCCACGGCTCGGCGGCGGGCTCGTGCGTCACCTGCCGCTCACGCATCAACGCCCGGCCAGCGCGGCGAGACCGTCCGCCACCGCCGCATCGCCCGCCGCGGACGGATGGAATGCGACACCCTGGTTGACCTTCGGATCGAGGAATCCGTTCACCCACGGTTCGGCCGTGCACAGCCCGTGCCCGGCGGTCACCGCGCGCGCATCGAAGAATTCGATGCCGAGCAGCTGGGCGGCCTTGCGCTGGGCCTGGTCGAGCCGATCCAGGTATTCGGTCAGCGCCGCACCGCGCGGCTGCACGAACGGCATTCCGAAGAAGTCGAAACATAGCGTCTGCTGGCCGGGCGGAAAGAGTTCGGGATAGCCGACCAGGACGATCCGCGCGCTCGGCGCGTAGTACTGGATGTATTCGACGACGGTCCGGATCCGCTCGGCATACAGCTCACCGGATACCGCGTGGTAGTCGGTGATCCGGCCCTGCTGGGCCGCATCCAGTCCGCATCCGTCGACCAGGTTGAACAGGCACGTCCCCAGGGCCGACCACACCGTCATATCGTTGGCGCCCCATTTGTCGTTCAGGCCGAATTGCAGGGCCACCAGCTTCGTCCGCGGGCCGAACGCGGCCGCCTGACTCGCCGACCTCGCCTGCACCAGCAGCGTGGTGCTGTGCCCGCTGTCGATCGTCGCGCCGGTGCACGACTCGTCCAGGAAATCCGGGCTGCCCGCCAGGCCCAGCCGGGCGCTGAGCTGGTTCGGCCACGAAGTCTGGCCGCGCACACAGGTATTCGTGAAACTCCAGTCCCATCCGTTCGACGTGTACGAATCGCCGAGGACGACGACCTCCCGGCCCGCGGCGGGGTCGGCCGCCGCGGTATTCGCCGCGCTCATCGCCACGGCGACCGCCGATGCCAACGTCACCAGCAGGCGGCCTGCTCTCGTGTGCGTCACTGTCGTCCTGTCTGTCAGTACCCGGCGTGCGGATCGAATCCCGGATCCGGCAGTGTCGGTGCGGGTTTCGCGGTCGGGGCAGGGGGTTCGGGCTTCGGCGGCGCGGGCGGCTCGGCCGGTGTGGGCTGAATCGGCGGCTCGGGGGGCTTGGCCGGTGCGGGCTGAACCGGCGGCTCGGGTGGCACCAGTGGCGGCGGGGGTGGGGCCGCGGGTGGAGGCGCCGCGGGTGCGGGTGCCGCGGGAGGAGGTGCGGGGGATTGCTCGCTCGATGACGGTGTGGGCTGCTGGGTCGCGGATGACACGGTGGACGTGACGACCGGCGCCACGCTCGTCGTCGTGGGGTGCGCGGGCCCGCTGTCGGAGCCGCATCCCGTCACCGCGGCCAGCATGGCGATGCCGCCGACCAGGGCGGCGACACATCGGACTACTCCGCCATCCCCCGGCTCGGCGAATGCTCCGGCAGTACTGTGCCGAATCGGGCCGGGATGTCGATTCCGATCGATTCGATTCGAATCGATCCGATTCACACTGTGTCGATACATATCGGGCCGATATGCATCCGGATGGACACCTGCGAGAAAGCGAGTGAAACGCGAAGCTATATTCGACACCTGTGCTCCCTTTCCGGGCGGAACGGGCGCGGCCCGCCGGATCGGTATCATCGTGCGATTCGGGCGGTCGGATTGCAATACTTGTTTGCAATACTTGTCCGTATCCGACGCGCTCGGTGCCGGTCCGTCGAATATTCGGAAATTCCGGTGAATGGCGTCCGGTGATCGCGTCGGCGCCGATTTGTCCTGGCAACAGGACGAGCCGTGGCGGCCCGTAAGAGGCAACCGAAGCGATCCAGCATTGGACACCGCGAGCCGCCGGATGCCGCATCTCGGGCGAGATCGCCGGTGCTGCCACGAAACTCGCGCACTCGGCGGTCGATTCGATTCGGGTGGACCCACACTGTCGCACCGGCCGGACGACGTGCTCGGGTCGCATCGGAAATCGTCGGGGCAATTGATCTATATACGTGCCCGCGCCCGGTCCGGCAATTTCTCGGTTCACCGTAACGTCCGGTTGGTTTCCGTATATCGGCGACCGCGAGCCGGACTCGGCCGCGTCTATATTATCGAGCCACCTTGGGTGGGGGTCGAATAATACATTCGCTGATACGAACACCTGCCGAACGATCCAAGGTAACGGTGCGCGAATAATATTTCTCGTCGAGGAGGACCGCATGTCCATGACCGCCATAAATTTGATGGATCCCGAATTCACCGCGAATCCGGCCGCCGCATATGGCCGGCTGCGCGAGGAGGCGCCGGTCATCCCGGTGACTTTTCCCGGAGTGGCCGCACCCGTCTGGTTGATTACGCGCTACGAGGATGTCAAGGCGGCGCTGACCGATCCGCGGTTCGTCGTCGACCGCAACAATGTGCCGGGACTGAACGAACCGAGTGCCAGGGATCAAATAATGGCGGCGATGGGCGTTCCGGAGGATCTCCGGCCGCACCTGACCACCATGGTGAATATGGATGGCCGGGCGCACTCCCGGCTGCGCACCCTGGTGAGTCCCGCCTTCACCAGCCGCCGTATGGACGCACTGCGCTCGCGCGTCGAGATCGTCGCCGCGCAATTGGCCGATGATATGCGGCGCAAGCCGGAACCGGATCTGCTCGCCGACTTCTCCGCACACCTGTCCGGCACCATCATCTGCGAGCTGGTCGGCGTGGACGAGGCCGATCGGGCGGAGGTGCGCGGCTGGATTCAGGGCTTCGCGGGCGACGATCAAACCCGCATCCTGGAGCGCGCCAGACTCCTCGTGAGCTATACGAAGGATCTCATCGCGCGGCGGCGCGCCGAACCCGGCGACGACACGATTTCGAAACTGCTCGCCGCCGAGGCGGACGGCGACCAGCTGACCGATACCGAGATCGTCACGATGTTCACCATGCTCATCCAGACCGGGTATGTGACCACCGCGCATTTCATCCCGAATGCCGTGGTGACGCTGTTGGATCACCCCGATCAATTGGACCGGCTGCGCGCGGATCCCGAATTGCTGCCGCGCGCGGTCGACGAGCTGCTGCGGGTCGCGGGCCCGATCACGGTCGGCACCATGATGTACGCGACCGAGGATCTGAATTTGGCGGGTACTCCCATCCGGCGCGGCGACACCTTGGCGGGCTGTCTGGTCTCCGCCAATCACGACCCCCGGGTATTCGACGATCCGGAACGTTTCGATATCGCGAGGGTTCCCGCGTCCGGCCGTAACCACCTGGCCTTCTACTACGGCTCGCACTTCTGTCTCGGCGCGCGGCTGGCCGAGGTCGAGAGCGAGGTGGCGCTGCGGGAGCTGCTGCTGGCCCGCGACGGGTTATCCCTGGCCATCGAGCGGGACCAGCTCGAACACCATCCGAATCCGATCGGAAACCTGCTGGTGCGGCTGCCGGTGCGCTTCTGAACCCGACCACTGGCGTCATCATGGCACCATGATTCTTGATATGGCGCCATGATGGCGTTACGCTTGTGCCATGGATCTAACGCCCTATGTCGACAGCCTGCAGCAAGAGCTACTGGCGGCGGCCGATTCCGGTGCGGAGACCGCGCTGGCGCAGCGCCTTTCCGCCGCCGTCGCGGCCGCTACCCGGTTGACCATGCTCGATGTGCTGTCCGCCGCCGCGGACGAGATCACCAGGGATCTGCTCCCCGGTTCGGTCGAGCTCCGGCTGCGCGGGCGTAACCCATATTTCGTGGTCGCCTCCGGCGAAACCGATGCGGAGGACGAGGACGACGAGGTGTGGGCGTCCGCGGCGGGCGCCGGGCGGGATATCCCCGCATCGGCGCTGAACGGCAAGGATGGCGCCGTCTCGCGGATCAACTTCCGCCCCCCGGAACAGCTCAAGCAGCGCATCGAGGCGGCTGCGAGCGAGGCGGGGCTTTCGGTCAACGCCTGGCTGGTCCAGGCGGTCGGTGTGGCGCTCGCCGGCGATCAGCGGTCCCGGCGGGGGCGCCGGGACGGCAACCGTTCCGGCCGCTTCACCGGCTGGGTCGGCTGAGGCCGGCCCGACCGCCGGAACACGCACAAGAGAAGGGGATTCACCATGCCCACATTCGTTACGCCGGAGCCCATCGCGGTCTCGGTCACGCTCACCAGCGCCGAGGTTCGGCTGGTCGCGAGCGAGCGGGCCGACACCGTGGTATCGGTCGAACCGGTCGACACGGCGAGTAAATCCGATGTGGATGCGGCCGAGCGGACGAAGGTCGAGTTCGCGACCGGTCAGCTGACGGTCACCACGCCGTCCCCCGGCATGCTGCGGGTGAGCAAGCGCAGTTCGGTCCGCATCACCATCGAACTGCCCGCCGATTCCACCCTGCTCGCGAAGCTGATGCACGCGCGGGTGCGCACCGAGGGCAGGCTCGGCGACTGCGACGTGCGGCTGACATCGGGACAGGCGCAGCTCGATTGCGTCGGCGCGCTGCGCGCGAGCCTGATGCACGACGATATCGCGGTCGAGCACGTCACCGGCGCCGCCGAGATCGACAGCCTGTCCGGTTCGGCGCGGATCGGCGAGGTCGACGGCATCCTCCGGTTCAAGGGCACCAAGGGCGGGATCTGGATCGGCGACGCCTCAGACGATCTCGATATCCGTTCGGTGAACGGCGATATCGAGGTCGACCGCGCCGACAGCAATGTCACCGCGGTGACGGTCGATGGCGCCGTGCGGGTCGGCCGGTTGACGCACGGGCACGCCGACCTGATGAACAGTTCGGCGAATATCGAGATCGGCATCAGCAGCGGCACCGCGGCCTGGGTGGAGGCCGACAGCAAGAAGGGCGCGGTGCGCAACAACCTTCCGGTGCAACAGAATCCGGACGAGTTCGACAACACGGTCAAGGTGCGCGCCCGAACTCGCTCGGGCGACATCATCATCCGGCGCGCCGCCGATGAAAGCGGCTCCTCGGCCGACTGAACAGCCTCTGGCACAACGGTTTTCGGTGGTCGCGGTAGGCGAACGCCAAGAGAAGGTAAGGAAGGAGGGGGAGGTGGCTGAAATCTCTCCGATGGCGATAATGGCGATCGGTCTACGCAAATCGTATGGCGAGCACGTTGTGCTCGACGGGATCGACTTGAGTGTCGCTCCGGGAACGGTCTTTTCGCTGCTCGGGCCGAACGGCTCCGGTAAGACGACGACGGTCAAAATCCTCACCACCCTGATCCCGGCAGACGGCGGGGATATGTGGGTGGGCGGGCACAGCGTCACCAAGGAGGGTGCGGCGGTCCGCGGCGCGATCGGCGTCACCGGGCAGTTCTCCGCGGTCGACCGCTGGCTGACCGGCGAGGAAAATCTGCTGTTGATGGGCGATCTGAACCATCTGTCCCGCGGCGACGCGCGCAGGCGGGCCGCCGAACTGCTCGAGCGCTTCGACCTGGTGGACGCGGCCGCGCGCGTCACGTCGACCTACTCGGGCGGTATGAAGCGCCGCCTGGATCTGGCGATGAGCCTGATGGGCAGGCCGAGCATCATCTTCCTCGACGAGCCGACAACGGGCCTGGATCCGCGCAGCAGGCGCACGATGTGGCAGATCATCCGGGAGCTGGTCGCCGACGGCACCACGATCTTCCTGACCACGCAGTACCTGGAGGAGGCCGATCAACTGGCCGACCATGTCGCGGTGCTCGACCAGGGCAAGCTGGTCGCCGAGGGCACGCCGGCCGAGCTCAAGCAGCGAGTGCCGGGCGGATACATCAGCCTGCAGTTCCCGGATGTCGAGGCGCTCGATCGCGGCGCCCGCGCGCTCGGCGCGCAGGACCGCGATCGCGACACCCTCACCGCACAGGTCACCAGCGACGGCAGCGCCGCCGCGGTCAAGGCCGCACTCGACCGGCTCTCCGATGATGCCATCCCGGTGGACAAGGTGTCGGTGCACACGCCGGATCTCGACGACGTCTTCTTCGCCCTGACCGGTCACTCTCAGCGCGAGGACGAGAAAGTGAGCATCCCATGACCTCCGTTGCCAGCGCGGTCGCCGATTCGACGACGATGGTGCGCCGGGAACTGCGGCACACCATGCGCAATCCGGGTCAGCTCGCCCTCGCGATGCTGATGCCGCTGATCATGCTGCTGCTGCTCAATTTCGCATTCGGCGGCGCGCTCGACACCAAGGGCATCAAATACATCAACTACGTGGTGCCGGGCATCGTCATGCTCGGTGCGGCCTACTCCGCGCAGGCGACGGCCCTGGCGGTGAACGCGGATATGACCGAGGGCATCATCGACCGGTTCCGGACCATGGCGATCGCCCGGCCCTCGGTCCTGATCGGCCATGTCATCGGCGCCACCGCTCGGTCGCTGATCGGTATCGCGATCGTCGTGCTCGTCGCGCTCGCGATCGGTTTCCGCCCGAGCGCGAACGTCGTCGAATGGCTCGGCGTGATCGGGCTGATCGCCCTCACGCTGTTCTCATTCGCTTGGCTCGCAACGGCTTTCGGCCTGATCGCGAAGAATCCGGCCGGTGCGTCCACCATGACGCTGCCGCTTTCGCTGCTGCCCTTTCTCGGCGGCGCCTTCGTACCGACCGACACCATGCCCGGCTGGCTGCGGGTGTTCGCCGCCAATCAGCCGCTGACCCAGATCATCGAGGCGCTGCGCAGCCTGCTGCTCGGTGGCCCGATCGGTGATCACGCCTGGCTGGCGATCGCCTGGTGCCTCGGTATCGCGGTGGTCGGCTTCGTCTGGGCCAACTCGGCCTTCTCGCGCCGGACCGCCGTGCAGTAATCCTTCGACCGATAGCCGAACAAGAGTTACCGCTTTCCGGTGCCGCCATTATCCGGCGGCACCGGAAAATTATGTATAAGCAATTCGAGAATTGTCCTGCTGACAAGACATCCGCTGTGTCGCACCGGCTTTCGCTTGCCAGACCGCGACGGGCCTGCCGAGAATCGAGAGCATCGGCCGATTCCCGTGTGGGAAAAGCAATTCCGACCACGTCCCGGAGCAGTGGAGTATGACCGTGCCCTCTGACGATCTCGCCGCCCGGCTGGCGCGACTCTCGCCCGCCAAGCGGGCGGTGGTGGAACGCATGGTCAACGGGAATGCCGAGCCGACGCCGGTCGAGGCCGAGCTGATCCGGATCTGGCGCGAGGTCTTCGAAAACGACCGGATCGGCCTGACGGACAGCTTCCACGCGCTCGGCGGCGACTCGATCACCAGTTTGCGGGTGGTGGTCCGGGCGGCGGCCGCGGGCATCGGCATCACCTCCCGGCAGATCCTGGTGGAGGAGACGATCGAGCGGCTCGCCAGGGTCGCGGACGTGCCGGACGACGGGACAATCGGCTCTTGACCGCATCGATGGACCTGAATGTGCTTGTGCCGCAGAGAGATCAGATGTACCGGGCGATCGGCCGATTACTTGCCCACGATTGCCGCACCGGAATGAGGTGATGGGCTCGTGATCGAATCCGATGATCCGAAAGCTGATGCGATACAGCCGGATCGGCTGCCGGTGCACGAAATGGCGGACCGGTGGGCCGAGCGAACTCCGGACGCACCGGCGCTCTGGCACGAAGGCGACGAGATCAGTTATCGCCAGTTGAGCGTGTGGTCGAATTCGATTGCGGCGGAACTCATTCGGCGCGGTGTCGGCGCGGAACAGCTCGTCGGCGTCGCCTTGCCGCGCGCACCCGAGCAAGTGGCCGCGGTGCTCGGGGTGCTGAAAGCGGGTGCGGTGTATCTGCCGCTGGATCCGGCCTATCCGGCGGAACGGCTGGAGTACATGGTGCGCGACTCCGGGCTGCGCACCCTGCTCACCCGCGGCCCCGGCCTGCCGGGACTGCCGCCGGAAGTGACCGTCATCGATATCGATGACATTGCGCCGCAAGGATATTCCCACGTCCCGGTGCGACCGGCCCAGCTCGCCTACGTGATATACACCTCCGGCACCACGGGGCGGCCGAAGGGCGTCGAACTCACCCACGCCGGGCTGGCGAACGTGATCCGGGCCTCGCTCGCCGATTTCGGACTCGACCGGTCCGCGCGGGTGCTGCAATCGGTTCCCGCAAGCTTCGACGCCGCGGTGTGGCAGCTGTTCATGGGTCTCGCATCCGGCGGAACGCTGTGTCTGGCACCGGATCTCGCGACGGCCGACCATTCGATCGAGCGGACGATGCGCGAGGGCCGGGTGACGATGGTCTATCTGCCGCCCGCCCTGCTCGCGACCATCGACCCGGCAGGCGTCCCCGACCTGCGGACGGTGATCACCGGCGGCGACCGGATCCCGGCCGAACTGCGCAACCGGTGGGCCGAATCGGTCCGGTTCTTCGCCGGATACGGCCCGACCGAATGCACCATCGGGCAGACCTGGCAGGAGTGTTCGGTGCGGTCGGCGAGTGCGCCGTCGATCGGTGTGCCCATCGATGGCGTGCGGCTCTACGTCCTCGACCGCGACGGCGATCCGGTGGCGGTGGGCGAGGTGGGGGAGGTGCATGTCGGCGGCATCGCCGTCGGACGCGGCTATCGGCATCGTCCCGGGCTCACCGCGGCCCGATTCGTCGCGGACCCGTTCGCGCCCGGCGCCCGGATGTACCGCACCGGCGATCTCGTGCGGCGCACGGCCGACGGGTCGATGATCTTCGTCGCCCGCGCCGATCAGCAGGTCAAGATTCGCGGCTACCGCATCGAACTCGGCGAGGTCGAGGCCGCGCTGCGGGCGATCGACGGGGTGGCCGACGCGGTGGCCCGCACCGAGCCGGGTGCGAGCGGCCTGCCGCGCCTGATCGCGTACGCGATCGCCGCGATACCGGCCGACCTGGTGCGAAATCGACTGCGCGACAGCCTGCCCGAGCATATGGTGCCCTCCGTCGTGCACGTCGTCGACCACTTCCCGCTGACGGTCAACGGCAAGATCGACCGCGATGCGCTGCCCGCCCTGATCCGCACCGCACCGGACCCGCTGGCCCAGGCGCTCGCGGCGGTGGAGGCCATGTCCGACGAACAGGTGCGCGCCCTGCTCGACGATTGATCACGCCGAAATATCGAGCAACGGCGGCGTTTGCGCCGCCGACCCCTCATGCTCGCTCGTCCCGGATCGTCCGGACCACCTTGATTATCTCGGCGTTGAGCAGTGCGGTCATTCGGCCGCCGTCGGCGGCGACCGCGACCGGCGGGGTGTCGAAGACGGTGACGTAGCGGCCGTCGCCGACCAGATCGCGCCAGCCGAGGTGATAGCGGGTGATCCCGCGCGGGCCGAAACGTGAACGGCCCTGCACGATTTCGATCAACCCGACGCTGTCGACGGGTGTGCTGTGGAATGCGAGAGACCGGCTGCGGAACGAATTCTCGATGGCGTCGGCATTGACCTTGGAGCGGCCGTACGCGTAGTCGAAATCGTCATCGTCGCGCTCCTCCGGTTCGATCAGGACCACATGGTCCTGCCTGCCCGCATTCGTCCGCGGCAATTCGGCGACGACGATATCGGCCAGCCGCAGCGGATCGCATTCGGTGACGACGAAGCCGCCGCTGTGCCAAATCGTCTTGCCCGGAAGCTGTTTCGCCAGATATCCGCGATCGCCGCGCCGCGCGGCCAGCAGCCGGATCAGCCCGGCCGGATTATCCGGATCGGCGTCGGAACCGGTTACCACCAGCCGGATATCGGGTTGGGCCAATGCCTCGAGCACGCCGTCGAAGGCGTCGTCGAGGGTCGCGCGCACCCGCTGCCGCGCCGCCGCCTTCTCCCGCTCGTGTTCGTCGTACGACTCGGTCTCGGTGAGGTAGCTGAAAGGCGCGGGAAGGAATTGCTCCGCCAATTGTTCCCAGAGGGCGGCGAATTCGATATCGGTGAAATTCCAGGTGTTGTTCATCATTCCAACACCGGGGCGACCGTCGTCGTCCGCCCCAGCGCCTCGTCGAAGTGCTTGGTGGAATTGAGGTAGTTGGGTCGGGTCTGTTCCTTGCCGTGGTGCCCGGCCCCGTGCATGGGCGCACCCGCGGCGCCGGGCATGCCCGGCGAACCCGCGATCGGCGTGGCGGCGGCGAGTCCGCCGATGCCGCCGGCGGCCAGCGACGCACGGGGAAACAGCTTGGCCTGCGCCGCTTCCCGGGCAGGCAGGGCGTCCACGCCGAGCGGTCCGCCCGGGCCGGGGCCGCCGATCTTGCCCGGGCCGCCGAGACCGGCCTTGGCGGCGTCCATGATTCCGGGCGATAAGGGGTCTGCCGATGCGGGGCGCAGCTGCCCGGCTTGCTGCGCGCTCTGCAATGCCTGCTGTGCCGCCTGCAGCGCCGGATCCGTCGCGCCGGATTGCGTTGCGGGGCTGGCTTTTTCGCCGGTTCGGGCGCCGGGCTTGGGTTCCGGCCTCGGCGCGTCGGAGGTGTGCGGCCGATGGGTCCGCGAGACTTTGCGCGGAAGCGCTTGGCGTGGACCGGATACGGCATTCGGCCTGCCGCCCGCGCCGGGATCGGTCCAGCGTGGTCGCGGGCCGCCCCGATTGTGCGCGCCGTCCCTCGGTTTGCCGACGGGTGGGTGCGTGCTCTTGGGGAGTGGAATCTTCGGTACGTTGCGGGTCGTCTCGGTCAGTCCCCGCACATACCAGTTCCAGAAATTCCATTGATAGTGCTGCAGCAGCGCATTTCGGACACCGACGGGGCTGCCGATGAACGTCTCGCCGTCGGCGGTGACCCGAATTACCTTGTCACCATTGGAAACATTGCCCGGGATATGATGGGTCTGCCGCGCCCCGTAGGTGGGATTGATGCCGACCGAGGATTCGGCATGATCCATATTGCAGCTCCGGGTGGGCGGATGCGGGAGCAGCGGCATCCGCGTTCGCGTCGTATCCACCCATTCCGCCGCGTACAGCAGGTTCTCGCCCATCAGGGTCATGCTGTGGGTGAGTGTTCTTGTGCACGCGATGTATTCGTCGACGGCATCCTTCAGTTTCGTATGGCCCGCGCCCTCCCAGTCGCCGCCGACGGCCGCAATATCCTTGGCGAGTTTCCCGAATGCGTGCTCCAGTTTCGTCGACATCGCGCGCCACTCGCCACCGGCATCCCGGATCGGCGCGGCGTCCATCTCGGTGAGCGCGTGCAGCTGCGGCCACGCCAGCCGCTGCGGCGGTTCCGCCGAAACTTTGACGGTGTCGAGCGGCCTGATGTCCTTCCCCTTGGCCGGCGCCCAATTATGGCGCTGCCACCGGTGTTCCCACGGCTGCAGCGGATTGCTCGGATGGTCGGCCCGATAGTCGTCGATCGAGGTATGGGTCTTGTCGATATGCGGCACCTCGGGCTTCAAATGATCGAAGGCGACGGCGGAATATTGATCCACCCCCGGATACGCCTTTCCGGCGGCCCCGACGGCATGCGCCATCTGCTCCAGGATCTTGTGGTGCGCCCGCAATGCCTCCCCGAGATTCTTGGCCGCCTCATTGAATTGACCGGCCAGCCCGATACCCGATGTCAGCGCGTTGAGATCCTTCAGCCGGATGCCGTCGAGCCGTTTCTGTACCCCCAGCACCCATCCGAGCGCGGTATTGGTGGCCTGTACCGCCTGCAAGGCCGCCTGCGGCTGGAATTTCAGCTGTCCCCGCCGCGCCTGCAGCTGAAATCCGGTCCATTTCTTCTGAATATCCGCGATACTCGGCGGCTCGGCCTGCGCATTGGTAGTCATCGGAACAACTCCTGATTACTTCTAATTCCCTGCAATTAGCTGTGTGACTGTCCGTATCCGCGTGCTGCCACTCCTGCGTCGTTATCGCTCCACGCTATTACGCGGGTCCGTCGCGCACGTCCAACCAGCATCGGATATCCGGATAAGACTCACGTCACATCCGCGTCGCGGGGTAAACCTGGGTTGTAGTCCGGCGGTGGCAGACGGTGTACGAAACGCCCACACCTATTTGCGTTGTGGCGCGGGCTCATACGATGAGCGATGTGATTATGAGGCCCGGTATCCCGGTTTTCGGCGGGCGGGCGTTTCCGCGCCGGTCCGGATTCGGCAATCCACGGGTCGTCGACGCGGTGGTGGCGCTGGTCGTGTTCGCGGCGGTTTCCGTGGTCGGCGCCTGCTACTCCCCGCCGGGCTGGCGGCCGTTCGACCTCTTGGCCTACGTGATCTGCGCGGTCACCTGCCTGCCGCTCGCGGCGCGCAGGCTGGCCCCGACGCCGACCCTGGTGGTGACGTCCGCGGCGTACGCCGTCTATTTGCTGCTGGGTTATTGTCCGAGCCTCAATTTCTATGCCCCGCTGGTGGCCTTTTACACCGTCGCCGCCGTCGCACGGCCCGCGGTGACGGGGGCGAACGCGCTGCTGTTCGGCGCCGTGATCTTCTACAGCGGATGGGTCGCGGTGCCCGCGGTGGTGGCGGCCGCCCAGGCCGCCGCGACGCCGGGGGTGGTCTGGGTTCTCGCCGGGGTGTCGCGGCGCCTGAGCCTGCGCAATCGGCAGCTGGCCGAGCTGACCGAACAGCTGCGCTGTGAGCAGCGGCTCCGGGTGGAGCATGCGGTCGCGAAGGAACGCATGCAGATCGCCCGCGAACTGCACGACGTTGTCGCACACCATATTTCGGTGATCTCCATGCAGGCCGGGGTGGCCCGCTACGTCTTCGACAGCGATCCGCCCACCGCCCGCACCGCGGTGCGGACCATCGGCGACACCAGCCGGGAGACGCTCGAGGAACTGCGGCGCATCCTGCACCTGCTGCGCGCCGGTGACGCGCCGCCGGAGACGGAAATCGAACCGGCCCCAGGATTCGACGGATTGGCCGCGCTGATCGACCGGGTGCGCGGCGTCGGCGTCGACGCGGAGTTGACGATCACCGGCGCGGTCGACGATCTGCCGTCGGGCCTGCAACTCGCGGTGTACCGGGTCATTCAGGAGGCGTTGACGAATGTGCTCAAGCATGCCGGGCCCTGCCGGGCAGGCGTTGCGGTGCACCGTGATTCGCGGCAGCTGACGGTGACGATAACCAACGAGGGCCCGCTCGTCGCGGAAACGAAGGCCGCCAACGGAAGTCACGGTCAGGTCGGGATGCGCGAGCGGGCCCTCCTGTACGGCGGGACGCTGGTGGCCGGACCGCGGCCGGCGGGCGGCTACCAGGTAATCCTCACCGTGCCTTGGCCTTTGCCGGTACCGTCGACGCACAGGTAACCGCCGCTGGCCGCAAGGAGTGACGCTGGAGATGATCAGCGTACTTGTCGTCGATGATCAACCGCTGATCCGCGCCGGTCTGGTCGCGCTGCTGCACGCGGATCCGGGGTTGACCGTCGCGGGTGAGGCGGGCGACGGAGACGAGGCGGTGCACCTGGCCGCCACCACGCGGCCGGATGTCATCGTGATGGATATCCGAATGCCCGGCGTCAGCGGAATCACCGCCACCCGCCGCATTCTCGCGGATCGGGATCCGGCGCCGCGGATTCTCATGCTCACCACCTTCGACCTCGACGAGTACGTCTACGAGGCGTTGCGCGCCGGTGCGTCCGGATTCATCCTCAAGGAGGCCGAGCCGGAACGCCTTTTGGCGGCGATCCACACAATTGCCAAGGGGGATATGCTTTTCGCCCCGACCGTCACCCGCAGGCTGGTCGAGGCGTATCTCGGTGGGGGAGGTGCGATTCCGCCGCTGCCCGCGAACGGCAGGCTCGGGACGCTCACCGCCCGCGAGCTCGAGGTGCTCCGGTTGGTCGGTACCGGCGCGGGCAACAACGACATCGCGGACCGCTTGACCATCAGCGAGGGCACCGTCAAGACGCATCTCAACCGGGTGATGACCAAGCTCGATCTCACCAGCCGCGCGCAGGCCGTCGTGGTCGCGTACGAATCCGGCCTTATCACACCGAAATCCACGTCGGGCGCGGCGCAGAACCGCCCGACGGCAACCTGATCGGGCCGACACTGCCAGGGATTGGCCTCTGGTCTCCTGAGTCCCGTTGTGTTACAACGGTATTACATATAGCTACCTAAGCTAACTATCTGGAGGTCCCAGGATGTGTGGGATTACAGGGTGGGTTTCGTTCGACTCGGATCTCACCGGGCAACGGGAAATCCTCGACGCGATGACCGAGACCATGGCCTGCCGAGGCCCCGACGGGCGCGGCACGTTCCTGCGACGACATGCCGGATTGGGGCATCGGCGCCTCGCCATCATCGATCTGCCGGGCGGGACGCAGCCGATGAGCGTCTCCGAACCGGACGGCGACGTGGCGCTGGTCTACTCGGGTGAGGCATACAACTTTCAGGAACTGCGCAAACGCCTTGTGGGACTGGGGCATACGTTCCGTACCGACAGCGACACCGAGGTGGTCCTGCGGGCGTATCTGCAGTGGGGCGAGGCGATGGTCGACGAGCTCAACGGGATGTACGCGTTCGCCATCTGGGACCAGCGGCACGAGAAGCTGGTGATGGTCCGGGATCGGATGGGGGTCAAGCCCTTCTACTACTATCCGACGCCCGACGGTGTGCTCTTCGGGTCGGAACCGAAGGCGATCCTGGCGAATCCGCTGGTGCCCAAGGTGGTCGAACTCGATGGTCTGCGGGAACTGTTCATCTTCACCAAGGCCCCGGGCTGGGCGATGTGGAAGGGTATGTCGGAGCTGCTGCCCGGCACCGTGATGACGGTGGACCGCAAGGGAATTCGCCAGCGCACCTATTGGCGGCTGACCGCGACCGAACATCGCGACACCCGTACCGAGACGGTCGCTCGGGTGCGCGAGCTGTTGACGGATATCGTCCGGCGGCAATTGATTTCGGATGTGCCGCGGTGTGTGCTGCTGTCCGGCGGGCTGGATTCCAGCTCCATCACCGGTCTGGCGGCGCGCGAGCTCGCGCGCACCGGCGAACAGGTGCGCACCTTCTCGGTCGATTTCGTCGACCAGGAAAAGAATTTCGTCCCCGACGAGATGCGCGACACCCCGGATTCGCCGTTCGTGCGCGACGTCGCCGCGTACGTGCAGTCCGCGCATCAGGACGTGATGCTGAATCCCGCCGACCTTTCCGATCTTTCGGTGCGGCGCACGGTGATCGGCGCCAGGGATATCCCGCTCGGTCTCGGCGATCTGGACAGCTCGCTGTATCTGCTGTTCCGGTCGATCCGCGAGCAGTCGACGGTCGCGCTCTCGGGTGAATCGGCCGACGAGGTATTCGGCGGTTATCGCTGGTTCCACGACGAAACCGCGGTGTGGGCCGATACCTTCCCGTGGTTGCCGCTCAGCGAAATCGTCATGGGCGTACAGGATTTGCTGAATCCGGAGTTCCGGGACAAGCTGCGGCTGACCGACTACGTCGCCGATCAGTACTCGGCCGCCGTCGCCGAGGTCGACCATCTGGATGGCGAATCCGAGCTCGAACATCGGATGCGCACCATCTGCCATCTGCATCTGACCCGATTCGTCCGGCAACTGCTCGACCGCAAGGACCGGATGTCCATGGCGGTCGGACTCGAGGTGCGGGTGCCGTTCTGCGACCACCGGCTCGTCGAGTACGTGTACAACACCCCGTGGTCGATGAAAACCTTCGACGGCAGAGAGAAGAGCCTGCTGCGGCACGCCGCCAAACATGTGCTGCCCGGATCCGTGGTGGAGCGGGTGAAGAGTCCCTACCCGTCCACCCAGGACCCCGGCTATGCGGCGAATCTGCAAATACTGGTGAAAGATCTGATGAGCGAACCGGATTCGCCCCTGCTCGCCATGCTGGACCGCGAATGGCTGCAACAGGCCGTCGAACAGGATCCGACCCGGATGGCCGTCGGAACCCGCAGCGCACTGGACCGCGCCATCGACATCGGCGTCTGGCTCGACCTCTACAAACCGGACCTGCGACTGTGAGATAGACAGCGGCACAATACTTGCGACTTGCCAAGGCCACGTCGCCCATCGACGTGGCCGAAAGTGCGGTAATCGTGGCTCGTCAGGTGGGGCGCACTACTGCCGGAATCACGCACACTGGTTCGGCGCGATCGTTGGAAGCTTTGTCGCGCAACAGGTTCCAGTTGTCTCGGTGAGGCTCTGGGGCTGCGCATCGAGTATCCGAACAAAGGAGTCCCACATGCCTATCATCACAACGCCGGACGGCGTGGACATCTACTACAAGGACTGGGGCACCGGACAGCCCATCGTCTTCAGTCACGGCTGGCCCTTGTCCTCGGATGACTGGGACGCACAACTGATGTTCTTCGTATCCCACGGTTTCCGGGTGATCGCGCACGACCGGCGCGGCCACGGCCGTTCCGCTCAGGTCGCCGAAGGGCACGATATGGATCACTATGCCGATGACCTGGCCGCCGTCGTCGCCCATCTCGATCTGTCGGACGCGGTTCATATCGGTCACTCCACCGGCGGCGGTGAGGTCGTGCGCTACCTCACGCGGCACGGACAGGATCGGGCGGCCAAAGCCGTTCTGATCAGTGCGGTGCCGCCGATCATGGTGAAGACCGCCGATAATCCGGGCGGACTGGACAAGTCGGTTTTCGATGACATCCAGGAACAGGTCGCCACCCGCCGGTCGGACTTCTTCCGCACGTTCGCCGAGGGACCGTTCTACGGTTACAACCGGCCCGGCGCACAGCCCTCCGAAGGAGTGATCGCCAACTGGTGGCGGCAGGGCATGGCCGGCGGCGCCAAGGCGCACTACGACGGTGTCGTCGCATTCTCCCAGACCGACTTCACCGAGGACCTTGCGAAGATCACGATCCCCGTCCTCGTCATGCACGGGGAGGACGACCAGGTGGTCCCGATCGAGAACACCGGCGTTCGCTCGGCCGAACTGCTGCCCAACGGCACGCTGAAAACCTATCCGGGTTTCCCGCACGGTATGCCGACCACCGAAGCCGCGACCATCAACGCCGACCTGCTCGCATTCATTCGATCCTGAGTAGCGGTCGAGGCCCGGGGCTGGCACAGAGTCCGCCGGATCAGGACACTGCCAGCTCCGGCTCATCCGCCGACGTCGCGGGCGCGAAGCCGGTCGAGCGGAATCGCTGCTGATATTTGCGCGGTGAGATGCCCAACCGCGCGATGAAGGCCCGGCGCAGGGCCTCGCTGGTGCCGTATCCGGCGGTTACGGCGGCCTCGGTCACGGAATGCCCGGCGTGCAACAGGTCTCGCGCGGTACAGAAACGGACGAAGCCAACGTACTCGGCGGGCGAGCGCTCCAGTTCGGCGCGAAACAGTCTGGTCAGGTGACGCGGACTGACCCGGGCGTGCGCGGCCAGGGTCTGCACGGTGTGCGGGTAGGCCGGGTCCGCGCAGATCAGGTCCACCGCCCGCCGCACGAGTGGGCTGCGCGGCGCGGGCCCGTTCAGATGAGCCGAGAACTGCGACTGCCCACCCGCGCGCTGCATGTGCACGACCAGCGATTGCGCCACCCGCCGCGCCACATCCGGCCCGTGGTCCTCCTCGACCATGGCCAATGCCAGATCCACGCCCGCGACCACTCCCGCTGAGCTGTAAAGGTTTCCGTCGCGCACGAAGATGGCATCGGGCCGCACATCGATCGCCGGATGCCGATGGGCCAGCTCGCCCGCGAACTTCCAGTGCGTGGTCGCCCGGCGGCCGTCCAGCAACCCGAGTGCGGCCACCACGAACGCGCCGCTACAGATCGAGGCGAAGCGCCGGGTACGTGACGAGAGCGAGCAGGCCGCCGCCAGCACCTGTTCGGTGACGAAACGGGCGGGCGGCAGTTCACTGCCCGCGATCACCACGGTGTCGAAGCGCCCGGGATCGGCGGCCGCGCCACTGACCTCGATCCGGGTGCCGATCGAGGTCCGCACGGGACGCCCATCGGGTGACAGCACGACCACCTCGTAGCCGGAGACCGTCTGATTGGCCTCCACGAAAACCTCTGCCGGGCCCACGAAATCGAGCAGTTTGACCCCGTCGAAGATCAGGAACCCGATGCGCTTGCGCGGTGCACCCGCGAATGAGGACATGTCATCCATTATTCTGGAGCCGCGCCTCCATAACAGGGTGATCTGTATCGCCGCACGTAGATTGGTACGGTGACCTCATGGGACGGCCGAGACAGTTCGACGAATCGAACCTGCTCGACGTCGCGATCGAGCAATTCTGGTCCAAGGGATTCGACGACACGTCGGTGGACGACGTCTCGCAGATCGCCAACGTCGGCAATGGCAGCATCTACGCGGCATACGGCAGCAAACGCGGCCTGTTCCTGGCCGCGTTCACCCGGTACTGCGATCGCCGGGCCGCCTTCGTGCGCGAAACCGTGCTCGCCGCACCGGGTTCCGCGCGAGCGGCCGTCCTGACGCTGCTGCGCGCCATCGTCGACGACTGCGCCGCACAACCCCATCGCCGCGGTTGCCTGATGATCAACAGTGTGGCCGCGCTCGGCGGACGGATCCCGGAGGTCGCCGAGATCGGCGCACGAACCACCGCCGCCATGGAAGACGCGGTGGCCGAGCGACTCCGCCGGGTCGCACCCGTCGGCGATCACAAGGCGATCGCGGTACTCAGCGCGCACATCATTCTGGTCTCGCAGGGCTTGATCCAGCTCAGCCGCCTCCATGCCTCGGTCCGCCGCCTGCACGAAATCGCCGAAGCCTCCCTGGGCGCGTTGCCCACGGCCTGGGCCGACCGCATCGAACCTCGAAAGGCGCACGTGCGCATCGCCGCCGCTGCGAAATCCGGTGCGAGAGAGTAGGTGTGGGGCGACTCCTGGTCTATGGACACCCACGTGAGCAGCCTGCGCGGCAAGCTGGCTGCGCGCCAATGGAATCTACAGGTTCAACCATTCGGGTGGGGTGTAGTGTTCGGCGCCGGCGAAGCTTCCCGGCGCCGGTATCTCGTTCTCCAGCGCGCGGATCTGGGCGGCTTCGTACTGGTCGGCCCCGCGGTACGAGGATGCTGCGGTCACCATCGATCGCCCGGATTCGGTGAGGTCGTCGCGGACCGCGGCGAGCAGTCCGTTGAAGGTCTGCGCCGCTTGGTTGAATTTGGGCACCGCCTTCGGGAACTGTTGCTGCACACCGTCGATATGCGCTTCCGAGCAGATCCTCGCGCCGATGTCGTACTGTTCGGCCGCCGACGGCAGGGTGTGGTACCCGGCGTAGTACAGCTGGACGACATTCACCACGACGATATCGTTGCTGTCGTCGGTGGGATTGCCGAATCCCCTGCCCTTCAACTGCTGATACGCCGAGGACTGTAGATGGGGGTTTTGTATCCGGGCGAATGGGCTGCCGAACGGCCCGGACGAGTCGAGATCCGTTTCGAGCCCCTTGCCGATCTGCTCGTCGAGCGCGGCGATATTCATATCGAGCCGGTCCAGCGACAGTCCCGCGTTGAAGACGAGCCCACTGGCCGATAGGTCTGGCGCGACACTGATTTGCTGCTCATGCGATGGAGACTTCGATTCTGCGATCAGACCCCCGGTCACACCGATAGCGGCAAGGCCCGCATCGATCAACCCCTCGGGCGAGGTCAGCGCGCGGAACAGCGCGACCGTATCGGCGAGGATCGCGGTCAATCCGGCGGCCTCTTTGAAAGTGGTTCCCGCCGAGCCGGGCGGCGGTCCCGGATCGCCCCCGCCGCCGAGGCGCGAGATCAGGTCCCGGCAAATCCACACGACGCATTCCTTGGTCAATTCCACCCCATCGGCCAGCGACTTCGCGCCTATCGCCATTTCGCGCGCACACCCGCTGTGGGTCACCGCGGTGTTCTTGAACGGGACCAAGAAATTGTGGTAGTACGAATCCGCTCCATCGCCTTTCCACTCGCCGGCGTGAATCAATTTCTGTACTTCGTCGACGTCCTCGGCGGCCCTGACGATCGAGCAGTACACGGAGCTGCCTGTCGGTGACTCCCACCGATCCGACTGACCGGCGAACTGATCGGCGAGCGGATCCAGATCGTGCCCGTCCAGTGTGTAATACCCGCGGAATCGAGTGATGAGATTTGTGAGGTTCTGATTGAAATACGCCAACCCGTCGGTGGCTTGGCGGACGTAGGCCGGGTTGGTCGGATCAATGACCGCGTCGTCCCAGAATTTGCTGTCGGCTACCTGTTGCAACTTCGTGAGCAACGGCTCCAACTCACCCTGCAGTGATATTCCCATCGCCGGAAACCCCCAGCGTATCGACAGTCTCTTCGAGAATACCGAGAGATACGATGCGCCGAACCCGCAATATTTTGTCTTGCGCACATCGCGCGCGTATGTATCGCAGGCTGATTCGGCATGTCAAGGCACCGGATCCGGGGCATTGAGTGTGCGGCCGACCCGTGCAAGCCTGGCGGTTCGCAAGGAATCTGTTGGTAGAAGGGATAATTCGCGTGATTGTTGGTCGGAAGACAACCACGGCATTGACGGTGCTCGGCTCGGTGACCGCGGCGGTCGTCCTCGCCGCGCCGCAGGCGGGAGCCGCCGTCACCCGCCTCGATATCGCGACGGGCCTGAGCTTCGGGTTGGCCCAGTACGGCACCGGCTGTTCCTACACCATCACGGCGACGGCCAAACCGGGCACCTCGGTGGCCTTCTATGAAGCCGACGAGCAGGGTAACGGCACCCGCGACACCTTCAGCCCGCAAATGCCGCAGGTCGACGCGTCCGGCAAAGCGACAACCACCTGGCGGCCCGCCACCAAGGGGCGACACGGAATCTTCGCCCAAGAAGCTCCCACCGGTGACGCGACCGCCAGCACGATCGCCACCGTCGGCACCGGCATCAACCTCGGCTTCCTCTGCCTGACCCTGCCCTGATTCCTACCTTCCGGCGGCGGCGCTGACGCGATCGATCGTGCCTATGGCTTGCGCGCGACGCCGCCGTAAGCGGAAATCGATTGCAGCGCACCGACTTCGATGGAATCGTTGCGCCATTCCGTGATCGGCGTGAAGCCCGGCTCGACGAACTCGAATCCGTCGAAGGCGGCGCGGATCTCGGCTTGGGTGCGTGGAATGTAGGGCACACCACCGCTTTTGGTGTATTCCTCGCAGAGGGTCACATATGCCTGGCTGTCGGTGGTGCCGTCCCACAGCACGAGGTAGCTGCCCGGCGGTGTCGCGGCCATGACGGTGCGGACGATCCGCAGCATATCCGCGTAGCTGCGGGCGTGACCGAGCACGCCCATGAACATCACCCCGATCGGTTTGGTGAGGTTCAGGATGTTGCGGGCATCGGCGATGATCTGTTCCGGGTCGTGGAAATCGCAGTTGATATAGGTGGTTACGCCCTCGTCGGTGGTGCTCGTCAGCAGCGCGCGCGCATGCGCGAGCACCAGTGGATCGTTGTCGACGTAGACGACCTTGGACTCCGGCGCCACCGATTGCGCGACCTCGTGGGTGTTCTGCATGGTGGGCAAACCGGTTCCGATATCGAGGAACTGGCGGATCCCGGCCTCGCCGGCCAGATAATGCACTGCGCGGATGAGGAATTGGCGGGACTGCACCGCCATCGTCGCGATATCCGGGTCGATCTGCAGGCTCGCCTCGCCGACGACGCGGTCCACCTCGTAGAAGTCTTTGCCCCCCATCCAGAAGTTCCAGATCCGCGCCGAATGCGGGATGTCCGAACGAATCTCGAGGTCGTTCTCGTGCTCCATCGGGTTTCGCAGCTCCTCGATCGATGACGGTGGGTGCGCGGATCGGTCGCGATGCCACGCGAAGCAAACCGTCCTGTACGTACCGGATGGTCGAACATATTGCAGCGCTATGACTTTCGCGACGATCTCGACGAGCGCCAAGCTACTACAGTCCGCGCCCGTTCTGCTGCATGTGCAGAATGCCCGATCTAGAGAAATTCGCTGCGGGCATGCAAGACTCGAACTGTGCGGGCTTCACGAGATTCCTCGGCGAATGCGATACGGCAGGTCGACGATGCGGCGCCGACGGCGTTGCGGCGCATACTCGGAGGTCAGCTACGACAGTTGCGTGAGGCCGCCGGTATCAGCAGGCAGGAGGCCGCGGAGACGTTGCGGGCCTCGGAGTCGAAGATCAGTCGGCTGGAATTGGGGCGGGTGGGGTGCCGCCAACGCGACCTCACCGATTTGCTCACCCTGTACGGCATCAGCGATCCGGCCGAGCGCGACACATTCTTCGCGTTGGCGCGCCGCGCCAACGCCTCGGGTTGGTGGCAGCGCGACCATGATTGGCTGCCACCGTGGTTCGACACCTATCTGGGATTGGAAACCGCGGCCGCGCGCATTCGCGGCTACGAACAGGGCGCGATGCCGGAGCTGCTGCAAACCGCCGACTACGCCCGAGCGCATATCCGCCTCGCCCAGCCCGATCTGCCGCCCGCCATGATCGAGCGCCGCATGCAGCTGCGGCTGCGCCGCCAAAAGATCCTCACCCGCGAGCATCCGGCCCGGCTCTGGGTCGTGGTCGAGGAGGCCGCGCTGAACCGGCTGATCGGCGGGACCGCCGTCTGGCGCGACCAGGTCGAGCATCTGCTGCGGATGCTCGAGCGGTCGAATATCGAGGTGCAGATCCTCTCGGATGCCGCGTGCGGACCTGCCATGACCGCAGGATCGTTCACCATGCTCCGGTTCACCGAGCCGGATCTGCCCGATATCGTCTACACCCAACAGCTCACCGGCGCAGCATATTTGGATAAAGACGCCGACCTCGAAGCCTACCGCCGTCTGGCCGACCGCCTCGCCGTCTACGCCATCCCGCCCGACCGCACCGCACAGTTCCTCACCAGACTCCGCGACAGCCGCGCACCCATCCTCGATCGGCCCGCCGGACGGTCCGAGTAGGTCGCGCGACTCAACGCCACTCCCGCGACACCGCCACCGGCACAACGGGTTCCGGGGTGCGGGAAACGGGAAGACCTGCGGTCCGGGCGAATTCGGCGAAGCGAATGGCATCGTGCAGCGCCGCGCCACCCGGATCATTGTTGAAGTAGACGTAGACGTCGCGATCCGTATCCCACGTCTCGCCGATGCGGCGCACCTGGTCGGCGAGCACATCGTCCTCGTAGCACGGCCACGGGTCGCCTGCGCCTTCGTGAAACCGGAGGTAGGCCCAGTCCGCCGTCCGCCACCGCGGCGTCACCGGATGATTCAGCCGGTCGGCCCAGCACAGCGCCGCATTGTGCTGTTCGAGCACCGCTCGCACGTCGGCCGACCACCAACTCGCGTGCCGCGGCTCGACCACCACCCGCAAATCGGTTGGGATCAGCCGTAATACGGCATCGAGCCGGTCCGGCGCGGCGGGCAGATCCGGCGGTAACTGGATCAGGAAGGGCCCCAGTTTGTCGCCGAGTCCGCGCGCCGCGTCGAGCATGCGCTCCAGCGGGATCTCGGGATCGAGCAGCCGCCGGAAGTGGGTGAGCACCCGGCTCGCCTTCACCGCCATGACGAAGTCATCGGGCGTGCGGTCGCGCCAGCCCTCGAAGGTGGAGCGCGGCACCGGCCGGTAGAAGGTCGCGTTCAGCTCCACCGTGGCGAACCGGTGCGCGTAGTGCTCCAACCACCGCCGCTGCGCGACACCCTTCGGATAGAACACCGTCCGCCAGTCCGCGTACTGCCATCCCGACGTGCCGATGAAGATTGCCATACCTTCGAGTTTCCCCTGCGAACCGCCCGCAATCAGGTGGTGTCGGCGACCACATCAACCTGTCAGAAGTGAGTGCCGACCTTGACGATGGCGTCCAGCAGGCCCTGCCTGCCGAGGTTCACATCGAGCTGGTCTTGCAGCCCGAGAGCGACGATCAAGTCGGTATTGACCTTGGTGCCCACCGCCAGATCGACGTCCACGTTCAAGCCGGCGGCGACGTTCAAACCGTCGGAAGGGAATTCGGCGGACAGGTTCGTCCCGAGTGCCTTGTCGACGGCGGCGGCGAAACCGGCAGTGAGTGTGATGCCCTGTTCGGCGAGTTTCAGCCTGGCAACGCTGCTGCCCTCGGGCTTCTCGACTTCGGCGCTGCCGGGGTCGTTCACCGCACCGAGGCGGACGCCGCTTGTGTCACCGACCTTGCCGGTGAGGACACCGGTTTCGATGTCGGCGGCCACGTCCGAGACGGTGATCCTCTTGGTGCCCTGGGACAGCTCGATGCCACCTTTGAGAAGAACCCGGCCACCGGTGATCTTGCGGTCCCGGTAGGCGATACTGCCCTTACCCACCGGCAGCTCGATCTTGCCGTTGGTGTCGGCTGCGCCGCTCACGCCCGTCGCCGTTACGCCCTGGGCTTGCAGGTCGAGGGCCGTACCGAGGTCGATGGACAGTCCCGCCCCCGCAAGCGGAGCCTCGCCTCCCGCTGCGGCTTCGGCGGCGGGCGCGAGCCCGGTCACGACAGTGGCGACGATGCCTACGACGGCCAGAGCGATGGCATGAGCGGCGAGCCTGCCGCGTTCCCGAATCGGATAATTCACCACCGTGATTCGTAGTCTCGGACGGTGTAGATCGTTTTCCGAATGCGCTGCGGAAGCGCTTCCACCGCAGACGGTTTCGAACCTCGATGCATGCGACTTCGACGGTTGCGCCCCGGATGAACCCCGGCACGCGGCATGACGGTGCATTCGCGAACGCGCCGGGCGCCGTGACTCGGGCCCACCGGCAACGTCCTGGAACTTGCAGCCCGGCTTGGCCTTTGCCGCAACGCGTGCCTTTCTGGGCGTGTACCTCCGGGTAGCATGTGGTGAAACGATTGTGGAGGGGGACATCATGTCGTCGAACAGTCACCGAGAGCAGGACGATGATCCACGTGCCCGGTGGCGCCGCTTGCCCGTCGAACCCACCCAGTACGTCGAGGAGACCCATGTCGACGGGAGTTCGTCGAGCTACACGGTGCCTGCCGTCGACACGACCCAGGACTTCATTCGCCTCTACGGCTAGTGATGTGTCAGGCCGCCTTCTGTAGGTAATCCGGGCCGTCGGACTCTCGATCTGACGGTCCGTGTACGCCATTCGGCAGGCGTGCGCGCCTATCGGGTCTCATCAAGCGACGCCGTGGTCGATCTCGTTGGCGCACAACACGATCACCGTTCTCAGCATCCGAGGAGGTGATTCAGTGAGGAGGTCCCGGCGGGAGAGGCATGCCGGAGTTGGCATGTGGGGTAGGTCCCTGAGGTGAGTAGGGCATGCCGTAGTTGGCGTGTGCGGGACGTCCCTGCGGTGGATAAGGCATGCCGGAGTTGGGGTATCCCTGCGGCGGATACGGCATGGCGTAGGGGAGAGGTGGCCCGGCCGAGGTGCGCGAGGCCTTTCCGGTCACGGCGGTGGCGATCAATGCGATGAGCAGCAGCGGCGCCGCCACCAGATATACGAGGCGGAAACTGGCCACGTTCGAAATCAGCTGGCCGACAACGGGTGCGAGCACCGCCGACACGATTGCGAGCGCCGCCACCGCCGCGGCGGCGAGACCGCGCCGACTGCCTAGCCGAAACGTCAGCGCCGCGACCACTCCGACGGCGGCGCCCGTGCCGAGCCCGCAGAGCACGCGGCCCGCCAGCAGCATGACGCCGTTGAGCATGAACCCGGTCAGCACCGCGCCGACGAGCATGAGGCCGATCGCGGGCAGCGTCACCGCCCTCGGGAATCGCCCGCCCAGCAGCACGCCGATCGCAACGGCGGGCAGCGCCGCGACCAGATAGGCGACGACGCAGATCAACAGGACCGCTTGGGCGGTGATGCCCAGCTCGAACTGGATCAGCGACCGTCCGTCGAACCGGTAGACGACCGTCAGCATGGCCAGCCCGATCATCATGGCGAACCCGGGTCCGATCAGCGTCCCGGCACTTGGGCGCGGGTCGATCCGCTGCGGCGGCATAACGTACATGCACACACCGTAGCTTCGGTCGGATCGGGTAGCAGTGCATCCGAACGGAATCCGGCAGACCAGCGCGGTCTGCCGGATCGTCGTCATCTGACGGATTGCGCCGGGACGGCGCGGGCCGCGTCGACCATCGGGCGATCCCGCACCGGCTTGCGCGTTGTCAGCAGTGTCAGGACGAGAATGGCCGCGCCGCAACCGGTCACGATCCAGTATGGCGACCGCACCGCCTCGAGATAGCCCGCACCCGGCCGGTGCAGACCCGCCGTCAGCACCGCGCCCAACACCGCGACACCGAGCGCCTGGCCGAATTGTCTACTGGTGCCGATGATCGCCGCCGCGACCCCGGCCCGTTCGGCGGGCATACCGGCCATGGCCGAGTTGGTCAGCGGTGTATTCACAAGTCCGACACCGACTCCCAGGAGGATGTAGGCGGTGAAGAGTAGGACGTCGTCGCGCTGCGCATCGAATCCCGCGAACAGCAGGCCCGCCAGCGTGATGGCGGAACCGGCCAGCAGCAGCGGCAGACGCGCGCCGAATGACGCTGTCAGGCGGCCCGATAGCGGCGAGACGGCGATATTCGCCACGGCCATCGGCAACAGGTAGACACCGGTCATCAGTGCGGACAATCCGCGCGCGTTCTGCAGATAAACCGTGCTGAGGAAGAGATATCCGCCGACCACGAAGTACGCGCACACCGCCATCACGCTCGCCCCGCTGAACGAAACACTATGGAAGGCACGCAGATCGATCAGCGGCTCGACGGTACGGCGCTCATGGCCGATCAGCGCGACGATGGCGAGGAGCGCGAGCACCGCGCAGCCGAGGGTTCGCGGCGGGGCCCAGCCGGTGGTCGGCACCTCGATGATCGCGTAGGTCGACAGCGCCATCGCCGCGATCACCAGGATCTGACCGAGCCCATCTACCCGGCGCGGTTGCGGCGCACGGGATTCCGGCACGAAGCGGGCGGTCAGATAGAGCGTCACCACGCCGATCGGCACATTGAGCAGGAAGATCGAACGCCAGCCCGCCCACTGCACGAGCACACCGCCGACCAGCGGACCGAGCGCCATGGATACGCCCATGATCGAACCCCACACCCCGATCGCGCGGGCGCGTTCCTTCGGCTCGGTGAAGGTATTCGTAATGATAGACATCGCAACGGGATTGAGCATGCACCCGCCGATCGCCTGCACGACGCGAAAGGCGATGAGCCAGCCGAGTCCCGGTGCGAGCGAACACAGCAGTGAGCCGAGGGTGAAGACGGCGAGCCCGAGCTGGAACACCCGGCGCCGCCCGAGCCGGTCACCCATCGAACCGGCCAGCGTGAGCAGCGCCGCGAGGACGACGAGATAGCCGTCGACGGTCCACTGCAAACCCGCGAGGGTGGTGTGCAGGCCCTGTTGCATCGCGGGCAGCGCCACATTGAGCACGGTATTGCCGAGATTGCCGACGAAGACGCTCATACAGCAGATCACCAGCACCAGCGCCGGTCTGCGCGTTGTTGTTTCGGACATGATCTCAGTCTTTCCAGCACACGCCGAGCTCCGGGACACCCTGGCGAGCGGGGCCCTGGCAGGGCCCCCTTTGCACCGATACCGACAGGGCATACTTCGATGAGTGAGCAACAGGACGGCACTCGGCGAATTTCTCCAGTCCCGGCGCGCCCGGATCACCCCGCAGCAGGCGGGTCTGCCGCCGAGCGCGGGCCGCCGCCGCACCGCCGGGTTGCGCCGCGAAGAGGTCGCCATCCTGGCCGGAATAAGCATCGAGTACTACCGGCGGCTGGAGCAGGGCAAACAACGTCATCCGGGTCCGGCCGTGCTGGCCGCGATAGCCGATGTGCTCGAGCTGAACGAGGACGAGCGCCGCCATCTGACCGCGCTCGTGGAAAACGATCGACCGAACGAATCACCGGTTCCGGTGCAGCCGGTCCGCGCCGATGTCCGCAGAATGCTGGACGTAGTCCAGCCGTATCCGGCATGCCTGCTCGGCCGCCGCAGCGATCTGCTCGGCGCGAATATCGCGGGCCTGCGCCTGTTCCCGGGTATCGAGGAATGGCCCGTCGAATTCCGGAACACCGCCCGCTACACCTTTATGCATCCGAAAGCCCGAGCGGCATACGGCAATTGGGATGATGTGGCGGCCGGGGTCGTCGCCCACCTGCGCGCGGTGGCAGGCGCACATCCCGGTGCCGCCGACATCGCCGAGCTGATCGACGAACTATCCGGTCGCAGTCCGGAATTCACCGCACTGTGGCAGCGTCACGATGTGCGGAACCGCACCAACGGCCAGAAGATCTACCGCCACCCCGATGTCGGCGAGATGACGCTCACCTACGAGGCATACGAGGTGGGCCGCAGCGACGGCCAACGCTTGATCGTCTACCAGGCCGAGCCCGGCACCCCGGATCACGAGGCGATGCTGCGGCTTTCGCTCGAATAGCTGCCCCAATACTTTTCGGGGCATCGCCGCCATGTGCCGGAAAACCGGTCGCGATCCCGATACGCTGCGGATGGACCCGGCTGAGGCAGGGGTTGCTCGGCCGGTCGGATATTTGGCCACCTGCAGGGGGATGTATGTCCGAAATCTATTCTGCCCCAACTATTCTCGAAATCACCCTGGCGCGACGCCGTCGAATGTTCGCGGGTGTCGGCGCATTTGCGCTCATCGCCGCGGTCGCACTCCCGAGCGCCGGACCGGCCGCGGCGGCCCAGCCCGGATGCAGCCGATCCGGCGACACCACCACCTGCCGCTTCGACTTCACCGGCGGGGAGCAGACTTTCACCGTTCCGGACGGTGTGACCTCGCTGACCGTGCGCGCTATCGGCGCACACGGCGGCTGTATCGCATGGCAGATGGCGCCGGAGTCGGCCCGCGCGCCGCTGGCCGTGAACCCGGGCGACACGCTGTTCGTGGAGGTCGGCGGCGTCGGCGGTGCAGCCGACCAGACGACGAATACCCCTGGCGCGGGCGGATTCAACGGCGGCGGCACCGGCGGAACCGGCTACCGTTCCGGCTGCGGCGGCGGTGGCGCCAGCGATATCCGCACGGTCGGCGCCGACGACCCCGACAGCCTCCGGTCGAGGTTGCTGATCGGCGCTGGCGGTGGCGGTGGCGGCGGCGGGGGCAACGGCGGCGGTACCGGCGGCGCGGCCGGGACCGCCACCGCAGGCGGTAAAGGCGGTCCGGGCAAAGCCGACGGGGCCGACGGGACATTCGGTGTCGGCGGCGATGGCGGCTCCGACGACGGCACCGTCGAGTACGCCTGTGCGGGTGGCGGTGGCGGCGGCGGTTATTACGGTGGTGGCGGCTCCGGCGCCTTCACGCACACCGGGCCCGGTGGAAAGGGTTCGTCATTCGGCCCGCCCGGCACCGTGGTCGAGACCGCGGGCGACCAGGAATCCGCGGCGGTGATCATCGACTACACGGTGACCGGTTCCGGAAAACGGTGATGCCGAAAACCTTCTCGGGAGCCGTTATCCGCTCTTGCGGCAGGTGATGTCGCCGGGTGCGGTCAGCTGCTCGAAATAGGCGATGACTTGTTTGTCGACGCAGTCGACTCCGGTCAGGAATGCGCGGTGCGTGTGACCGTCGTTCGTGATGAGCGAAGCGTGCAGGGCGCGCGCCAGATTCACCCCGCCCTGGTACGGCGCTTTCGGATCGCCGGTGGTCGCGATGACGACAACCTTTGGTAGACCGTCGATTCCGGACACCTTATGCGGCTGACTGGTTGGTTGCGCGGGCCAGAACGCGCAAATATCCAGTGGCGCTCGGCCTTGGAAGCGGCCGGTGTCGGTGATCGGTGCAGCCTCGAAGCCGGCCTTGAACTCCTCGGCGGCCTTCGCTCGATCCATCGTGCGCGGTTCGTCGAGGCAGAGGGTCGCCTGCTGCACCGAGCGGTCGATGATGTCGCCGTTGCGGAACATATCCGCCAGTTCGAGTAGGGTATCGCCGTTGCCACCGGCCAGTTCGCGCAGCCCCGCGGTGACCTTCGGCAACAGCCCCCGGTCGTAGAGCGAATTCAACACTGCCGACAGTCCATCGAGATAGTTCAGTCCCCGCGAATCCCGAGTCGCCGCAGGGTGATCCAGCAGCGGGTTGATCAGTTGACGGAATCGGTCGGTCGCCGCGGCGCTGTCGGCGCCCAGCGGACAGTCGCTCTCCCGAACACAGCCGTCGGCATACGTCTGGAACGCCGATTGCAGTGACGCATTCGTTTCGACGGGATCCAGGATCCGGGCCGCCGGATCCAAGGAGGCGTCCAGCACCATGGCGCGCACGTGCTGCGGGAAGCGTTCGGCGTAGCTCGAGCCGACACGCGAACCATAGGCCAGGCCAAACGCATTGAGCTTATCCGCACCGAGCGCGGCCCTGATGATGTCGAGATCCCGGACCGCCTCGCGGGTACCCAAATGCCCGAGCAATTCGGTGCCTGATTTCGCGACGCAGTCGGCGACATAGTCGCGATTGTCCTGCTCGGACCGCTCGATTCCGGACGGCGACATATCCGTCAGCAGATGCAGCCGATCGGCCTCCAGTCGCTCCTTCGAAGAGCAGCGCACAAGGGGAGTGGATGCGCCGAGCCCCCGCCGATCGTAGCTGACGACATTGAATTTCGCGCCGAGCCCCGATCTCCCGAAGGTCGCAGACCACTCGAGCCCGGGCTGGCCCGGAACACCCGGGATCACGACCAGTGACTCGGCCCGCTCCCCAAGTACGGCCATCCGCGAAACGGCGATCTGCGCGGTATTACCTTCGGGCTTGTCGTAATCGATCGGCACCCGCACTCGCCCGCACTGCATCCTGGGGTCGAGTTCCGATGTGATCCCGAACCCGATGCACGATCCCCACTCGACCCGCTGGCTGTAGTACTTGCCGAGATCCGGTTCCCCCCGAGTACCCCCCTGCGCAACCGTGCACCCCGCGACCAGCGCACCGCAACCGAGCGCTGCCAAGAGCCGCATCTTGTGCGCGCCAACGGATCTCATCGAATTCTTCCTCCCTGGTTACCGGAACCTCTCAACCAACCTAACGGTCCGCCGTTTCGACACCTTCCCAACGTTGGCTACCCCGTGTTTATTGCTCTGCGCAACGAAACTGACTGTCTCACAACCTATCTCGGTGTCCGCGCGTGCGCGGTGGACTCCAGCCGGTCGGCGACGGCGTCGACCGCCGACAGCTCGGCGAGTTCGGACTGTAGTTGTCGCGCCCGGGTCCGGAAGGCGGGTGTTGTCAGCACTTTTCGCACGGCCGCGCGGATCGCCCTCGGCTTCGGGGATCCGGTGCGCAGGTTCACGCCGGTGCCCGACCAGGCCACCAGCGCGGTGACGTCCCGCTTGTCCTCACTGTCGCCGCCGACGACCAGCGGTACTCCGTTCGTCAACGCGAAATGGACTCCGCCGTAGCCGCCGTTGGTGACCATCACGTCGACCTTCGCCAGCAGGTGGGCGTACGGAATGAACTGTGCGACACGCGCATTGGCGGGCAGCGGACCCGGCAGCGGGGTGCCGCCGGTGGTGGCGACGGTGAGCACGTCCATATCCGCGAGCGCGTGCAGCGTCGGCAGGATCAACCGGGAGAGGTCGCCATTGTCGATCGTGCCCTGGGTCACCAGCACGACCGGCTTGCCGGAATCCAGATCCCCCCACCAGGCGGGCGGTTCGAAGGTCGGCGGTGGCGGCGGCAGGATCGGCCCGACGAAGCACACCAGACCCGGCGGCAGGTCACCGCGCGGATATTCGAAGGACGGGCAGGTCAGCTGCAGGATGCCGTCGGTGAGCAGGGTGCCGTCCATGAAGTAGACCGGCAGCTCGCCGCCGCCCGCCTCGCGCAGCCGGTCGGCGAATACGCGGTGGCACGGCGCGAATATCACCTTGCGCACCAGCATGCGCAGCACGGCGTCGCGGGCCCGCCCGATCGCGTTCGGCATCGGCTGCAGGCCGAGTCCGATCGGCGGGGTATCGCGGCTGGATACGTAGATCGGCATCACGCCGGCGACGAATATCGGCGGCCGCTCCGTCCGCGGTCGCAGCGCGAGCGGCATCGATCCGCAAAAGGCCGAATCGACGAGTATCGCATCGACGGTGCCCGGCGCCAATAATTCGCGCAATGCCCGAGCCTGATGCGGCATCGGGTTCGCGAAGAGATTGTCGATATCGAAACGCAGTTTCGCCAGGCCCCGCTTGGTTTTCCGCTCGGGAAACGCACCGTCGAGGTCGCCGCCGTCGAAGTCGCAGGCGGGCGGCAGCGGTACATGTTCCAATCCCGCGGCCGCCACTCGATCGGCGAACCGGCTGCCGGTCAACATTTGTACCCGGTGGCCCCGGCGGACCAGTTCGGTCCCGATTACCAGAATCGGCGCCAAATGCCCGATAATCGGCGAGCTGCCCAGAATGAAATGCCCCATCGTCGAAGGATACGCACGGATATCGCGCCGAGTCAGCGGGCAATTCGCCGGAAACCGACGTCCGCCGGAATTCCGGATGCGCGTCCGTATCCGGGGCAGGACGTATCCGCCCGAGGGCATCGACCTATCATTGGAACAGTGTTATAAGCCGTCCGCCGACGAAGTTAGGGTCCCTACCGATGTCCAAGGGTTCCAGGCGCGCCTACCGAACCGGGCTCTCGCACGACCTCATCATCGATGCCGCCATCGCGCTCACCGTCGAACGCGGGCTCGACGGTTGGAGCATGCGCGACCTGGTCGCCCGGCTCGACACCTCGCTGTCGGTGATCTATCACCATGTCGGTGACCAGGAGCGGGTGCGCGCGGCCGTCGTCGACCGGGTCTATGCCCAGATGGACCTGTCGTTCGACGAGCCGAACTGGCGGCTGCTGCTGCACGGGGTGCTCACCGCGATGATCGACCACCTGGCGGAATATCCGGGCGTCGCGGCGTGGCTGATGCGCAACGGCCCCCAGGCCGAACAACTCGTCCCGCTGCTCGACAAGGGGATGACGCGGATGTTGGAGGCCGGGTGGGGTGCGGAATCGGCCGCCGCGTACTCCGTCGCGTTCAACACCTGTCTCGGCCTGATCGCCCTCGCCGACCAGCATGTGGTGGGCGGCGGCCCCGACGCGGGCCTGCCCGGGCTGCGGGAGATGCTGGGCACGCATCCGTCGGCGGGTTCGGGCGCCGAACAGATGCAGCGAATGGTCGAGCGGTTCACCGGACCGGTCCCCGAGCGCGACGCGGCGCGCCGCGAATACTGCCGCTACGCGCTCGACCGCGTACTCGACGGGCTCGAAGTGCGGCTGAACCAGCTCACGAACGCGGGGGCCGGCGCGCCGTGAGCCCGCGTCGGCCGCTCGCGGATTTTCCGCGGGCGACCGCCACGGCCCCGAGCCGCCCGACTCTTGGGCTCACCGAGTAATTCGCCGTACGATCCGAACCGGATTTCCCGCATTGTCGCGGCAGTCGGATTCCGTATCCGGCCGGACAAACCGTCCGGTGCGTATGTCGCGGTTTCGGCATCGCTCAGCAATGGATGAGAAAAATAGGTGAGTCATGTGTTTTGGGCCAACGGTCCGGAATAGGAACCGATGAGCCATGGCGATTCCCGCAATCGCTCCATATCCGATTCCCGATACCGGACGAATACCCGCCAACACGGTATCGTGGCAGTTGGATCCGACGCGTTGTGCACTGTTGATCCACGATATGCAGTACTATTTTCTCGATCCTTTCGCGAATTCGAAGCGGGCGCTCATCGAGCGCGTTTCCACTCTGCGTAAATACTGTGCGGCGGCAGGCGTTCCGGTGATCTTCTCGGTGCAGCCCGGTTATCAGGATCAAGCCGAACGCGGGCTGCTGTTCGATTTCTGGGGCGCCGGTCCCGGCGCGCGCACGGATATCCCCGAGGAATTGGCCCCCGGCGAGGCGACGGTGCTGGTCAAACGCCGGTACAGCGCCTTCCATCGCACCGGGCTGCTCGACATCCTGCGGGAGGGCCGCCGCGACCAGCTGCTGGTCTGCGGGGTGTATGCGCATATCGGTTGTCTCGCAACGATTCTCGACGCCTTCATGAACGATATCCAGCCGTTCGCGGTGGCCGACGCAATGGGCGACTTCTCGCTGCGTCACCATATGGCCGCGCTGGAACATGTCGCCGACCGATGCGGTGCGGTCACCACAACGGCGGCGGTGACCAGGACGTTGGCGGCCGCGGTATGACGGCAGGGCTGGCGGGCCGGGTCGCCGTGGTGAGCGGCGCCGCGGGCGGTATCGGTGCGGCGGTCGCCGACGGGCTGAGCCGGGCGGGTGCGGTGGTCGCGGCGCTGGATCGCGACGAATCCGGGCTGACCGAAACGACCGCGCGGCTGACGACGCGGGGCGGCCGGGTGCATCCGTACCGGGTGGACGTCGCCGATGAGGCCGCGGTCGAGGCGGCGGGCGCGCGGATCGAAGCCGAGCTCGGCCCGGTGGCGGTGCTGGTGAACGTGGCGGGCGTGCTGCGCACCGGCGTGGTCGCTGAGCTGACCAGCGCGGACTGGGCGGCGACCTTCGCGGCCAATACGAACGGGGTCTTTCACCTGAGCCGGTTCGCGGCACGCACCATGCGCCGCCGCCGCGCGGGCGCCATCGTGACCGTCGGCTCCAATGCCGCCGAGCTGCCGCGCATCGGGATGGCGGCGTACGCGGCGTCCAAGGCGGCGGCCACCCAGTTCACCAAATGCCTCGGGCTCGAGCTCGCGCCCTACCGCATCCGTTGCAATGTGGTGTCGCCGGGTTCGACGAATACCGCCATGCAGCAAGCCCTTTGGCAAGACGGCGACGGACTCGCCAAGGCGGTGGCCGGTGATCCGCTCGCGTTCCGCACCGGAATTCCGCTGGGCCGCATCGCCGAACCCGAGGATGTCGCGCGGCTGGTCACCTTCCTGGTCTCCGATGACGCGCGGCATATCACCATGCAGAACATCTACGTCGACGGCGGCGCTTCGCTGCGTTGACGCCGAGCCGATCCGAGCGCGACATGTCGATAACCCAATACACCCCTTGGCCTTCCGAGTTCGCCGCGCGCTACCGCGCCGCGGGCCTTTGGAACGGCACCACTTTCGGCCGGATGCTCACCGAATCCGCGGCCCGCCACGGCGATCGCATCGCAATCGTCGATACCGAGGGCAGCTGGACCTATCGGCGCCTCGACCGGGACGCGCACCGGCTGGCCGGCGGATTCCACCGGCTCGGCATCCGGCGCGGCGATCGCGTCGTCGTCCAGTTGCCGAATATCGCGGAGTTCGTCGTCACCTGCTTCGCGCTGTTCCGGATCGGCGCGATTCCGGTGTTGGCCCAGCCGACCCATCGGGAGCACGAGATCTCACACCTGTGCGCGCACAGCGAGGCGGTGGCGCACGTCATCCCCGACCGATACTTCGGATTCGACTTCCGGCAGCTGAGCGCGCGGGTCGGAATCCGTTGCCCGAGTTTGCGATACACGATCGTGCACGGTGACGCGGGCGGGAATGTCGCACTCGCGGACCTGTACGGGGCGCCGGTCTCGCTGCCGGAGCCGAATCCATGGGATATCGCGCTGCTGCAACTGTCCGGTGGAACCACCTCGGCGCCGAAGCTGATCCCGCGCACGCACGACGACTACGCCTACAGCACGCGCGCGAGCCTGGACGTGTGCCCGCTCGGCGTGGACGACGTCTATATGTCGGCGCTGCCCGTGGCGCACAATTTCCCGCTCAGTTCGCCGGGGATTCTGGGCGCGCTGTACGCCGGGGCGACGGTCGCGCTGTGCCCGAGTCCCAGTGTGGACGACGCGTTCTCGATGATCGAGCGTCGGCGGGTGACGGTCACCGCCGTCGTCCCGCCGATTGCGATGCTGTGGTTGGAGGCCGCGGCCGGGTCCGCGTACGACCTGTCGAGTCTGCGGGTGCTGCAGGTGGGCGGCGCGCGGCTGAAACCGGATGCCGCCGCGCGGGTGCGCACCGTGTTGGGCTGCCGGTTGCAGCAGGTGTTCGGGATGGCGGAAGGGTTGGTGAACTACACCCGCCTCGACGATCCGGACGAGATCGTCATCGAGACCCAGGGCAGGCCGATGTCGCCGATGGATGAGATACGGGTGGTCGATGACGAGGACCGGCCGGTGCCCGTCGGCGAACCGGGTCATCTGCTGACCCGTGGGCCGTACACCATTCGCGGGTACTTCAAGGCGCCGGAGCACAATGTCCGCTCCTTCACGCCGGACGGTTTCTACCGCACCGGCGATATCGTGCGGCTGCTGCCGTCCGGGAATCTGGTCGTCGTCGACCGGGCGAAGGATGTGGTGAACCGCGGCGGCGAGAAGGTGGCCAGCGAAGAGGTGGAGGAGCAGTTGGCCCGCCACCCCGGCGTGCGCGATGTCGCCGTGGTGGGCGAACCGCACGATGTGGTCGGCGAGCGGGTGTGCGCGTTCATCGTGCCGCGCTTCGAGCCGCCGAAGGCGCGCGAGCTGAAGTCGTTCCTGCGCGATCGCGGACTGGCGGCGTACAAAATCCCCGAACGCTACGAGTTCATCGACGAGCTGCCGCTGACCGCGGTCGGGAAGGTGAGCAAAAAGGCGCTGCGCCAACGACTTACCGCGTGCTGAGGACTTTCATATCGGCATTGCGGTCGCCGGTTCGCCAGGTACACTCCAAATTGTAACAGTGATCTAATGTGAGCCTGGGGGTCCGATGAGCACAGCGGTGATGGAGTCGGATGTGGCCGAGCGGGCGCGGGCGAAACCGAGCGGATTGGGCGTGGTACTCGCCCCGGTCCGGTTCCGGCTCGCGCTGGCCGCGGTGCTGCAGTTGATCGCGGCGCTGGCCGGGCTGGCGCCCTATATCGCGGTGGTCGAGATCGCGCGCGAATTCCTCGGCCGGGCCGCGGTGGATCGCGGCGCGGTATGGGACTGGGTGGCGGTGGCGGCGGGCGGATTCGTCATCCGCACGGTGTGCTCGACCTGCGCCTACCTGATCAGCCATATCGCGGATGCCGATGTGGGACTGCGGATCCGGCGCACGATGGCCGAACACCTGGGCCGGGTTCCGCTGGGCTGGTTCACCGAACGCAGCTCCGGGCGGGTGAAGCGGGTGCTGGCCGACGATGTCGCCTCGGTGCACCACGCGGTCGCGCACGTGATCAACGATCTGGTCGCCGCAGTGGTGACACCCGTTGTGGCACTTGGCTATTTGTTCATACTCGATTGGCGTCTCGCGCTGATCTGCATCGCGCCGCTGATCGTCTGGTTCGGCCTGGTGGCCTACATGATGCGCGACGAAGGCGCCCGAGTGGCCCGCTGGAGCGCCGAACTGGACAAGGTCAATGCCGCGGTCGTCGAATTCGTCGACGGCATCGCGGTGGTCAAGGCGTTCGGGCAGGCGGGGCGGGCCGAGGACCGATACCGCCGCGCCGGTGACGATCTCGCCCATTTCCTCAGCGAGTGGGCCGGTCCGATGCGCCGCATCGACGCGCTCGCCTCGATGATCATCTCGCCGCCGGTGCTGCTGCTCGCCGCGCTCGGTGGCGGGGTGTGGCTCGGCACCGATCCGGCCGCGGTCATCGCCTTCGTCATGTTGGCCGTCGGGCTCGGCGCACCGGTGCTGGCGCTCGGCTTCGGCGCGCAGGCCATGCAGGTCGCCACCGATGCCGCCGGGCGCGTGGCCGAATTGCTCGCCACGCCCGAACTCCCGCGCCCGGAGCGACCGCGCGAACCGGACGGCGCCCGCATCGAATTCGATTCCGTGCGTTTCTCTTACGACGGGCGCACCGCCGTGCTCGACGGTATCGACCTGGTGCTGGAACCGGGCACGGTCACCGCGCTGGTCGGCGCGTCCGGGTCGGGCAAGTCGACGCTGGCGCGGCTGCTGCCGCGATTCTGGGATGTGGACGCGGGCGCGGTGCGGATCGGCGGCGTCGACGTGCGGGAGCTGTCCGAGCAAGACCTCTACCGCCGGATCGGCTTCGTCTTCCAGGAAACGGCCTTGCTGCGCACCAGCATTCGCGAAAATATCGCACTCGGCCGGCCCGAGGCCGACCCCGCCGATGTGCTGGCGGCGGCCCGCGCCGCGCAGATTCACGAGCGCATCATGGCGCTGCCGCGTGGCTACGACAGCGAGATCGGTGTCGATGCGCAACTGTCCGGCGGTGAGGCGCAACGGATTTCGATCGCCCGCGCGATCCTGGCCGATGCGCCGGTGCTGGTGCTCGACGAGGCGACGGCCTTCGCCGACCCGGAATCCGAAGCGGCGGTGCAGGATGCGCTGTCGCGGCTGATCACCGGGCGGACCCTCTTGGTCATCGCGCACCGCCTCAACACAATTCGGGGCGCGGACCGCATCGTGGTGCTTTCGCACGGCCGGGTGGCCGAGGCCGGACGGCACGACGAATTACTCGCCGCGGGCGGGACATATGCGCGGATGTGGGCGGCACAGTCGGCGGTAGTGGAGGAATCGGCATGATTCGCAAGCTTTTTCGCATCATCGACCCCGAGGATCGGCCACGGTTCGTGCGCTGGATCGGGCTGATCGTCGCCTTCTCGGTGCTGCAGGGCATCTGCATCCTGATGGTCGTGCCCGTGCTGCGCCCGCTGCTCAACGGCGACCGGGACGGCGCGCTGCCCTGGCTCGGCGCGCTCGCGGCGGCCACCGCGGTCACCGGCGTGGTGTTCTTCGTACAGGCCGTGCACGGCCAGCGCATCGCCGACGCGCTGCTGCTCGGCATGCACCATCGGGTCGGCGACCATCTCACGCGGCTGCCGCTCGGCTGGTTCGGCAGCGAACGCACCGGCCGGCTGACCCATTCCATGTCGCAGGGCACGGCGAACATCATCGGCGTGCCGGCGCATCTGATGCAGCCGGTGATCAGCGGTGCGCTGACACCCGCCGTGGTGGCCGCGGGCATGTTCGTCTTCGATCCGCGCCTGGCCGTCGCGCTGGTAATCGCGGGATTGGTGCTGTTGGCGACGCACAACTGGGCCCAGACCGCGATCGCGCGCAGCTTCGGTGCGATCGATCGGGCCGCCGTCGAGGCGGCGGGCCGGGTGGTGGAATTCGCCCAGTGTCAGCCGGTGTTGCGGGCCTTCGGCCGCACCGGAACTGGAAATCGGCTGCTCGACGGCGCGCTGGTCGGGCAGCGCCGCGCCTACGACGAGATGAACCGCAACGCCGTCTCCGCGCTGTTGGCGTTCTCCGTCGCCGTGCAGGCCGCGTTCATCGCGCTGATCGCGGTCGCGGTGGCGCTGGCGCTCGGCGGTTCGCTCGACGCCGCCGAACTGATCGCGCTGCTGGTGCTGGTCACCCGATTCGTCGGTCCGCTGATCGAGATCGTCGATCACGCCGCCGCGCTGCGGATGGCCTCCGAGGACATAGACCGGATCGATGAGGTGCTCGCCGTCCAACCGCTGCCGGAAGGCGGCGCGGCCGAGCCCGCGACGCCGGGCGCGGTGAGTTTCCACGGTGTGTGCTTCGGCTACGGCGACCGGAAGGTGCTGCGGGACATAGATTTCCAGGCGCGGCCGGGCACGCTGACCGCGATCGTCGGTCCGTCGGGTGCGGGTAAGACGACGCTGCTGCGGTTGGTCGCGCGCTTCTGGGATGTCGACGCGGGCGTGGTCCGGGTCGGCGGCACCGATGTGCGCGACCTGTCCACCGACGCGCTGATGAGTCAGCTGGCCATGGTGTTCCAGGACGTCTACCTGTTCGACGACACCATCGAGGCCAATATCCGGCTCGGTCGCCCCGACGCGACCGTCGGCGAGATCCGCGAGGCGGCCCGGCTGGCGCGGGTGGACGAGATCGTCGAGCGCATGCCCGATGGCTGGAACACCCGCGTCGGCGAGGGCGGAGTGAGCCTGTCCGGCGGTGAGCGCCAACGGGTTTCGATAGCCAGGGCGCTGATCAAGCAGGCGCCGATCGTCCTGCTCGACGAGGCGACGGCGGCGCTGGACCCGGATAACGAGGCCGCGGTCGCCGCGGCGATGCGCGCGCTCGCCGAGCGGCGCACGCTGCTGGTCGTCGCGCACCGGTTGCACACCGTCGCGTCGGCCGATCAGATCCTGGTGCTCGACGGCGGTGGGATCGCGCAGCGCGGAACGCATTACGAGCTGATCGACCAGCCGGGTCGGTATCGCGACTTCTGGCGGGAACGGGAAAAGGCACAAGGGTGGCGGTTGACGGTATGAAACCCGATTACAGGCTGCTGGCGGTCATGTATGTGAGCCAGTATCTGGGACTTTCTTTTTTCACCGACGGGTTGGTCGCCATCCTGCGTGACCGCGGCGCCTCGCTCGAACAGATCGGGACGTTCGAAACGCTCGGGCTGATCTGGGTGGCCAAACCGCTGTGGGCGACCTTCGTCGACCGGATCGGTACGTACCGCGGCTGGCTGCTGGTGCTGCAACCGACGCTGGCGGCGGTGCTGCTGCTGGCGATTCCGCTGGATCCGGTGCGTGATCTCGGCGTGCTTGCGGCGGTCGTCGCGGTGGTGGCCTTCCTGTCCGCCAGCCACGACATCGCCACCGATGCCATCGCGGTGCGCATGCTCGCGGAGAATCAGCGCGGCATCGGCAGCGGTATCCAGACCGCGGGCGGCTACCTCGGCGGCATCCTCGGCGGCGGGCTCACCCTGCTGGTCTACGACCACTTCGGTTGGTCCGCGGCGATCGTCACGCTCGCGGTGACGACCGTGCTGCCGCTGCTGCAGATCGCACGGTTCCGTGAGCCGGCCGCCCTGCCCGCGGTGCACAGGCCGAGCGTGCGCGCGGTGCTGCGCCGCCCGGGCGCGCTGCGCTGGATGCTGCTCGTGATGCCGCCGTGCATCATCGGGTTGTACGGCGGCTACGCGCTGATCACGCCGATGCTCGTCGACCTCGGCTGGTCGGTGACCTCGGTCGGTCTGACCACCAACGCGCTGGGCGGACTGGTCGGCATCGGATTCGGCATCGGGGTCGGGCTGCTGGCGGCCCGGTTCCGCCGCCGCGCGGTGCTGGTCGCGGCGGCGTGCGCGCAGGTGCTGGCGCTGGTGCTGATGGCATCCGCCTGGTTCACCGGGTCGTCGGTGGCGGTGCTCGTCGCCGCGATGACGGTGCAGGCGGCGATGGCGGCGACGATGACCATCGTCTTCACCATCGCCATCGACCGGGCCGAAAAGACCAGCGCGGGCACCGATTTCACCGTCGTCGCCAGCTTCTTGATGTTGCTCGGCACGATCGGGGGTGCGCTGCTGACCACCATCGCCGGTGCGGTGGGGTATGTCACCGCGCTCACGGGCGCGGCGGTGGTCGCGGTGGTCGGGGCCGTCGGCGCGGCCCGGAATTTCCAGGAAAGCTCGTCCGATGTGGTGGCCGAGCCGGTGGTCGTACGGCAGGCGTAATCACGAAATGCGAAGCTCCATCACCGTTGTGGCACGAGAAAGCGGACGACGCTGTCGAACTTCTCGCACGTCTCCTCGAATTCTCGGTCCGGATCGGACTGGCCGACAATTCCGGCCCCGGCCTGCAACCAGGTCGAACCGTTCGCGCGGTACATGCCGCGCAACACCAGTGCGGCATCCATCGTCCCGTCATGACCGACCGTGAGTACCGAGCCGCCGTAGAGGCGGCGCGGGCCGTCCTCGACGTCCCGAATGCATTGATAGGCGGCATCTTTCGGAACACCGGAGGCGGTGACCGCGGGGAAGGCGGCGCCGAACGCGTCCCAGGCCGTGCGGCCGGGCGCGAGCAGGCCGGTGACCCGGGAACTCAGATGCTGGACCGAGCCGCGTTCGCGCACCGTCATGAAGTCCTCGACCGCGATGGTCTCGGGCAGGCAGGCGCGGCCCAGATCCTCCACCGCGACCTTGACCGAAATCGCGTGCTCGTAAACCTCTTTGGGATCGCGCAGCAGGTTCGCGCGCAGCCGCTCGTTATGGGCGTCGTCGGCGGCGAGCGCGCGAGTGCCCGCGAGCGCGGGAGCCACGACGCGACCTGCCGAGTCGACGCCGACGACGAGCTCCGGGCTGAATCCGGCCGCCTCGATACCGCCGAGCCGCAACAGGAACGATCGGGCGGGCGTATTGCCGCGGCGGCCCGCGAGGTAGGTGCCGACGAGATCGATATCGTCGTCGACCATGATCCGGCGCGAGAGAATGACCTTTTCCAGCGGGCCGTCGCCGATCATATCGATGGCCCGCGCCACGCGCCGCTGGTAATCGGCGGCGCCCTGCTCCCGGACCCGGATCGGCGTCGATGGCGCGCCGAACCGCGCGCGCGGACCGGCCAGCGCGGCAGCCGCCGCCTCGGCCTCGGCCGGATCCGTCGATTCGACGGTGGCGTGCCCGTCGCGCAACCGGACTCGGATACGCGGAATCACCAGGTGCAGCACCCGATGGTCGTCGGTCATGACGCCGCGGGCCGCCTCCGCGAGCTCGAACGCAGCCCACCCGTACGCCCGCCACTGCGGGATGCCCGCACCGTCGAGCAGCTCCTGTATGCGGGCCAATGGCGATTCGTGCCATCCGAATTCGACCGGCTCCGGCCAGGTCCGGCGGACACCGGCTCGGTCGGCGACGATCTCGGCGGCGGCGCCACCGGCGAAGGTCCACTCCCCGCCGGTCTCGTAGACGACGAATTCGTCGTGTATCCCGGCCGCGGCCAGCCGGGCGACCGCGGACAGCGGATCATCCGGCAGCGAAAGCGTCGAATCCTGGTATTTCGTAGAGAACGGTGGATTCACCTGGGTTCCCCATCTGCTCTGTACCGTGCGCGGCAGGGCGGTGATCACGGTGATCGCGTCGTCGGCGAGGGCGCACAGGACTGTTCGAGTTGGTGACGCAGCTAGACGTCGAGTCGAAATCCTATGGCGGGCAAGGAATTAGTCCAAGAGAAGGTCGGCTCTGCGGCGGTTCCGTATGGTGCGTTATGGTTTCGTGCGCCCGGCGTGGGTAGGCTCCGAAGGTCGGCGGCTATTCGCGTACGGTTGCGTGATAGCTGAAAAGTGTTAATTAGCAGCTGATTTCGCCAGCGTGCGTGGGGGGTTGATCCGATAGCCGGGCGGCCCCGCACCCCCTCCATCGTCCCTGGGAAAGACACCAATTCTATTGTCTTCCATTATATTTCGTTGCCCCGACGGCATCGCCGCGCGGCGAGTAGGATGACCATGAAGTTGGTGGGGGAGAAGGTTGAATGGAGTCGTTAGAACAACGGCCTCCGGGCCCGCCGGCGATTTTCGGCGATCGCATCGATTCGATCGTCGCGAATTACCTGGCGGAACTAGAGGCCATCGAATCTCCGCTGGGTCTACCCGACATCGCGGATAGCGTCGCCGAACAAGCGCGGACGATCCTGTGCGGCATCGGCGAGAAACGGACCGCCGCGGCGGTGGAGCTGAGTCGCTGGATCGGCGACACCCGGGTGCCCGCCCGGGTACATCCGGTGGATGCGATGCGAGCCGCCGCGGTGTTGTTCGAAACCGCGCTTCCCGCGGTGCACGAGGCGCTGCGGGAGTCCGGCGATATCGACGGCTACGCCGCGGTGGTCACCGAACTGCACGGCGCGATCTACGCCAGCATGTCGGATACCGCCGTACCGTACGTGAATTTCCTGCTCCAGCAGGTGTACGAATCGCATCACCACGAGCGGCGCCGGATCGCCCGCGAACTGCACGACGGTATCGCGCATACGATCGCCGTCGGCATACAGCAGCTGGATCTGCGGACGATAGATCTGAGCCGTCGCGACGACGAGAGCGCCGACCGGCGGCTGGAGACGCTGCGCGGATCCCTGGTCGAGGCGCTGATCATCGTCCGAGAACTCGGCGGTGACCTCCGGCGCTACCCGACCTGCGACGGACTCGATATCGCGCTGTACCGCTACGTCGACACCGTCGCGGCGCAGGGCATCGATATCAGCCTGAGCGTGGACGGCGATCTCGAATCGATCGCCCTCGATATTCGCGAGGAACTGTATTTCGTCACCCGGGAAGCGATCCGCAATGCGGTGACGCATTCGCATTCCGCGGAGATTCTCGCCCATATAGGTATGTCGGACGGTGTGTTCGAGGCGACGATCGAGGACTTCGGCAATGGTTTCGATACCGAGCAGAAAGTAGACGACGGCGGACGGATCGGCATCGGCCTGACCTCGATGCGAGAACGGATGGAAATCCTGGGAGGGACGCTGAAGATCGTGAGTACGCCCGGCCTGGGTACCAGGGTAACGGCTTCTGTTCGGCTATAACTGAGATGGGTGAGGGCATGACCTGCTCCTCTGTGCGGTATCGAATACTCATTGTCGACGATCACACCCTTTTCCGGCACGGTGTGTGCCAAATCCTCGCGGCGGAACCTGATTTCCAGGTCGTCGGCGATGGGGCATCCGGACCCGATGCCATACAACTGGCCGAAGTATTGCAGCCGGATGTCTTGTTACTCGACGTGGAAATGCCTGGTGACGGTGCGGCGTCGACTATCAGGCGTATTCGAAGCGTATCTCCGGCAACCCGAATTGTCGTGCTTTCGATGCATGCGAGCGCCGACCTGGTCCGTGAGTTGACCTCGGTCGGCGCCGCGGCGTATATCGCCAAGACCTCCGGGCGGGAAGAGCTGTGCGCCGGAATCCGTTCCGTGGTCAGCGACGCGCACATGGTGATGTGGTATGTGCCGCGCTGGGCGATGCCGGTCGGCGACGAGGCGGTGGGCCCGACGCTGTCGCATCGCGAGCTGGAAATTCTCAAGCTGGTGGCAAAGGCGTTCAGCAATGTCCAGATAGCTGAGCAGCTATTTATCAGCGAAGCAACTGTGAAACGACATTTGACCAGAGTCTACGCTAAATTGGAGGCACGCTCCAGGCTCGATGCCGTGCATCGCGCAGTCGCTCTGGGTTTGCTTTCCCTGCCGGCTGGTCAGCGGTAGCGGTCTTCCGCACTCGACCCCGGATATTTCGCCACCGCGTATGTCCGGTCGTCGGTCTGTCGCATCCTATCTCGATACTATCTCGGAGCAGAATGTTTGCCTAGCGAACGAGCCTAAAGTAGTAATGCCGGATAACCTATCGGCTTGCCCGGGTGATCGACCCGGTCCACCTTCGCGCCAACTATTGATCCAAAGCTCCACCGCTATGCATGCTGATGCATGATCTCGATCGCATGAGCGGCGCAGAAATGGAGGAGCCGCAATGGGTACGGTTACGTGCATCGATTCGACAAGCGTTCTCGCCGGGGACGAGACAATCGAAACGCCGATTACGGAGTTACTGCTCGGAGATTCGCCCCGGCAGACCGAGAATGCCGGACATATCCAGGCGCTCGCCGCGGTGCGGGCGCCGCTGCCGCCGATAATCGTGCACCGGGCCTCGATGCGGGTGATCGACGGCGCGCATCGCCTGCGGGCGGCGCAGCTGCGCGGCGACGACACCATCGAGGTGCAGTTCTTCGACGGCGACGAGCGCGACGCCTTCGTCCTCGCGGTCCGGCTGAACAGCGCGCACGGCCTGCCGCTGACGCTGGCCGACCGGAAGGCCGCCGCCGCGCGCATCATCGAATACCACCCCGAATGGTCCGACCGGGCCATCGCGGCCGTCGCGGGCATCTCGGACAAGACCGTCGCCTCGCTGCGCGGCGTCGCGGGCGATGTGCCGCCGTCCGCGCGAGTCGGCCGCGACGGTCGCTACCACCCGCGTAACCGGGTCGACGGGCGGATCCGCGCGAGCGAGCTCTTCGCCGCGAACCCCGGTGCATCCGCGCGTGAGGTGGCGCGGGCCGCGGGCATCTCCGCAACCACCGCCAAGGATGTCAGGGCGCGGATGCGTCGCGGCGTCGATCCGGTCCCGTCGCAGCAGCGCACCAGGGCCGCCGCCGTGGCCACCGCGGTGCGGCCCGCCATCGATCGCCGCGCCATCGTGCGCAGGCTGCGCTCCGACCCGTCGATGCGCTTCTCCGAATCCGGCCGCACACTGCTGCGCTGGCTGGAGGCGCCCGCGGCCGACGACGCCGACTGGGATGCGATCGCGCGCAACGTTCCCGGCCACTGCACCCGCGCCGTCGTCGAGCTGGCCCGCCAGTGCGCGGCCGACTGGCAGCGGTTCGCCGAAGTGCTGAACAGTCGCGGTAGCGAAGAGGCTTGCTGACCAATGCTTTTCGACCGATCAGCGCACCCTGTCACCGACCACCCGACGTCCGAATGGGGCACCCCGGAGAGTCAGCACGATATCGTGCTGCTCGTCGCGCGACTGCTCGACGAGGCTCCCGAGGATATCGATCCGGAGGAGAACCTGATCGAATGCGGAATCGACTCGATCGGCGTCATGCGGGTCGTCGACTCGTGGAATCGCAACGGCCTCACCGTCAAATTCGCGGAGCTGTTCGAGCGGCCCACCGTCGCCGACTGGTGGCGGCTGGTTTCCGAGCGGACCCCACGGCCCGCGTCGCCCGCGGTCGCACTCGTGACCGACGAGTCGGCGCCGTTCGAACTGAGCCCGATCCAGCATGCGTACTGGGTGGGCCGGGCCGATGATCAGCCGCTCGGTGGCATCGGCTGTCACGTGTACCTCGAGGTCGACGGCTACGGTGTCGACCCCGCCCGCCTCGGTCGCGCGGTGCGCGCGGTGGTCGAGCGGCACGGCATGCTGCGGGTGCGCATTCACGGCGATGGCACCCAGCAGATTCGCTCCGAGCCGGACTGGTCGGGGCCCGTCGTGCACGATCTGCGCGCGTCCGGCCGGGTGACGGCCGAGCTGAGCGCGCTGCGCGAGCGCCTTTCGCATCGCCGGCTCGACGTCGCGAACGGTGAGGTGTTCGACGTGCAGCTGGCGCTGCTGCCGAACGGCGCGACCCGACTGCATATCGAGCTGGACCTGCTCGTCGCGGATGTGTTGAGCTTCAACATTTTCCTGGACGACCTGGCCGCCGCCTATCGGGAAGGCCCTGGCGCGCTGCGGCCGCTGTCGTATTCGTTCCCGCGCTACCGGGCGGAGCTCGCCGCGCGGCGAGCGGACGCGGTCGCCGAGGACCGGGCCTACTGGACCGCTCGGCTGCCGGAATTGCCTGCGGCGCCACCGCTTCCGCTCGCCGTCGAACCCGAGCGGATCGCTCGCCCGCGATTCCGCCGCATCGCGCGGTGGTTGGAACCGGCCGCCTACCACCGGCTGATCGAGTGCGCCCGCGACCACCGGGTGACGGTCGCGATGGCGCTCGCCACCGCATTCGCCGAGGTGCTCGGGCGGTGGAGCGGCACATCGCGAATGTTGTTGAACGTCCCCGTATTCGACCGCAAGGCGCTGCATCCGGACGTATCCGGGCTGATCGCCGATTTCACCAACCTGGTACTGCTCGAAATCGACCTGGGCGCACCCGGTTTCGCGGACCGGGTGCGGCGCACGCAGCGGCAATTCCAGTCCGACATCTCGCATGCCGCCTACTCGGGCCTGGATGTGCTGCGCGATCTGGCCCGGCACGGCGACGGACATGCCGGAGCGCCGGTGGTTTTCGCCAGCAACCTCAGCGGCGGTGATCTGCTCAGCGGCGAGTTCCGGGACCTGTTCGGCGAACTCGGCTTCATGGTTTCCCAGACGCCGCAGGTGTGGCTGGACCACCAGCTGATGGAGATGGACGGCGGTCTCTATCTGAACTGGGATTATGTGCCCGAGCTGTTCGCCGAGGGCGTCGTCGAGGGTATGTTCGACGCGTATTGCGCTGTGCTGGAATGGCTTTCGCACGGCGACTGGTCCACGTCGGTGCCGGTCGAACTGCCGAGGGCCCAGCGTGAGGTGCGCGGGGTGGTCGGCGCGACCGTCGGACTGGAGTCGGGGCGGCTGCTGCACGAATCGTTCTTCGAGCAGGCTCGGCGGGCGGGCGAGCGGCCCGCGCTGCTGTGGGATGTGGCCGGCGAGCTGAGCTACGGCGCGCTGGCCGAATGGGCGCTGCGGATCGCCGGCGGGTTGGTTGCCCGAGGTGTGCGGCCCGGTGACGCGGTGGGTATCACGCTGCCGAGAGGGCCGGAACAGGTCGCCGCGATACTCGGCGTGCTCGCCGCGGGCGCGGCCTATGTGCCGATGGGTGTGGATCAGCCGGTGGCCCGCCGCGAGCGGATGTGCGCGGCGGCCGGAATCGGGCACGTGGTCACCCGCCAGGACACCGATGATGAATGGCCGCAACATATTCGGCTCATCTCGGCGACGGAGCCCGGCGGTGTCCCGCTGTCCGCGCCGGTCGGCGTCGGCGTATCCGGTTCGGCCTACGTGATTTTCACGTCGGGGTCGACGGGACAGCCGAAAGGCGTCGAGGTTTCGCACCGGGCCGCGGTGAACACCGTGGAGGACGTCAACGAGCGGTTCGGAGTGAGCGCCGAGGACCGGGTGCTGGCGGTGTCGGCGACGGATTTCGACCTGTCGGTCTACGACCTGTTCGGTTTGCTGAGCGTCGGCGGTTCGGTGGTACTCGTCGCGGCGGAGGATCGCAGGGAGGCGCCGCGCTGGGTGGAGCTGTGCCGTCGTCATCGGGTGACCGTGTGGAACAGCGTGCCCGCGCTGTTCGAGATGTACCTGATCGCGGCCGAGGCCGCGGGGGCCGATCGGATCCGGTTGGTGCTGCTGTCCGGTGACTGGGTCGGCTTGGATCTGCCGGGCCGGTATCGGGCGCGCAGTCCGCACGGCCGGTTCGTCGCGCTCGGTGGTGCGACGGAGGCGGCGATCTGGTCCAACGCCTTCGAGGTCGATCACATCGAGCCCGAATGGCGTTCCATCCCTTATGGTTTCGCACTTCGCAATCAGTGCTACCGGGTGGTGGACGGCCAGGGGCGGGACTGTCCGGATTGGGTGGCGGGCGAACTGTGGATCGGCGGCGTCGGCCTCGCGGAGGGATACCGGGGCGATCCGGTGAAGACCGGCGAGAAGTTCGTGTGGTGGCAGGGGCGGCGGTGGTACCGGACCGGCGATATGGGCCGGTTCTGGTCCGACGGGACGCTGGAATTCCTCGGCCGCTTCGACCATCAGGTCAAGGTGCGCGGACACCGGATCGAGCTGGGCGAGATCGAATCCGCGCTGGAGGCGCATCCGGATGTCGAGCACGTGGTCGCGACAACCATCGAGAGCGGTGGGCGGCTCGCCGTGCACCGCAAGCTCGCGGCGGCGATCACCGCGGGCGCCGCGCCGCCGACCACCGGCGAACTCGAGCGGTGGGTGCGCGACCGGCTGCCGGGACATATGGTGCCCGAGCGATTCGCCGTCATCGAGGCGGTGCCGCTGACCGCGAACGGCAAGGTGGATCGCGGCGCGGTCGCCGCGCTGCTGACCCGGGCGGAAGTCGCGGACGAGCAGGTGGCCGAGCCGCCGCGGGGCCGGCTGGAGGAACTGGTCGCCGAGCTGTGGTGCGAGCTGCTGCCGATCGAGCGCGCCACCCGGGCGGACAACTTCTTCCGCTGCGGCGGCGACAGCCTCATCGGCACCCGGCTCGTCGCCCGCCTGAGCGCCGCCGGGGTCGCGGGCGCGGAGCTGCGCGGGCTGTTCGCGAATCCGACGCTGGCCGGTTTCGCGGCCACCCTTGATTTCGGTCCGGAGGCATCGACCGGGTTCGAACCCGATCCGGCGACCCGGTACGAACCCTTCCCGGTGACCGAGGTGCAGCGCGCCTACCTGCTCGGCCGACGCCCGGAATTCACCCTCGGCGGTATCGGCTGCCAGTTCTACACCGAATTCGATGGCGCCGGAATCGATCTCGCACGGTTGGCGGGTGCGTGGAACGCGCTGATCGCACGGCACGACATGCTCCGCGCGATCTTCGAGGCGGACAACGGATCTCAGCGGATCCTCCCGGACGTCCCCGAATTCACCATCCCGGTCGTCGAGGCCGCGGGTGCCGCCGAGACCGCGTTCGCCCGGCTGCGCGCCGAAATGTCGCGCCACACCTTCGATCCGACGCGCTGGCCGCTGTTCGACGTGCGCGCGGTCCGCGACGGCGACCGGGTGCGGATCGGCATCGGCCTGGACAATCTCATCCTCGACGCGCTCAGCATCCTGATCCTGTTCAACGAATTGGATCGGCTGTACCGCGATCCCACCGCGCCGCTGGAGCCGGTCGGCATCACCTTCCGCGACTATCAACGGCACACCAGCCCCGCCCCCGCCGAACTCGCTGCGGCCCGGGACTATTGGCTGTCGCGGATCGATGACCTACCGCCCGCGCCCGAGCTGCCGCTCGCCGTCGACCCCGCCCGCGTCACCACGCCGCGCTTCGCGCGCAAACAGGTGCAGATCGATCGCACGAGTTGGGCGCGGATCACCGAGCGGGCCCGCGAATACGAACTCACACCGTCGGCCCTGCTGCTGGCCTGCTATGCCGAGGTGCTCGGCGCGTGGAGCGCGCGACCAGAGATGACGTTGACGCTCACCACTTTTCACCGCAAGGCCGGGCATCCGGACGTCGACCGCCTGCTCGGCGAATTCACCTCCCTGCTGCTGGTGGCATATCGGCCGGAACCGGGCACCGGCTTGGCGGTGCGCGCCCGCGAACTGCAGGAGCAGATGTGGCGCGGACTCGACCACCAATCGGTTTCGGCGACCTGGGTGCTGCGCGAGCTGGCCCGCCGCGCCGGCGCCGCCGAGGTGAGTATGCCGGTGGTATTCACCAGTGCGCTCGGCGTCCTCGACGGTGTCGCGGCCACAAGCGAATTCGCCTTCGGCGAGATGTCCTGGTCGATCACGCAGACGCCGCAGGTGTGGCTGGATCTGCAGGTGCGCGAGTACGCCGAGGGCGTCAGGGTGAGTTGGGATTACGTCGAGGGTCTGTTCGAGGACGGCGTCCTCGACCGGATGTTCGCGGCCTATCGCGGCGCGCTCGATTGGCTGGCCACCGGTGACTGGGCGGCCGCGCTGCCGCTGCGGGTGCCGCAGCGGGACGCGCGGCCGGTGCCGCGGGTGGAGAGCGGGCGGCTATTGCATACCGGCTTCTTCGAGTGGGCCGCGCGCGAACCCGGCCGGGTCGCGCTGATCTGGGGCGACGGCGCCGAGCTGTGCTATGGCGCCCTGGCCGATTCGGCGCTGCGGGTGGCCGGGGGACTGGTGGCCGCCGGAGTGCGGCCGGGCGATGTGGTCGGGGTGACGCTGTCGAAGGGACCCGGCCAGGTGGCGGCGATACTCGGCGTGCTGGCCGCGGGCGCTACTTATCTGCCGGTGGGCGTGAATCAGCCTGCGGCGCGGCGGGATCGGATGCTGGCGGCGGCGGGGGCGTCGTGCGTGGTGTCGGATGTATTCGTCGCATGGCCCGCGGACATCCGGGTGGTGTCGCCGACCGAGCCGGGCGGCGAGCCGCTGTCGGGACCGGTGGAAATCGACGGATCCCGTTCGGCCTATGTGATTTTCACGTCGGGGTCGACGGGACAGCCCAAGGGCGTTGAGGTTTCGCATCGCGCCGCGGTGAATACGGTGGAGGACATCGGCGAACAGTTCGAGGTCGGCGCCGAGGACCGGGTGCTGGCGGTGTCGGCGGCGGATTTCGATCTGTCGGTGTACGACCTGTTCGGGCTGCTCGGCGTCGGCGGTGTGCTGGTGCTGATCGACGAGGAGGACCGCAGGGAGGCCCGCCGCTGGGTGGAGCTGTGCCGCAGGCACCGCGTGACGGTTTGGAACAGTGTGCCCGCCCTGTTCGACATGTACCTGACGGCGGCCGAGGCCGACGGATCGGCCGACGAAATCCGGTTGGTGCTGCTGTCCGGTGACTGGGTCGGCTTGGATCTGCCGGGCCGGTACCGGGCGCGCAGTCCGCACGGCCGGTTCGTCGCCCTCGGCGGCGCGACCGAGGCGGCGATCTGGTCCAACGCCTTCGAAGTCACCCGGGTGGATCCCGAATGGCCTTCCATCCCTTACGGTTTCGCACTGCGCAACCAGTGTCACCGGGTGGTGAACGCGGCCGGGCGGGACTGCCCGGACTGGGTGCCCGGCGAGCTCTGGATCGGCGGCGTCGGCGTCGCGGAGGGGTACCGGGGCGATCCGGTGAAGACCGCGGAGAAATTCGTCACCTGGCAGGGCCAGCGGTGGTACCGCACCGGTGATCTGGCGCGGTTCCGGCCGGATGGGACGCTGGAATTCCTCGGGCGGCTCGATCATCAGGTCAAGGTGCTCGGGCACCGGATCGAGCCCGGCGAGATCGAAACCGCGCTGGAGGCCGACCCGCATATCGGGCGGGCGATCGTGACCACCGTCGGCTCCGGGGTGCACCGGGCGCTGGCGGTGGCGCTCACCGCGGCGCGCGGCGCAGCGGCCCCGGCGGTCGACGGCATGGCGGCACTCGACGCGCGGGTCGAGGTCGTCGGCACCGCGGTCGCCGCGGATCCGGTCGAGGCGGCGATCGTCGAAATCCACATCGCCGCATTGCTTTCCGACGGCATCGGCGACCGGTCCGCATCGGCGGATGAGATCGGTACCGCGCTCGCACTGGCCGACGACTACCGCGACCTGCTCCGGCTCTGGTTGGACTGGCTCGTCGAACGGGATGTGCTCGCCGCGCGCTCCGGACGGTTCAGCGCCGGACGGCGCTGGGCCGAGGTCCGCGACCCGGCGACCTCGGTTGCGCTGGTCGAGGCTGGTGGTCCGATGCACGCCGTCGCCGAACGGCTGGCGGCCGTCACCGATGAGCTCGCGCAGATGCTGCGCGGGCAGCGGTCGGCGCTGACCCTGCTGGAGGATCCGGTGCTCGCACCGGAGGCGTTGCTCACCGAGCATCCGGATGTCGTTGCGGCACTTGGCCGCATCGCCGCGACCGTCGCCGGGCTCGCCGCCCGGCTCGGTCGCCCGGTCCGCGTCGCCGAATTGGGTGCCAGGACCGGTAGGGCGGCCCTGCGCCTGCTCACGGACCTCGATCCCGGCCACGTCGAGCTGACGCTGCTCGACTCGTCGCCCCGGCTGCTCGACCTGGCCGCGCGGCGGCTGGACGGCCTGCCGCATCAGGTGCGGACACAAGCGATAACCGGGATCGTGATACCCGAAGAGCTGCGCGGCGCATTCGATGTGGTGCTGATGGTCGACGCGCTGCACCGCTATCCCGATCCCGTCGACGGGGCCGCGACCGCGGTCGACCTGCTGGTCCCGCGTGGCCTGCTGATCGGCATCGAACATCGCGAGCTGTCGCCGATCGGGTTGCTCACCGCCGCCCTGCTGGAACGCGGATTCGGCGGTGCGCGGCGCAGCCCCATGCTGGACGGATCCGGTTGGGCGGAGGTGCTGACCGATGCCGACCTGACCGAGCTCGAGATCGCCCAATGCGACGGCGGCACACTGCTTTTGCTCACCGCGCGCTCGGCGGCCGACCGCCCGGTGCTGCGGGTGGACGACGTGCTGGCCGGGCTGGCGCGCGAACTGCCCGCGCATATGGTGCCGCGGCGGGCCACCGTGCTGCCGCGATTGCCGTTGAGCGCCAACGGCAAGGTCGACCGCAAGCGCGTCACGGAACTGCTCGGTGCGCTCGGCGACGGCGACCGGACCGGCGAACCGCCGCGCACCGATACCGAACGCGCCATCGCGCGGCTGTGGGCCGAACTGCTGCCGACGGCCGAAATTGATAGGTACGCAAACTTTTTCGCCCTCGGTGGCGACAGCCTGACCGCGACCCATTTCGTCGAGGCGGTGCGCCGCGGATTCGGTGTCGAACTGCGGCTGCGGCAGATGTTCGCCGAACCGACCCTGGCGGCGGTCGCCGAGGCGGTCGCGGCCCAGCTCGACGAATCGATGGAGGACGGCACGATATGAGCGAGCAAACGAGCACCCTTCAGCTCCTCGACGATCTGGAGAAGGCGGGTGCGCACCTGTGGGAGGAATCGGGGCAGCTCCGATTCCGCGCTCCCAAAGGTGTGATGACCCCCGAACGGGTTGTCGCGCTGCGGGAGCGGAAGGACACGATCCTCGATCTGCTCCGCAGTGCCGGGCTGCCCACCGTCGTCGCGGATCCGGCCAACGCGCACGCCCCGTTCCCGCTCACCGACGTGCAGACCGCCTACCTGCTCGGCCGCCGTCGCGACTACGCGTACGGCGGCGTCGCCTGCCACCTCTACCTCGAGGTGGAGTACGACGAGCTGGATCCGGCGCGGCTGGAACGCGCGTGGAACCGGTTGATCGCGCGGCACGACATGCTGCGCGCCGTCATCCACGACGACGGCTCCCAGCAGGTGTTGCCGGAGGTTCCGCACTACCGGATTCCGGTGGCCAACCTGCGCGGTGAATCGCTGGACGCGGTCGACGCGCGGTTGGCGAAGGTCCGCGACGAATTGGGTCATCAGACGCTCGGCACCGAGGAATGGCCGCTGTTCGAGCTGTGTCTGACGCTCGCGCCGGACCGGGCCGTGCTGCACGTCTCGCTGGACTTCCTGCTCGCCGATTGGGCGAGCGTGCAGATCCTGCTGGACCAGCTGGAGCAGCTGCACGACGATCCGGATTGCCCACTGCCGCAGACGGATGTGTCGTTCCGGGATTATGTGCTCGCCGAGCGCGGCATGCGGGATTCGGCGCGCTACCGGCTCGACCGCGACTACTGGTACGGCCGCATCGACGAATTGCCCGCCGCACCCGAACTGCCGACCTCCTCGCGCGACGACGGGCTGCCCGTATTCGCCCGCAAGACGCTGCGGCTGTCGCCCGCCGCCTGGCTCGCCTTCAAGCGGCGGGCGGGCGAAGCCGGGCTGACCGCCTCCGGTGCGGTGCTCGCCGCATACGCCGAGGTGATCGGGATGTGGGCGCGGCGACCGGAATTCACCTTGAACCTCACCCTGCTCAACCGGCTGCCGCTGCATCCGCAGGTGCCCGCGCTGGTCGGTGACTTCACCTCGGTGACGCTGCTCGCCGTCGACCCGCGTGGTTGCGCGACATTCGTGGAGCGGGCACAGCGATTGGGCAGGCAGCTGTTCGGCGATATGGATCATCGGCTGTTCTCCGGGGTGGAGGTGATCCGCGAGATCGCCCGGCGGCGCAGCCAAGCCGATGCGTTGATGCCGGTGGTGTTCACCAGCTCGATCGGCATCGAGGGCGGCGGCGACGCCGAGTCGGCGGGCCGGTTCGGCTACGGCATCACCCAGACGCCGCAGGTGTGGATCGACTGCCAAGCCTTGGAACGCAACGGGGAATTGCTGCTGAACTGGGACTACCGCACCGAGGTTTTCCCCGACGGGCTGATCTACGATATGTTCGGCGCGTTCGAGCAGCTGCTCGAAGGGCTTTCGGACGATCCGCAGGTGTGGCGCGCGGACTCGCCTGTCTCGCTGTCCACGGCACAGGCGCGGCGCCGCACCGTGGTCAACTCGACCGCGGGCCCGCTGCCCGCCACCCTGCTGTACGAGCCCGTGCTCGCGGCGGCCCGGCGGCACCCCGACCGGGTCGCGGTCGTCGATACCGCGGGCGAGCACACCTATCGCGAATTATGGTCCACCGCAGCGGCTTTCGCTGCGGCTCTCGAGAAGGCCGGTGCGGCGCCGGGGGATATCGTCGCGATCACGCTGGACAAGGGACTGGCCCAGATCGCGGCCGTACTCGGCACGCTGGCTGCCGGCGCGGTATATCTGCCCATCGATCCCGGTCAGCCCGCGGCCCGGCGCGACGGCATCCTGCGCGACTCCGGCGCCGGATTCGTGCTGTCCGCGCGCGCCGACGATTCGGTGCCAGCGCCGGTACTGGTGCTCGCGGCCGACGAAATCGCGCCGCACCCAGACGCTTTCGACCTCCCGGCGCCGTGCCGCGAACCCGACGACCTGGCCTACGTCATCTACACCTCCGGTTCGACCGGAACGCCGAAGGGTGTGATGATCAGCCATCGCGCGGCGGCCAATACGATCGCCGATATCTCCGAACGCTTCGGCGTCGGGGCCGAGGATCGCGTGCTCGGGCTGGCGAACCTGGGATTCGATCTCTCGGTCTACGACATCTTCGGTGCGCTCGGCGCGGGCGGCACGCTGGTGCTGCCCGATCCGGTGCGGCGCGGCGAGCCCGCGCACTGGGCCGAACTCGTTGCGCGCCACGGCATCACGGTGTGGAACTCGGTGCCCGCGCAACTGCAGATGCTGAGCAACTACCTGTCGGGGCACACCGGGCCGGAATTGCCGTCGCTGCGCCTGGCGCTGCTGTCCGGCGACTGGATACCCGTCACGCTGTTCGACGAAATCCGGGGCCGGATACCCGATCTGCGGTTGATCAGCCTGGGCGGTGCGACCGAGGCGGCCATCTGGTCGATCCACTATCCGATCGAATCGGTCGCCGCCGACGCGGCGAGCATCCCGTACGGTTACCCGTTGCGCAACCAGACCTTCCACGTCTACGACCATGCGCTGCGCGACCGTCCGGACTGGGTGGCGGGCGAGTTGTATATCGGCGGCGCGGGTTTGGCGCTCGGCTACCTGAACGATGCCGAGCGGACCGGCGCACGTTTCGTGCGGCACCCGGTGACGGGCGAACGGATCTATCGCACCGGTGATTTCGGCCGGTACCTGCCATCCGGGGCGATCGAATTCCTCGGCCGCGACGACTTCCAGGTCAAGATCCGCGGACACCGGATCGAGATCGCCGAGGTGGAGGCGGCGGTGCTCAGTCATCCCGCGGTGCGCGCCGCGGTGGTGCTGGTGGACGGGGACGACGCGCTGCGCCGCCGCCTCGTCGCCTTCATCGAAACCGACGGGGGTGCGGACGATTTCGGTCAGCAGCAGCTGGAAACCCATCTGCGCGACCTACTTCCGGGCTATATGTGCCCGGCGGCGGTCCACGCGCTGCCGTCGATCCCGGTCACCGCCAATGGAAAGGTGGACCGCGCCGCCTTGGCGAGCCGGTTGCGCGATCTCACGGCGACGGCGGCGGACGGCGGTGACGAACCCGTCGACGACCTGGAGCGCACACTGGCGCGACTGTGGGCCGAGGTGTTGAAGCGCGACCGGGTCGGCAGGCACGACAACTTCTTCGCGCTCGGCGGCAATTCGCTGCTGTCCACCCAGCTGGTCGCGAAGCTGCGGGAGCGGGTGCCGCAGGCGGCGAATATGTTCTTCGACACGCTGGTGCGCGAATTGCTCCCGGAGCCGACGGTTGCCGCGATGGCCCGCTATCTGTCGGGTGCGGCGCGACCGGCACGGGTCGAGCCCGCGCGGCGTCAGATCGTCTCACCGCTGGTCCGGCTCGGCAAGGGGACGGCCGACCCGGTGGTGGTGCTGGTGCACGACGGCACCGGCAAGTTCTACAACTTCGCCGACCTGCCGAACCTGCTCGATCGGTCGCGAAAGGTCTTGGGGCTCACCGCCGGTGACCCCGACACCTATCTGCGGGCCACCCCGGACCAGCTGCTGACCCGGCGGGTGTCCGCGTACGCCCGGCTGTTGCGCACGGAGCGGCCCGGCGCGGTGCGACTGGTCGGTTACGGCGCGACCGCACTGCTCACCGTCGAGGTGGCGCGCGAACTCGCCGCCGCGGGAACGCGGGTCGAGCAGGTGGTGCTGGTCAATCCGTACCACGTCGTCGATCAGGCGCGTGCCGACGTCGCGGTGGAATACCTGTTCGCCAGGGAGATCGGCGTCGCGCCGGAGCAGGTGGGTTATCCGGCCACCCTCGCTCAGGCGGCGGCGCGGCAGTACACCACCTCGCAGGCCGAGCGGATCGCCGCGGTGGCGGCGGCAGTGGTGATCGGCGCGGATATCACCGTGGCGCGGCGCTACGACATCTTCCGCACGACGATCGAAGCGCTGCGCGGATATCGGGTCCGGCCCTACGACGGTCCGGTCGTAATCCTCGGCACGGCACCGGAACCCGAATTGGCGGGCCTGGCGGAGGAATTGCGCGCGGGCGGGGTATCCGACGTGACGGTGCGCCCATCCGGTGGCACCGGATCGGCGGCGCTCGCCGCGCTCCTGAACGGCCCCGCGGCATGACCGAGCGGATCGGGATACTGGGCGGCTACGGCTCGGTCGGCACGGGCGTCGCCGAGCGGTTGGTGGCGCGCGGTGCGGGCGAGGTGCTGATCGCGGGGCGCGACCCGATCGCGGGGCGGCGTCTGATCGCCGAAAAGCTCCGTGGTGCGGGCGATTTCCTGCGGGTAGACCTCGCCGACGACGATGCGCTGGCACAGTTCTGCGCGCGCTGCGCCATCGTGGTGAACTGCGCGGGACCGTCGCGGCGGATCCTGGACCGGGTCGCGCGCGCCGCGCGGCGGGCGGGCGCGCGGTATGTCGATATCGGCGGCGACGAGCCGGTGCACAACCGGCTTTCCGATACCGACGACTGGTGCGCGGTGCTCTCGGCGGGCATGATTCCGGGCCTGACCGGGCTGCTGCCGCGGTATCTCGCGCGGGATTTCGACACGGTGGACGCGCTCACGGTGTACCACGGCATCTTCGACACCTTCGGCGCCGCGACCGCATACGACTACGTCGTCGGTGTGCTGGACGGCGACGATATGCCGCTCGCCGCCTGGCGGGACGGTATCCGCGACGGTGTCGTGGTGCGGCGCAACGATATTCGGCTGCCGAACTTTCCGGAGCCGGTGACCGCGCTGCCGTATCTGTCGCGGGAGGCCTGCCGCACCGCGCGGTGGCTCGGGCTCGGGTCGGGCACCTGGTTCTCCATCCTGCAAGGCGAACGACTTCCGTTGGTGCTGCAGGGGATTCCTGGCACGCCGGCATCGGCCGTCGCGGAGATGGCCGAAAAGGTCCGGCGCGCAGCCGAACTCGATGTGCTCGGCCGGACGCCGCACGCCATCCTCCTGTTCGAACTGGTCGGTCGTCGCGCCGGGCAGGCGATCACCCGGTCGCTGGTGTTGCGCGCGGACCGCGCCGCGGCGCTCACCGCCGCGGCGGCGGTATCGGTGATCGGCGCGGTGGCCGACGGCCGGATCGAATCCGGCGTGCATTTCGCGGCCGATGTCGTCCCCCCGGGCCGGTCCGTCGCCGAGTTGGGCGCCGACCCCGCGGTCGTCCAGTTGTCCGAACACGAGATCGGGCTCGACGAACTCGTCGAACTCGACGAAGGAGCGATATGACTGCCACCGATCCGTCGCTTTTCCGGGTGTACCGCCCACAACCGGCCGCGCGGCTGCGGCTGGTGTTCTTCCCGCACGCGGGCGGATCGGCCAGCTTCTATCGCGGCTGGGCCGAATACCTGCCCGAGAGCGTCGAATTGGCGATCGCGATGTATCCGGGCCGGGAGGACCGGCTGTTCGACAGCCACCCCGACACCCTCGAGGAGCTGGCCGCCGGCTTCGCCTGCGCACTGCCACAAGGGATTCCGCTCGTCCTGTACGGGCACAGCATGGGCGCGGCCGTCGCCTACGAGGTCGCCCGCCGCGCGGCGCATCGGCCCGAGCAGCTGATCGTCTCCGGCCAGCCCGCCCCGAATCGCCAGCGCCCCAACGATGTACACCTGCGCGACGACGCCGGGCTGGTGGACGAACTGCGCGGGCTCGGCGGCGCGACGACCCTGCTCGACCATCCCGAGATTCGGGAGCTCATGCTGCCGATGATCCGCTCCGACTATCGCCTCATCGAAACATACCGCCCGAATTCACCTGCGCCGCTTGATATTCCGGTGGTCGCGGTGATCGGTGACGCCGATCCCGAGGTCGACGCGGATGAGGCGGGGGCCTGGCGGGACCACACCGTATCCGGTTTCGAACTGCACACCGTGCCGGGCGGTCACTTCCAGATCGTGGAGCGCGCGGACGCGTTCATCGGATGGCTGTCGGCGCTGCTGATGACCTCCCACCTGCTCTGGCCCTCGACGCCGTGACAACTTCAGAAAGGAGGGCGCGATGACTGCCGAAGCGATCGATGCCCGCGAACCCGATACCTTCGACCCGACCGCGCTGGCCGACGACTGCGAGCTGTTCCTCCGCTCGCCGGCCGGCACCCTGGTCGCCGGTGACGTGATCGCCGCGGGCGACACCACCCCGCTCGCCGAGGCCGCCCGGCACGGCGCCGAACTGCTGGCCGAATGCGCCGGGAACATGAGCGCGAAGGAGTTGGCGAGCGGCGGGCCGCTGCTGGTGGGCGCCGTACCGTTCGCGGCGAAGTCGCCCGCGCGGCTGCGGGTGGTCCGCGACATCCGCCGGGAGCCCGCCGCCACGCAGCCGTATTCCGGTGCGGCGCCGGAGATTCCGCGCGCGGTGCGGGTGGATCTGGTGCCGTGGCCGGACCGCTACCTCGACAGCGTCGAGCGTGCGCTGGCCCGCCTCGCCGGATCCGGACAGAACAAGGTGGTGCTGTCCCGGGCGATCGATGTGATCACCGCCGAACCGGTGCGGGCCCGCGATCTCGTGCGCGCCCTGGCGCTGGGTGAACCGGACGCGTATGTGTTCGCGGTTCCGGTCGGTACGGTTCGCAACGGTGCGCGCCGGATGCTGGTCGGCGCCAGCCCCGAACTGGTGGTGCGCCGGATCGGCCGCAGCGTCGTGTCGAATCCGCTGGCCGGGTCCGCGCCGCGCAGCGACGATCCGGTCGAGGACCGCAGGCGCGCATGGGAATTGCGGCGCTCGGCGAAGGATCTGCGCGAGCACCGCATCGTCGTCGACGCGGTCGCCGAGGCGCTGCGCCCGTTCTGCGCGGCGCTCGAGGTGCCCGACCAGCCGTCGGTGATCCACACCAGGACGATGTGGCATCTGTCGACGCGGGTGCGCGGCGTGCTCGCCGATCCGCGGCCGACCGCGCTGGAACTCGCCGCCGCGCTACATCCGACCCCGGCCGTCTGCGGCTGGCCGCCCGCGCTCGCGCGGCGGGTGATCGCGGAATCGGAGGCGTTCGACCGGCAGTACTACACCGGGTTGGCCGGCTGGATGGACGAATCCGGTGACGGCGAATGGGTGCTCGCGCTGCGGTGTGCGGAAATCGCGGACACCCGGCTGCGCCTCTACGCCGGGGCCGGTGTGGTCGAGGGTTCGGATCCGGCGAGCGAACTCGCCGAAACGAGCGCGAAGTTCCGCACCTTCCTGTCCGCGATCGGTCTGGACGAGGCCGCCGCACTGGATCCGAGCGTCGCCGGTGCGTCCCGATGATCGCGGCATCGTCATTCGATTCGCGGCCGGATGGGCCGGTGCAGGTGGCGCCGCGTGATCTCACTCCGTGGCCCGAGGAGGTGGCCGCCGGATATCGGGCGGCCGGTTATTGGACCGGCACAACGCTGGGCGAGCTGCTCACCCGGTCCGCCCGCGCGCACGGCGACCGGATCGCGGTGATCGACGCGGTACGCACGTGGACATACCGGCAGCTCGACGCGGACGCCGACCGGCTCGCGGCCGGATTCGCCGATATCGGCATCGGGCGCGGCGACCGGGTCGTGGTGCAGCTGCCGAACGTCGGCGAATTCGTGGTGGTGTGCTTCGCACTGTTCCGGCTCGGCGCGATCCCGGTGCTCACCCAGCCCGCCCATCGCGAATACGAGATCACCCGGCTGTGCGCGCAGAGCGAGGCGGTCGCGCACATCGTCGCGGACTATTACGCCGGATTCGACTATTGCGCGATGTCGGAGCGGGTCGCGCTGGCCTGCCCGAGCCTGCGCGGCACGATCGTGCACGGCGATCCGGGTTCGCATGTGGCGCTGGCCGATCTGTACCGGGAGCCGCGCGCGCATCCCGCGCCGGAGCCGGGCGATATCGCGCTGCTGCAGCTGTCGGGCGGGTCGACCGCGCTGCCGAAGCTGATCCCGCGCACCCACGACGACTATGTCTACAACGCCCGCGCCAGCCTGACCGCATGCCCGCTCGGACCGGACGACGTGTACCTGGCCGCATTGCGGGCCGCGCACAACTTCACCCTGTGCGCGCCCGGCATCCTCGGCGCGCTGACCGCGGGCGCCACCGTCGTCATGTCGCCGACGCCCAACCCCGACAACGCTTTTCCGCTCATCGAACGCCATGGCGTCACGGTCGCGGCGGTCGTGCCCGCGGTGGCCATGCGCTGGCTCGACGCGGCCGCCACCAGCACGGACGACCTGTCCAGCCTGCGGGTCCTGCAGGTCGGCGGTGCGCGGTTCAAGCCGTCGGCGGCCCGGCGCGTCGGTCCGGTGCTCGGCTGCACACTGCAGCAGGTGTTCGGGATGGCCGAGGGCCTGATCTGCTATACCCGCCTGGACGATTCGGCCGAGCTGATCGCGCAAACCCAGGGCACGCCGATGTCACCGGCCGACGAGATCCGGGTGGTCGACGACGCGGACCGGCCGGTGCCCGACGGCGCGCCGGGCCATCTGCTCACCCGCGGCCCGTACACGATTCGCGGCTACTACCGGGCCGACGAGCACAACGAGCGCGCGTTCACCGCCGCCGGGTTCTACCGCACCGGCGATATCGTGCGGCGGCTGCCGTCGGGTCATCTCGTCGTCGTCGACCGGGCCAAGGACATCGTCAACCGGGGCGGTGAGAAGGTGGCCTGCGAGGAGATCGAGGAACTCCTGCTGGAACATCCGCTGGTGCGCGATGCGGCCGTCGTCGGCAGGCCCGATCCGGTGCTCGGTGAACGGATCGGCGCATTTGTGATCCCGCGCGGGCCGCTGCGCCCCGGCGAACTCGCGGAATTTCTGCGCGGGCGCGGCGTCGCCGCCTACAAGATCCCCGATGGATTCGAATTCGTCACCGAATTCCCGCTCACCGCCGTGGGCAAGGTCGACAAGAAGATGCTGCGCACGCAGGAGAAATACGATGATCGATGACCTGTTCTCGGTGCGGGGCAAGACCGCGCTGGTCACCGGCGGCGCCCGCGGCGTCGGCGCGCTCATCGCGCAGGCGCTCGTCGAGGCGGGTGCGCAGGTCTACCTGACCTCCCGCGACGGCGTCGCCGCGGAGAAGGCCGCCGCCGAACTGTCGCTGCTCGGCGACTGTCATCCGCTGACGGCCGACGTATCGTCGGAGGCCGGATGCCGGGCGCTGGCAGCGGATTTCGGCCAGCAGGCACTGCATCTGCTGGTGAACAACGCGGGCGTATTGCACGCGGCGCCGCTCGACGAATTCGACGAATCCGGCTGGCGCGATACCATCGCGATCAACCTGGAGGCGGTCTTTCACCTGACGAAATTGCTGCGGCCGCAGCTGCTTTCGGCATCGACACCGGACGATCCGGCCCGTGTCGTGAATGTCGGTTCGATCGACGGGCTGCGCGTCCCCGCGGCCGAGACCTACTCCTACGGCGCGAGTAAGGCTGCGATGCACCATCTTTCGCGCCATCTGGCGACCCGGCTGGCCCCGCGGATCACGGTCAACGTCATCGCGCTCGGGCCGTTCGTCTCCGGCATGCTCGACCGCGATCTGGCACTCGAAATCGGTTCGCGCACACCGATGAGCCGATACGGCGGCATCGACGATATCGCGGGAATCGTCCGGTTCCTCGGTTCGCGCGCATCCGCGTATGTCACCGGCACGGTCATATCCGTCGACGGCGGAATGGCGGCGTCGCGTTGACGCCGGGCCGGATTCACTCAACCACCCCTGTCGAAATCGAGGTATCAGAATGTCGACGACGAAATCCGCGCTGATCACCGGCGCGTCGTCCGGAATCGGTGCGGCGTTCGCGCGCCTGCTCGCCGCGCAGGGCTACGGGCTGGTCCTGGTCGCCAGGCGCACCGACCGCCTGACCGAGCTGGCGGGTGAACTGCGCGAGCGCACCGGCGCGCGCTGCGCGGTGATCACCGCGGACCTCACCGAACCCAAAGCGCCGGAATGGATTCTGACGCAGGCCAGGGAACTCGGGCACGAGACCGATGTGCTGATCAACAATGCCGGGCTGTGCGCCAACCACACCTTCGCCAACGCGTCGTGGGACAGCGTCGCCGGTGAGATCCAACTGATGATGACGGCCGTCACCGAACTCAGCCACCGGGTGCTGCCGCATATGCGAGAGCGCGGCTGGGGGCGGATAGTCAACCTGTCATCGGTGTCCGCGTTCGGGCCGCCCGGCGCGAGTCTGCTCTACACCGGCTTCAAAAGCTATGTGCTGCATATGTCCCAGTCGCTGGACATGGAGCTGAAGCCGCAGGGGATACATGTCACGGCGCTGTGCCCAGGGCAGACCCGCAGCGAATTCCACGATGTGATGGGCGTGCGCGAGATCGCCGACAAGATGCCCGGATTCCTTTGGCAGGACGCCGATTCGGTGGCCGCCGCGGGCTGGCGGGCCGTCTCGCGGGGGCGGCCGGTGTGCATCCCCGGCGCGGCCAACAAATTCTTCGCCTATATGACGCGACCGATGACGGTGCACACCATGTACCGATTCGGCCGCGACTTCAACCCGTTCAAGAACACCGCGGTTTGAGACAAGTCCGGATCATGCTGGATCAACTGATACTCGACCACCGCGTGACGATCGGCGAATTGCCGAATGCGGTGGCGCTGGGCAGCGTCGTCGTCGACATCCGTTCGCAGCCGCAGCGCACCCGCGAGGGCGCGCTGCTGGGCGCGCTGGCGATCGGGGCGGAGGTCGTGGAGGAGCGGCTGGATCCGGCGGGCCCGGGATGCCTGGCCTTGGCGCGCGAGCACACCGGCGCCTGGATTCTGGTGTGTTCGTCCGGGGCCGCCGCCGACGCCATCGCGACCGGTCTGCGTGGCCGCGGGCTGCCGGGGGTGATGAGCCTCGTCGGCGGATTCCGCGCGCTGCGCGCGACATACGGGACGACGATCGCCGTTCCCACAGCGCATTTCGAGCGCAGCGTGGCGACGGTGCTGTGGGGCTGAGGCGCGTCATCGACCGGGCGCCGCGAGGGCGGCGCAGCAAGAGCAACGGCAGCCATATGCGAAAGGTGAACTGCCGCAATGAATGATATCGATACCCCAGCGCGTCCGGCGCTGGCCATGAGTGAAAAGTTCTTTCTCGTAGTCGATTCCGCCACCGCGGGGCAGCATGTCGCGATGCTCGCGGTGTTCACTCCGCCGACGGGCGCGCCCGCCGATTTCGCGACGCGACTGTTCGGACGGCTGCGGAAAATCCGCACCTTCGCACCACCGTTCAACTATGTGCTCGACCGTCCCGCGCTGCGCCGGATCGCGGCGTCCATGAGCGTCCTCGGCGACGATGCCGTCGACCTGGATCACCACCTGCGCTACCACCGGCTGCCCGCACCGGGCGGCCAGCGCGAACTGGATGATCTGGTGGCCGAATTGCATACGCCCCGACTGGATTTCGGCAGGCCGCTGTGGGAGTACCACCTGATCGACGGGCTCGCGGGCGGCCGATTCGCGGCCTATATGAAATTCCATCACGCCGTGATGGACGGTGTCGGCTGGAATCAGCGCTTCGGGCAATCGGTCACCGAGGATCCCGAATCGGACGAGCTGCGCCCGGTCTGGACGGTAGGCCCCACCGCTGCGCCTACCGCCGCACCGAAGCCCGCGCCGCTGCGTGATGTGCTCGCGGCGCGAAAGTACATGCGGCGCAACACGAAACAGGCGATTCCTGAGGTCGCCGCGCCATATCTGGCCCCGAAGACGGTGCTCAACGGACGGCTCACGCACCGCCGCCGCGCCACCACGGTCAGCTATCCATTCGATCGCATCCGGGATATCTCCAGGATCGCGGGTGTCACCGTCAACGACGTCCTGGTCAGCAGCGTCGCGGGCGGATTGCGCCGCTACCTCGAACTGCGGGGTGAACTGCCCGGAAAACCGCTGATCGCCAGCGTTCCGTACAACATCCGGATGCCCGGCGACGACGCGACCCTCAACGCCTACAGCACGATCCTGATCACGATGTTCACCGATATCGCCGATCCGGTCGAGCGGCTGCGGGCGGTGGCCCGGTCGAGCACCATCGCCAAGAACGACATCCGAAGCCGCACACCGGAAGTCGCGGTGATGTACTCGCCGCTCATCGGCGGGAAATTCATGATCAACCAGCTGAACGGGCTCGCCGGGCTGGTCGCGCCGCCGTTCAGCGCGATTGTTTCGTGCATTCCCGGCCCGGACACCGACCGCTATTTCGCCGGCGCCCATCTGGACGCGATGTTCCCGATCGGACCGCTGTATCACGGCAGCGGGCTCATCGTCGCGGCCCTGACCATTTCGGGCGCCTTCGGCATCGGATTCCATTGCTGCCCGGACACCGTGCCCGATATCGAACTGATCGCCGCCAACACCGGGGCGGCGCTGGACGAGCTGGAATCCGCGCTCGCCGTCGATCCGGCGCGGTGACGAGATGGTTGGGGCGGCACCGTGTTCGAGGATCTGACGGAATTTCACGACTGGTTCGCCGATCGTGAATGCGCCAACGACTACAAGGTGAGTGTCGTATCGCTGGACGCGCTGAACGGTTGGCAGACCGATCCGCGCTCCGGCGATATCCACCATCGCAGCGGCCGATTCTTCTCCGTCATCGGGCTGCGGGTCGCGACCGAGAGCCGCACGCCGGGGACCTGGTCGCAGCCGATCATCCGGCAGCCGGAGATCGGCATACTCGGCATCATCGCCAAACGCGTGGGCGGCACGCTCTACTGCCTGATGCAGGCGAAGATGGAGCCGGGAAATGTCAACCTGATCCAGTTGTCGCCGACGGTGCAGGCGACGCGGAGCAATTACACCCGGGTGCATCAGGGCAGCCCGGTGCCGTATCTGGAGTACTTCCTGACACCGCGGCGCGGACGGCCCGTCTTCGATTCGCTGCAATCCGAACAGGGTTCGTGGTTCCTCGGCAAACGCAACCGCAACATGATCGTCGAGGTCGACGAGGACATACCGGTGCTGGCGGACTTCTGCTGGTTGAGTGTGCGGCAGCTGGCGGAGCTGATCCGCGTCCCGAACCTGGTGAGCATGGATTCCCGCACCGTGCTCTCGGGGATTCCCTTCCTGCTCGGCGATCCGCGCGATCGGGGATGGCGGGCGGCGAAACATTCGCTGAGCCATATTCTCAGCTGGTTTACCGAGGTCAAGGCGCAGCACCAGTTGGAGCGGACGGTGGTGCCGCTGAACTCGCTGCCGGACTGGGAGCGTTCGGGTGGGATGATCCACCGCCCCGATCGCCGGTTCTTCTCGGTGCTCGGTGTCGACGTGCACGCCAGCAATCGCGAGGTGCGGCAGTGGTCCCAGCCGATGCTGCGGCCGGCCGGGCGTGGCGTGATCGCCTTTCTCGGTAGGCATTTCGACGGCGTCTTCCATGTGCTGGTGTACGCGCGCACCGAGGCGGGGACCGGCGATGTCGTCGAGATGGCGCCGACGGTGTCGTGCATCCCGGACAACTATGTCGGCGTGCCGGACGGCCACCGGCCGCGCTATCTGGATCTCGTCCTGGCGGCGGCCGGTGCGCGGATTCTGGTCGATGTCGTGCATTCGGAGGAGGGCGGCCGCTTCTATCACGCGGAGAACCGCTATCTCGTGGTGGACGTCGGCGACGACCTGCCCGCCGACGTCCCGCGCGACTACTGCTGGATGACCCCCGAGCAACTGACCGGTTTCATCCGCTACGGCAACCATGTCAACGTGGGCGCCCGCTGCCTGCTCAGCTGCATGACCGAAACAGCGGTGGCCTTTACCGTCGGACTCCAGTAAATTGTAACAGTGATCTAATTTACTGCTTTTCCGAACGGATTGGAGCCTGGAGCATGCTCGGTTCGACGCAACGAGACGGATCGCCAGCGACGGGGGCCGCCGTCTCCCCGTGGTCGGCGCTGGCGATCCTGGTCCTGCCCGTGGTGCTCGTTTCGATGGATATGTCGGTGCTCCACCTGGCCATACCGTCGATCGGTGCGGATCTGGAGCCGAGCAGCAGCCAGCTGCTGTGGATCGTCGACACATATGGATTCGTGCTGGCCAGCCTGCTGATCGTGATGGGCAATGTGGGGGACCGGATCGGTAGGCGCAGGCTGCTGCTCATCGGCGCGGCACTGTTCGGCGCGGCATCGGCGCTCGCCGCGTTCGCGCCGAACCCCGCGGTGCTGATCGCGGCCCGCGCCGTCATGGGCATCGGCGGCGCCACCCTGATGCCGTCGACCTTGGCGCTGATCCGGACCATCTTCGCCGACCCCGCCGAACGCGCCCGCGCGATCGGCATCTGGACGGCCTCCTTCGCCGGCGGCGGTGCGCTCGGCCCGGTCGTCGGCGGTGTGCTGCTGAACTACTTCAGCTGGGGTTCGGTATTCCTGATCAACGTGCCGGTGATCGTCGTGCTGCTGGTGCTCGCACCGCTGCTGGTTCCCGAATACCGGAACCCGGTGCCCGCCCGCTTCGACATCATCGGCTCGGTTCTGCTGCTCGCGACGATCCTGTCGGGCGTCTACGCCCTCCAACACAGCGCCGAGATCACGGGTTTCGACGGTAGGAGCGCGCTAGCGCTCGCCGCCGCGCTCGGGCTCGTCGCCGCCTTCGCGCTGCGGCAGCGCCGCGCCGCCGAACCGCTGATCGACGCGCGGTTGTTCCGGCACCCGACGTTCCTTGCCGGTGTCGTCGCCGTGACCATGGGGATGCTCGCCATGATGGGCCAGAACCTTTTCTTCGCCCAGTATCTGCAGCTTGTGCTGGGTAACGGTCCGCTGGTGTCGGCACTGTGGATGCTGCCGATGACGTTCACCGCGGCCATCGGCGCCTCGGCCGCGCCACCGCTGCTGAAGGCCGCCGGGCTGGGGCGGGCGCTGGCCGTCGGCTTCCTGATCACGGCCGTCTCGCTGGTGATCGTCGCCTTCAGCCGGGCCACCGACGGTGTGTGGATTCTGCTGCTCGGCGGCATGCTGCTCGGCACGGGCGGCGCGATCGTGGTCACCCTCGCCACCGAGGCCGTGGTGTCGCAGGTGCCGGAGGACCGGGCCGGTGCGGCCTCGGCGATTTCGGAGACCGGCTCCCAGCTCGGCGCGGCGCTCGGCATCGCGATCCTGGGCTCGATCGGGACGATCGCCTACCGGCTGCGGGTGAGCGTTCCGTCCGGGCTGTCCGCCGACGCCGCCGACGCGGCCCGGCAAACCCTGGCCGGGGCGCGTCAGGTCGCCGGAAGCCTGCCCGCGGAGATCGGGGGTCCGCTGCTCGACAATGCGCGTGCGGCCTTCGCCGCCGGATTCGCCTGCGCCGCGGTGGCCGGGGGGCTGGTCATGGTCGGTTTGGCCGTCGTGGTGCCCTGGTTGGCGCGGCGGGCCGCGGCCGACGAACTCCCGGTGAATTCGCATCGCTGACCGTCGTTCGTATTATTTCGGCGGGGCCTCTCGGAATATGCCGAGTCGGCCCCGCCGCTATTTTCTCTGCGAAATAATCGTTCCCGGATCGCCCGCGGGCGCGTGAATATATTGCCTTGTAAACAGATTCGACTACGCTGATACCAGGTACCGCCACAGCGGCGGAGTTCGGCGCGAATAATTTACCTTCGACCTCGCCGAGAACGGGACTCGATAATTTCGATGTTCCCGATACGCCGCGCGCCCGCGTGGATTTATCGCCCTGCTGACCGGCGGGCGTTTTGAAAATACTTTTCATAGAAAAGAAGGGAACGAGGAATGGCTGCCAAGTCCAGTCTGATCGCGGCTCGGGAAACGGCCGAACGCCTGCTTCCGGGATTACTGGATGAACTGATCGCCAGCGCCGAAACCATTTCCGAGCGCGATGAGCACAGCCTCATCCCACTGTGGGTACGCCACGAGGGCCCCCGGCTGGTCGCACCCCGGGAGCTGGGCGGCCTCGGCGCCTCGGCGGTGGACGCGGTGCGGGTGATGATCGCCATCGGCGCCACGACGCCCGCACTCGGCGCGGCGATCACCATGCACTACCTTTCGGTGGCGACGCTGGCCGTCTTCGCCGATCACGCCGGCGAGTCCGAGCGCGAACAGATCCGGCAGCTGATCCTCGCCCGGGCCGTGGTCGCCTCCGGATTCTCCGAGGGCAGACCGGGCGGCTCGATCTTCCACCCGACCATGCGGGCCACGAAATGCGAGGGCGGTTACCTGTTGACCGGCCGGAAGGCGCCGTGTTCGCTCTCGGATTCGATGGATGTGCTCACCGCGAGCGTCGAACTCGATTCGGGCGAGCGCGCCGTCGCCCTGGTGCCCGCGAAATCGGAGAATATGACGGTGCGCCCGTTCTGGCGTGCCCACACGCTGCGCGGCGCGGAGTCGAACATGCTCGAGCTCGACGGCACGTTCTGCCCGGAGAGCCTGGTGGTGCCGAGCCTGCTCGACGATCCGACCGGGGCCACCGAAATGCTCGGCTACCAGTGGTTCGGACTGCTCATCCTGGGCACCTACCTCGGCGCGGCGTACGCGCTGCTCGATTACGCGCTGGCCAAGGACGGCGCCATCGATCCCAAGGGCGTCGTTCCCATGGCGGGTTTCCTGCCCGCGGTGGAGAACGCGCTGCTCGGCCTGGCCGCGGAGCTCGACGCCAAAGAGGTGACGGCGGATGCCGCCGCCGAACTGCTCGCGCTGCGCGAGGCCTTCGACGAATGCATCGATCTGCTCGTCGGAAAGGTGAAGTTCGCCGCGGGCGGCATCACCTATATGCGTAATCCGGATATCGGATATCTGGCGGAGGTGTGCACCGTGCACCGCTTCCACCCGCCGTCGATGCGCGATTCCGGCGCCAATCTGGTCGCCTGGCTGCGCAACGAACACGAATTCCGTTTCGTATAAACCAAGTGCCGCCGTTACAGAGTGAAAGCATGAATTGAAATGACACATAAACTGATCGAAAAGCTTGCGGCCAACGATGTGCCGAAGCTGATCACCCGGCTCGAACAGAAATCTGTCTCACCCTTCTTCCGGACAATGCAGTCGGCGGTCGGACCCTCCGTGCAGCTGGAGGATCAGCGGGTGCTGATGTTCGGGTCCAACAATTATCTCGGACTCGCCGCCGACCAGCGGGTGCTGCATTCGGCGAAGACCGGAATTCTGGAATTCGGCAACGCCACCACCGGCAGCAGGCTGCTGAACGGTTCCATGCGCCTGCACGTCGATATCGAGCAGCGGCTGGCCGACTGGTACGGCGCCGGCGGCGCACTGGTTTTCACCTCCGGGTACACCGCCAATGTCGGGACGATCTCCGCGCTGGTCGGTCGCGGGAATACGGTGATCGTCGACGCGTACGCGCACGCATCGATTATCGATGGCGTACGTCTGGCGGGCGCGCAGCTGCGGTGGTTCGAGCACAACAGCGTCGACAGCCTGCGTGCCGCACTCGCCGAGACCGCCGCCGACCCGGGGGATGTGCTGGTCATTGTCGACGGGCTCTACTCCATGGAGGGCAGCCTCTCGCCGCTCGCCGACATCGCTTCGCTCTGCCGGGATTTCGGCGCCTGCCTCATGGTCGACGAGGCGCATTCGCTCGGCATATACGGTGCGCGCCGCCGCGGTTGGGCCGAGGAGTGCGGTGTGCTGGACGGTGTCGACGTGCTGATGGGTTCCCTGTCGAAGGGCCTGGGCAGCACGGGCGGGTTCATCGTCGGTTCCGAAGAACTCATCGCGGGTTTGCGCGGATCCTCGCGCAGCCTGATTTTCAGCACGTCGGCCACCCCGGCCAGCGTCGCGGCCGCCAACGCGGCCATCCGCATCGTGATGAGCGATGAGGGAAAAATGCTGGCAACGCGGCTGGAGGCGGCGTCGCGCACCCTCGCCACCCTCCTCGAGGACCGGGGCGTGCGAGTCGAGGGCACGCCGGGACGCTGGTCGCCGATTCTGCCGATCGTCATCGGCAGCGACGACCGCGCGATCACGGTGTGGAACGAAATCCTGCGCGGCGGAGCGTATGTCGGGCTCGCGCTGCATCCGGCGGTCCCGCGCGACCGGGCGCTGCTTCGGGTGTGCGTCACGGCCGCGCACAGTCCGGACGACCTCGCGAAGGTGGCCGACGTGATCGGCAACGCGTTGGTCGCCATCGCGCCTCGGTGAACCGGCGGCGGCGCATTTCAGAGAGTTGGCAGCATGGGGCATTACATTGGCAACGTTCGCGACCTGGAGTTCAACCTGTTCGAGGTGCTCGGCCTCGGTTCGGTTCTCGACTCCGGCGCCTACGGTGAACTGGACTCCGCGACGGTCGGTGCGATGCTCGCCGAGGTGTGCCGCCTGGCCGAGGGTCCGCTGGGTGCGTCGTTCGCCGACGCGGACCGCAATCCGCCGGTGTTCGATGTGCGCACGCATGCCGTGACACTGCCCGACTCCTTCAAACAAAGCCACCGCACCCTCCGCGACGGCGGCTGGGGCCGGCTCTTCCTCGGGAAGGAACTCGGCGGTATCGATGCGCCGCGGGCGGTGCTGTGGGCGGTGGGGGAGCTGATCCTCGGCGCCCAACCCGCCGCGTTCTTCTACGAGATGGCGGGCGCGGGCTTCGCGAATATCTTCTACGGCAACGCAACCGAGGAGCAGCGGGGCTGGACGAGGATCGCCGTCGAGCAGGGTTGGGGCGCCACCATGGTGCTCACCGAGCCGGATGCCGGTTCGGATGTGGGTGCCGTTCGCACGCGGGCGGTGGCGCAGGCGGATGGCTCGTGGCATATCGAGGGTGTGAAGCGGTTCATCACCTCGGCCGATTCCGATGACCTGTTCCCGAACATCATGCATCTGGTGCTGGCCCGCCCCGAGGGCGCGGGCCCGGGCACCAAGGGCCTGTCGCTGTTCTTCGTGCCGAAGTTCCATTTCGATCACCGGACCGGTGAATTGGGTGAGCGCAACGGCGTTTTCGTCACCAACGTCGAGCACAAGATGGGTTTGAAGGTCTCGGCTACCTGCGAGGTCACCTTCGGCGGGCACGGTATCCCGGCCAAGGGCTGGCTGGTCGGCGAGGTGCACAACGGCATCGCGCAGATGTTCGAGGTCATCGAGCAGGCCAGGATGATGGTCGGCGTCAAGGCGGCCGCCACGCTGTCGACCGGATACCTGAATGCGTTGGCGTACGTACGAACTCGCGTTCAGGGCCACGACCTGACCAGTGGTATGGACGAGACGGCGCCCAGGGTCGCGGTGATCCGCCACCCGGATGTGCGTCGCTCGCTGACTATGCAGAAGGCATACGCCGAGGGCCTGCGCGCGGTGTACCTCTACACCGCCGCGCACCAGAACGCCGATGTGGCACAGCTGGTTTCGGGCGCCGATGCCGATCTGGCGGCGCGGGTCAACGATCTGCTGCTGCCGATCGTGAAGGGTGTCGGCTCCGAGCGGGCGTATCAGTACCTGACCGAATCCCTGCAAACCCTGGGTGGTTCGGGGTTCCTGCAGGACTACCCGATCGAGCAGTACATCCGCGACGCGAAGATCGACTCGCTCTACGAGGGCACCACCGCCATCCAGGCGCAGGACTTCTTCTTCCGCAAGATCGCCCGCGACCGCGGCGTCGCCCTGGCCCACGTGGCCGGGCAGGTGCAGAAGTTCATCGAATCCGAAGCGGGCAACGGGCGATTGAAGAATGAGCGGCAATTGCTGGCCACCGCGCTCCAGGACGTACAGGCCATGGTCGCCGGCCTGACCGGACACCTGATGGACGCCAAGCAGGATCCGAAGGAGCTGTACAAGGTCGGCCTGGGCTCGGTGCGGTTCCTGCTGGCCGTCGGCGACCTGCTCATCGGCTGGCGACTGCTCGTCGCCGCCGAGGTCGCCATCAAGGCCCTCGACAACGGCGCCACCGACGCGTTCTACGAAGGCAAAATCGTTGTCGCGCAATACTTCGCGCGCAATGTGCTGCCGGAACTGACCGCGGTGCGCACCGTACTGACCAATCTCGACAACGACATCATGGAGCTGGACGAGACCATTTTCTGAGGCTCGTTGCGCGGCATCGGATCCGACGGCGCGAATGGGGTGGGTAGATGATCGATTTCCGGGTTGTGCTCGGGCCGGATTACGCGGGCAAGTCGACGGCGCTTTCGGTGCTCGCCGCCGAATCCGGTTGGCGCGTCGTCTCGGTCGACGAACAATTCCTCGACGCGCGCCACCGCCTGCTGGCCACGCTGCGCCGTCACCTGGTCGACGATGTGCTCGCGGCCGAACCGGGAACGTATTCCCGGGAATTCGCCATCGGGCTGATGCAGTGCGCGGTCGTCTACCTGCGCGACCGGATCGCCGAGGTCGAGCCCGGGACGCGCGTACTCGTCGACTCGTACTACTACAAGATGCTTGCCAAATGGCGGGTCGTCGGGGTCGCCGACGATCACCCGCTGCTCGCCTGGTGGCGCTCGCTACCGCAGCCGCGTCAGGTGATCTACCTCGACGTCGATCCGGAGACAGCGTGGCATCGGTCCGGCCGCGGTACGCAGCTGAATCCGCTGGAGTACCACCGCGATTCGATACCCGACCACCGCTACTCCAGCTTCGTGTCGTATCAGCGCGCGCTGCGCGAGGCGATGTTCGACGAAATCGGCGCGCTCCCGGTGCATGTGGTGCGTCAGCGGTCCGGAATCGGGGCGACGGCCGCGGCGATACGAAAGGTGTTACGCGACAATGACGATTGCTGATCGGCTCGAATCCGGATTCTCCAGCGACCATATCGCCGCCTACCGTTCCCGGGTTTTCGCGGAGCGGGCCAAACTGCGCCGGGCATTCATCGAGGCCGATCTCTGGCCGGACCGGGTGCTGGCGGATCTGCTCGCCTGGAACGCGGACACCGAATACGGAAGGCTGTTCGAATTCGGGCGAATTCGCACCCTCGCGGACTTCCGCAGGGCGGTGCCGGTGCAGGACTACGCGGCATATGAGCCGTGGATCGAGCGCATGGCGGGCGGTGAGCACAACGTGCTCACCGCCGAAGATCCGGCGGTGTTCTTCACCAGCAGCGGAACCACCGGCAGCCGCAAGAAGATTCCGGTCACGCCGCGCTTCGTCCGGACCACCTTCCTGCCCTTCTTCTACGCCGCGTGGGCGCCGCTGGCCGAGCACTTCCCGGAGGTGCTGATCCGGGGCGACGCGGTGCTCAATCTCAAACACGATCCGCTGTCCGCACTTCCGATGACCGCCTCGGGCCTGCCGCACGTCGGTGCGAGCCAGGTGGATTTCGGTGCGCGGTTCGGTGAGCCGCTCTCGGCCGAACCCGGCACCCGGGCGCCGTGGAGCACGCTGCCGATCGCGGTGGACCCGGACGATCACCTGCGAAAGATGTACCTGCGCCTGCGAATAGCGGTCGAAAGCGATATCCGGTGCATCATCGGTATCAATCCGGCGATGGTCGCGGCCGTGCCCTATCAGCTGCGGATGTGGTGGCCGCGACTGGTCCGCGAGATCCACGACGGCACCATCGGCGGGGAGCCGTTCGGCGAGGGCAATCCGGAGCGGGCCCGCGAACTCGACCGGCTCGCCGACTGGTTCGGTGCGATCGAACCGGCGCACATCTGGCCGCGTCTACGGGTGATCTTCTGCTGGACAACGGGTTTGGCCGAACTGTATCTCCCCGCGCTGCGCGCCCGGTTCGGCCCGTCGGTGACGGTGCTGCCCGCACCGGTGGCCGCATCCGAGGGGCCGACCGGTGTCACGCTGGATCGGCATCCGCGCGCGGGCAGCCTGGTGGTCACCGCCGCGATCCACGAATTCGTGCCCGCCGACGAGGAGCTGACCCCGGATGTCGCGACCATCGGGGCGCGCGAACTCGATTGCGGCAGCGACTATCACGTCATCCTCAGCCATGTCGGCGGTCTTTACCGGTACAGCGCGGGGGATGTGGTTCGGGTGGTCGATCGGGTGGACGGAGTGCCGCGCGTCGAATACGCCGGACGCTCGGTGCGCTCCGATCAGGTGGGCGAGCGGCTGCGCGACGCCCAGGTGGTGCGCGCGCTCGCGACCGCACTGGCCGCGTGCGGGCTCTCGGTCACCAACGCCGCGTGCCGGGTGGATACCGGTCCGGCGCCTTTCTACCGGTTTGCCCTTGGCACGCACCAGGTTTGGAGCGCCGACGAACTGGCCAGGCTGACGAATCGGCTCGATGCCGAGCTCGCACACGAATCGTCGACCTATCTGGGCGCGCGATCCGGCGGGCGGCTGCGGCAGCCGACGGTGACGCCGATCGACCCCGACGCGTTCCTACAGGTCTGGCATGCGGATGTGGCTGCGGGCGTACGCCCGACCCAGGTGAAGGACCGGCTCTTCCGCCAGGACCCGTGGCAGTGGCAGCGCCTCACCGGGGCCGGTATCGAACCCGAAAGCGATGGGACACAGTTGATTTCGAGGAGCACCAGATGAGCAACCTGGACGCCGTCGAGCGCACGGCCTTCCTGACCGCCGCCCTGCGCGCCGCCGAAACCAGCAGCCCGGACCGGCTTTACCAGGACCCGTTCGCTGAAATGCTGGCCGGTGATATCGGTCCCGGCTTGCTGGCCGAGATCCGGGAGGTGACCTTCCCCGAGGGCCGCCCGCGCTCGGTGCCGAGTACGCCGGACTACAACGCCATCCGCACCCGATTCTTCGACGAGTGGCTGCTGACCGCGGCGGGGTCGCTGATGCCCGTTCAGATCGTCATCGCGCCCGCGGGTCTGGACTCCAGGGCGTTCCGCCTGCCGTGGCCCGCGGACGCCACGGTATTCGAGGTCGACAAGCCCGCCGTGCTGGCGGCCAAGGAGGAACTGCTCGGCGCCGCCGTCCCGCGAGTCGAGCGGCGCACCGTCGCCGTCGATATGGTCACCGCGGGCTGGACCGATGCGTTGATTGCGGCGGGCTACGATCCGCGGCGTCCGTCGGTGTGGTTGCTGGAGGGATTGCTCTACTACATTCCCGAGTCGGCGGTCCACCGCATCCTCGGCGCGGTGGCCGCGGCGACCGCGCCCGGCAGCCTGATCGCCGCGGATCTGATCAACGCCGACACGCTGGAACTCCCGAATATGCGTGATCTGCTCGACGTATTCGCCGGATGGGGCTGTCCGTGGGTGTTCGGCAGCAATACCCCCGAGGAATTGTTCGCCCGGCACGACATCACGGCCGAGGCGGTGCAACCCGGCGATCCGGGCGCCGATTTCGGCCGCTGGCCCGACCCGGTCCCGCCGCGTGAACGGACCGGTGTGCGGCGGGTGTTCTTCGTGCACGGCAGGCGCGATGCGGTATGACCGCCGATTCCGTTGGGACGCGGGGCACTTCGACGGTGGCGATCGTCGGCGGCAGCCTCGCCGGTTCGGCGGCCGCGCTCGCCATGGCCGAATACGGCCACCGGGTACTGCTGCTCGAGCGGGCCGCGCGGCCGGACGATGGGCCCGTACTCGAGGTCGGCAGCCGGTGGCGCCGTCCGACGGTGCCGCAGGCCGAACACTCGCACACCCTGACCTCGGCGGGCGTCGGTGTGCTCCGGACGCGGGCGGCCGCGCTGTGGCGCGACCTGCTCGCGGCGGGCGCCGTCCCGCTCGACCTGCTCGCCGCGCTGCCGCCGCACGCCAGCCACCGCGACCGCGAACCCGGTGACGACGCGCTCGTCGCGCTCGCCTGCCGCCGGATGACGCTGGATCTGGTGCTGTACCGGCGGGTTCGGGCGCTGCCCGGCGTCACCGTGCGGCACGGCGCCACCGTCCGCGGCATCACGGTGGACGGGGCGCGCCGCCGCGTCACCGGCGTCATCCTCGACGACGGCTCCCACCTCCCGGCGGATATCGTCCTCGACGCCACCGGCAGGCGTGGCGCCGCGCGAACCTGGTTGGCGGACGCGGGAATTCCGCTCGACCACGCGGATCTCATCGCGCCGACCGGTTTTCGCGGCTTCACCCGCTTCTACCGGCTGAAAGGTCCGAATTGGCCCGGTCCGCTGAACCGCGGCAACGCGGTCGGCGTCATCGCGGATCACTATGTGGCCGTTGTCCATCCGGGTGACAACTACACCTTCTCGGTCGTGCTCGCGGTGCTGCCGGAGGATACCGAGCTGCGCCATCTGCGCCATGAGCCCGCTTTCACCGCGGTGGCTCGTGCCGTCGCACCCATCGCGCCGTGGTTGGCCGAGGATATCGCCGAGCCGATCTCACCGGTGCGGGCGATTACCTGTCCGCCGAACGCTTTACGAGCCGCCGCAGTCGCCGAGCGGCCGCCGTTGGCCGGGCTGTATCCGGTGGGCGACGCCGCCTGCGTCACCAATCCGATGTACGGACGCGGGATGTCGCTGGCCTTCGTGCACGCGTACGCGCTCGCCGATCTCATCGCAGAGCGGCCGGATGTGGATCGGGAACAGTCCAGTGCCGCGGCACAATTGGCCGATCGGCTGCTGCGCCCGTGGTACGTGGACACCGCATGGTCCGACGCCGAGCGAATCGCGCAGTGGCAGCGCATTGTTCGCGCGGCTCCGCGCCCGGCGGCGGGAGGCGAGGCCGACACTGGACTCTCGCTGGCCGAAATCGCCGCCGCCGCACAGACAGACGGGCTGGTGTGGCGCGGACTGATCCGCTACCTGATGACACTGACACCGCGCCGCGACATCGTCGGCGATGCGGCGTTTCGGGACCGGGTGGGCCGATGCCGGATTCCGGACCCGCCGGGTCCCGGTGTCCCCGACCGGGATTCGATGATCCGCCTGGTGCACGACGCACTCGGCGCAACGAGTGGTCGATGGAAATGAAGATGTACGCACCCGTTCTGACCACAGAGCACCCGGCCGTCGCCGCCGTCGGCCGACGGCGGCGGGTACTGCTCGCCCCGGTGACCGTGACGCCGACCAAACCGCTCACCCCGAGTCATCTCAAGGGGCTGTTGTGGACCGATGTCATGTACCGTGCCACCGCACAGATCGCCGAGGTCGATTACCGCTACAGCCCGTCGGTCTATCACTCCACCGAGCAGACGCTCGGATTCTGGGAGTTCCTGGACCGGACATGCGGTGATATCGACTACGCGGCCATGCCGGAAACCGAGATCGGCGAGCTGTACGTCCGGTTCCGGGCGCTGCCGGAGCCGCCGTCGGCCGCCGCGCTACGCCCGTACCGCGAGGCCGCCGAATCGGGTTGGGCGCATCCGGCGTCGATCCGCCTGCTCGAACGGTGGTCGGGCCACTACGCGCGGCTCGGCATGCACGACCCGGGCCTGACCCGGCACCAACCGGCGAGGTTGAGCCAGGAGCTGATGATCGGCGCGCTGGACGCGCTCGGCATGTGCCTGGATCTGCGCGCACAGGGCGGCGCGGTCTGGGCCGACCCGACCCGGTTCGGCATGCCGCTGCGGCGGCTTGTCGCGGCGGACGGACGCCCCAATTATCTGGCCTGCGCGTTGCGCGAATTACTGCCGCTCGCACCCGATTACGACGAAATCGTGCTGCTCTGCGATACCGAGCTGGCAGCGGATTACGCACTGCTGCAACGGATCCTGCAATCGATGGGACCGACGGTGCATCGCGTCACCATCGGGCGGGTGCCGATCGACGGGCAGATCAGGTCGGCGCGCGCGGGTGACTGGCGCGAGGTGCACGCCGCCGCCCTGCTGGACCGGCTGTCCGCGCGCGACGACGCCGAGGTTCGCCTCGGGATGCGGCTGTATTTCATCGCGACCCTCGGGCCCGGTAGCGGTCAGTCCTTCCGGTGGGATCTGCTGACCACCTGCCTGGACCGCGCGCGCAGGCTGCTGTCCGGCGATCGCGCCGAAGATCCCGCAACGCCAGCCGAATTCGTCGCCGAGCAGCGGGCCGCGCGCGGGCAGGCGGCGTACGTCGACCCCTACCGGCTGACGTCGCGGCTATTGGCGCGATACCGGCCCGCGGCCCGGCGGTCCCTGCTGGAGGCGGTGTACCTGTGATTACGACACAACCCATCGGGATCCTGTCCCAGGGCGTGCTGCGCGCCGAGGCCGCGCGGCGGCTGCGGTCCGCGCGCCCGGATCTCGCCGACCGCTACGACCTGCACGATCCAGTTCACCTGCGGGCCGCGTACCAGACCGCCGCGGCGGGCGACGCCCTGTCGGCCGTTGTGGTGTTGCGCCGGTTCGACCCGGCCGCGTGGCTGGCAGGCACCTGCGCATTCGCATTCGGTCTCGATCCGGAGCTCGCGGCGCGGTGGCGCGCAGGCCTCACCCGTACCGTCTTCCTGTCCGGAAATCCCCGGAATCTGGTGCACCGCTTCGGCTTCGACCACATCGCCGCCGACGAATCGATGGCGTGGCTGGCGCCCGCGCCGCCCGCGGCGACGATGGCGCTGCGGCGGTTGCTCACCGGATTCGACGGTGCGGTCGAATTACTTTCTTCCCCTTCGCTATCCGTCGTCGTGCCAGGACGTGCCCGCACCGGCAGACGGTACGACGCATACCTCGCCACCGCGGGCATGCGTCTGATCGACGGCCTCATCGCACTCAATCACCTTCTCGCCGAGGCAATTTCGGATGGGGTCCTGCTGCCCGGCGATAGGCTGTCGCTGCACCGGACACCGTCGCTGGCCGGAATGCCGGGTCCGTTCACCGCGATCCGAGTGCTGCCCGACGCCGACGATCCCGGCCGATTGCGAGCACAGGCATGTCTGACCGGACCGGTCGTCGCCGAACTCGGATATGGTGAAAACCCGTGACACACCGGCCCATCCGCTTCGGTTTCCACGGATCCGGAGTGCTCGCACAGCGCATCATCGCGGCGGCGGGCCACGACCCGGCCCGCTTCGAACTCTCCCAGTACGATCCGTCCGACCCGTTCCGCCGCCTGCGCCGCGGCGAGCTCGATGTCATGATCGTCAAATTCACCGTCGCCGAACCGGATCTCGATATCGGCCCGGTACTCGCGACCGATGCCAGGGCCGCCGTGCTGTCCGCCCGGCACCCGTTGGCGGGCCGGGCCGACCTGTCCATCGAGGACGTCGCCGGATATCCGCTCTTCCAGCGGCCCGGCGCCATGCCGGAATCCGTCTGGGATCAGGTCGTGCCGCGGACAACGCCATCGGGCCGGGCGCTGCGCCGGGCGTATCGCGCCGAATCCGTCAGGGAGATGCTGGAATTGGTCGCGCGCACCGAGGCGTTGCACCTATCGGTCGCCTCGCTGGCCGATATCGCGCCGCCCGCCATCCGCGTCATCCCGATCCACGACCTGCCGCCCGCCCCGGTCGCGCTGGCCTGGCGCAGGCATATGGTGACCTCACAACTACGGGATTTTCTCGCGGCGACCAGACCCGTCGAGTCATGTCGCGCAGAACTATAGTCCGGCGAAAATCTGAAAAGGGTGACTTGTGCGAACCATCGATACCCCCGTTACCGATCCGGTGACATTCGGCGTGCTCGGATGCGCGGATATCGCTTGGCGGCGGACCATTCCGGCAATGCTGGCCGAGCCGCGTATCCGCCTCGTCGCGGTGGCCAGCCGCACGGCGGAACGAGCGGGCCGATTCGCCGATCGGTTCGGCTGCGCCGCCGTCACCGGCTACCAAGAATTGCTGGAGCGGCCGGATATCGAGGCGATCTACCTGCCGCTGCCGGAGATGCTGCACGCCCGCTGGATCGAATCCGCGCTCGCGGCAGGCAAACACGTCTTCGCCGAGAAACCCATGACCACCGACGCTCGAAGCACCGCGGATCTACTGCGACTGGCGGACAAAGCGGGGCTGGTGCTGCTGGAAAATTACGCCTACCTGCACCATCCACAGCATGCGGAGGTGCGCCGATTGCTCGATGACGGTGTCCTCGGTGACTTGCGCGGCATGTCGGCCGCCTTCACCATTCCACCGAAGCCGGATACCGATATCCGGTATCGTCCGGATCTCTCCGGTGGCGCGTTCCGCGATATCGGCGCCTATCCGATCGGGGCGGCACTGCATTTCCTCGGCCCGGACCTGGAGATCGCCGGAGCCGTATTACGGCACGAGCGAAACCGGGATATCACCCTCGGCGGCAGCGTGCTGCTGCACACCCCGGCGGGTGTCACCGTTCAGGCCACCTTCGGTATGGAGCATGCCTACCGTGCCGAATACGAATTGTTCGGAAGCGCCGGATCGTTGCGGCTCGACCGCGCCTACACACCACCGGAAACCTGGCAACCGGTGATCCGGATGCGCCGCCAGGATCACGATGAGGAGTTCACCCTGCCCGCCGCTCACCAATTCGCCGAAGCCGTAAGGTATTTCGCGCGTGCCGTGCGGGGTGAGGTCGACACCGAACCGTATCGCGCGTTCACGATGCGGCTGGCGCGCCTACTCGACGACATTTACGAGCGGGCGCATCGCATCTCATGCTGATAGGCGGCCAGACACTGCTGATAAGTGGGTAGCAGTCCGGCCGCGGCGGCCGCGTGCAAAGTCGGCGCGGCCGCGTCCTTATCCGAGCGGATCGGTTCCTCCGTCAAATTCCACGGCAGGCCGAGCTCCGGATCCAGCGCATCGATATCGATCATCGTGCCCGGCACGTATTCCGTCGAACAGAGATAGCTCATACAGACGTCATCGGTGAGCGCCAGGAAGGCGTGCCCCAACCCATCGGACAGGTACACCCCTATCCCGGATTCCGCGTCCTGGTAGGTCGTGTCGAATTCGCCGAAGGTCGGGGAGCCGACCCGCAGATCGACGACGATATCCAGCGCCGCGCCGCGCACGCAGGTGACCAGCTTCGCCTGGCCGGGCGGCAATGCGGTGCCGTGAATGCCACGCAGCGTATTGCGGTGCGAAACCGAATAATTCACCTGTGCCACGGTGAAGGGGTGGCCGATCGCCTCGGACAGCGTCTCGGCCCGCACCGCCTCGTGAAATGTGCCGCGCCGATCCGGAATTTTCTCGGGCCGGATCCGGTACGCGTGCGAGATGGTCATGGGGCTGATTTCCATGCCGTGCCTACTTCCGCTCCGGTCACGCGGCCGGACGACTGCGGAAATCCGCACCTGTCGCGGCGTTCCGCTGGTGCCACTCGGCTTCCCGACGGTCCGATGACCTCGGAATCGCACCAGTGAGCCTATCGTGGTCGACCCGAAGTCACGACCAATTGCCGGACCGGTCCCGTCCGCCTAAATTTGCGGTGAACGTAAGGACATCGTATGAACGTGCCGTCACAACAACTTTCGGCAATCGCACCGGATATCGGCGCGGCCGGAAACGTTGATATCGGTGATGCGCTGTTTCGCGCCTACTGCCGGAAGCTTTCGTCCGGGGTAACCCTGGTGACCTCGAACGGTGCCGCCGGTTGGGCCGGCACCACGGTGAGTTCGGTGACGAGCGTTTCGGTGACGCCGCCGATCGTGCTGTGCTGTATGTCGCTCACATCGAGCACCGTGGCGGCGATCCGGCATTCGCGGCGCTTCGCGGTGAATCTGCTCGCCGCCGATCAATCGGAAATTGCGGACCGGTTCGCCCGTCCCGCCGGTGAGACGGCCAGATTCGCCGGACTCGACGGCCGGTTCCGGGAGTCGCATGGCGCGCCGGTATTGGAAAACGCGCTGGCGGTCGGCTGGTGCGAAGTGCACGCGCTACACGAAATCGGGGACCGAATGGTGGTTTACGGCCATTTGTTCGCCGCGGAGGTCGGTGCGGGCGCACCGCTGATCTGGCATGACCGCGCCTATCGGGAAATCGCCGCCGTCGGCGGTGCCCGATGAGCGATAATTCGGCAATATCCGGGAGGATTCGATGAAATCGGCGGTAGTGTGATGGCGCGGCCGATCGACACCGGCAACCGCCGGGTGAATGAGCAAGGTGACTGGCCGCGCACCGCGGACGGCGTCGCTCCCGCGCATGTTCTGGAGCGTTTCTCGGATAACCCGAGCGCATTCCTGGCGCTGAATGTCGAAAACGAATTGTTCACGGCATCCGGTATCGACGGCTTCATCTGTTACCGCGGTATCGGCAGATCATGGATCCAGTTCGGCGGCGCATTCGCCGATCGGGATCAGCAGCGGGAGCTGTTGGAGCGGTTCCGTTTCAGCGCGAAGAAGGCGCGTCGTCGATTGCTGGCGGTCCAGTTGCAGCATGCGGATGCGCAGGTGTACACCGAGGCCGGTTGGTCGGTGAACCAACTCGGTGCCTCCTACGCCGTCGAACTCGAGCAGATGAAGTTGCGCGGTAAGAAGTTCGTCCGGCTGCGGAACAAAATCTCTCGCGCACGGCGGGCCGGATTGCAGGTCAGCGAGGTATCGGCGGATGAGCATGCCGACGCGATCGCGACGATCGACCGATCGTGGCTGAGCGGTAAGGGCAGCCACGTCAAGGAACTCGAGTTCCTGGTCGGCGAGATCGGCGGGCCGTATCAGCCGTTGCGGCGATTCTTCCTCGGCACCATCGACGATCGCCCGATCGGATATATCTCGTATTCGCCGGTCTACGGCCAGCGGCCCGGTTGGCTGCACGATCTCACTCGCCGGGTGAGCGACGCGCCACCCGGCGTGATGGAAACCATCAATGTCGACGCCTGTCAGAAATTCAAGAAGGACGGCGCGACCTGGCTGCATTTCGGCTTCACCCCGTTCACCGGGTTGAACGAAGAGCACGAAATGCCCTCGGCCCGTCGCTCAATGAGCCTGTTCGTACACGGCTTGGCCAAATACGGCGATAAGATCTACCCGGCCCGCAGCCAATTGGACTACAAACTCAAGTGGGAACCGACGGTCATCCTCCCGGAATATATCGCCTTCCCAGGAAGACCATCACTGAGGTCGGTCGTAAACCTGTTCCGAGTCACCAACAGCATCTGACCGTAATCGCCGAAGGATTCTCGAAGTGTGCCCTCACGACAGAACAACCATGAGTATTATTTTCGAAACCATCCGTGTCGCACGCACCTTTCTGCCCGAAATGAACTGTGACGCAGGCCACATAAAATACCCTCTTTCTTCAAACCGCCGAACCTGATACTATTTAATCAACAACATGGAGGGGAAATCCGATGCGGTTTCGGTACCTGTGATTTTTCACAGGCTGGGTTTCACCACCCACGCAGGTTCGAATCCTGCCCCCTCCGCTCATGAATAGAAAGGCTGGGACTGGTAACAGTCCCAGCCTTTCTTATTCCCGCTCCGGCGGAGGGCGGACATTCATTCCGACTCGCGGAACTGTCCGCCCATTCCGCCGCTACGCCGACGACCGATCGAGTTCGCGTGTCATCCAGATCGAGTCGCCACGAACGGGATCCGGGGTGACGCGTCCGCTGTCGTAGAAGCCGAGCTTCTCCAGTACACGGAAGGAGGCGGTGTTCCATTCCCGCACCGTCGCCCACAACCGCTGCCGCCCCGTGTGTGCGGCCGCCTCGACGACGGCCCGGCCCGCCTCGGTGGCGTACCCGTAACCGTGAGCCCGCCGAGCGAGCTCGAACGCGATTTCCGGTTCGTCGTAGGACCCCTGGCCGACGATCAGTCCGCAATAGCCGATGAACTCGCCGTTGTCCCTGCGCTCGATAGGAAGCAGCCCGAGCCCGTGCTCCGCGCCGGGAGGGTTGGTCAGCAACCGGCCGCGTACCTCCTCGACCGTCGGGCGCCCGGCCGCGTCGAAGCTGCGGACGGAGCGCGCATCTCGCTCTGTCCACAGCGCATGGTATGCCTCCGCATCCGATGGAAGCCATGCCCGCAACCGGAGTCGCTCGGTCAAAAGACTTGCCGGGAACTCCGCATAGGCTTTCACGTCCCCAATCTACTTGACGCGCAACATAATCAGCATGATCGTGCGTTCGGCCGAAGCCAGATGGCCTGGCCCCGTTGATCATCCGGAGTCTCGCGCCGGTTCAGTCAGAGCGATGAGCGGTGCCGGAAGTTCGGATGCAACGTTTGCGGTCAGACAATGTTGTTGTTTCGTAGAGCGCAACGGGTGTAGCGTCCTGGGCGTGCAGCGCGCTGAGTTCACCACGACGCCGGACGACGTCCCGGCGCGCTGAACCCTGTTCTGAAGGAAGCCCCGGGCGGATGCCCGGGGCTTTTCCATGTGGTCATCCGCCCTCGACTGGGAGGACACCCACATGTACGACCACCGGAAGCTGGGCCGGGAGCTCGGCTTGTTCGACACCGACCCGCTGATCGGGGCCGGATTGCCGTACTGGCTACCCGACGGAGCCATCGTGCGCCACAGCCTCGAGGAATACATACGTACCGCGGAACGACAAGCGGGCTACCAGCACGTGTACTCGCCGGTGCTCGCCAAACGGGAACTGTACGAAATCTCCGGGCACTGGTCGCATTACAGCGACGAGATGTACCCACCGATGGACATCGGCGGCGAGCAGGTGGTGCTGCGACCCAGCCTGTGTCCGCATCATGCGGTGATGTACCGATCCCGCTCGCACAGCTACCGCGAACTTCCGCTGCGGATGGCCGAGCTCGGCGCGATGCACCGATCCGAATTATCCGGAGTGCTGGGCGGTTTGACCCGAGTGCGGTGTATCCAGCTCAACGACGCACACATCTTCTGCACCCTGGACCAGGTCGCCGACGAAGCAGCCAACGCATTGGCGCTGATCGGCGAAGCGTATCGAGCCATGGGGATCAGCGCCGCCCGCTACCGGCTGTCGCTGCCCGGCAGCGGCGGGAAATATGTTGCGGCACAGGATATGTGGCAGCGGGCGAGCAAGGTGTTGAGCGAGGTGCTCGACCGGTCCGGAGTAGCCTACGAGGCAGTCGAGGGAGAGGCCGCGTTCTACGGCCCGAAGATCGACATCCAAGTGGCCGATCACGCAGGCCGCGAATCCACCTTGTCCACCGTACAGGTCGACTTCTATCAACCCGAACAATTCGACCTGCACTACATCGGCGCCGACGGCGGTAAGCATCGTCCGGTCATGGTGCACCGCAGCATCATCGGCAGCATCGAACGCGCCGTCGCCCACCTGATCGAACACCACGGCGGCGCCTTCCCCGCCTGGCTGGCCCCGGTACAGATCGCCGTGCTGCCGATATCAGAGGCCGAGGAACCCGCCGCACACCGGCTTCGCGACCGCTGCCTCGCCGTCGGCCTACGCGCACAGCTGATCGGCGCCGAATCCGGAAGCCTCGCGGCACGCGTCCGCGAAACCCGGCTGGTGCCCTACCATTTCATCCTCGGCCCGACCGAGACCGCCAACGGCGATGTGGCCCTGCGACTGCGAGACGGACGCCGCCTACCAGCCCAACCCATCGACAACGCAGTCACCCGTATCCGAGCACTCGTCGAGGGACACGACACCCGCTTGTGGACCGACTGAACTTTCACCTTCGGTGCAGACCGCGCATCCGACTGAGCCACAGCGGAATCCGAGAGAGTTAGGCTTGCGTTGTGCGAGAGACGGTGCGGGTGGATCGCTCGGGCGCGGTCGAGATAGCCAAAGCCGCAATGGAATTCGATTGGACGTGGACGCGGTCCGATCTTGCGGACTTCATCGTCCGGGTCGGTTGGAGCGACCCGCTGCCATCGAATTCGACTGCGAGTGCGTTCGAGTCGTGGACCGGTCTCGATGTCGAGTCGCCGCTGGCGAGGTTTTCCGGGGACGACCAGCGGATCGATCACATCGTCGTCACGGTCGCGGACACGGGTGAGGGCGACGGTCGGGATGTCGGGCCGGATTTGGCCGTTGCCCTGCAGCAGGTTTCGACCGGGCTGTGGAGTTTGTGGGGCGAACCCACCGGCGTCCGGGTATCCGACGAGTCCGGGTTCAGCTGGACATTTCCGAACCTCGTCGTCGGATTGACCCTGGGGGCGCGCTCGGTCGACCTGTGGCTGATCTGCCCGGCCGCGCAGGAACGGATCATCGAGTATGAGCGCCACGCCGTCACCACGTTCGCCGCTTCCACCTCCTGGCAGACCTGCGCCGCCGCGATTGCGGTTCTGGCACAGGCAGATCCGGGTACCTGGTCGGCTGACGATGTCGATGATGTCTTCACCGAGCTCGGATGGACAGGCACGCGGGCGGACGAATTCGGTGTCCGGACTGCGGAGTCCGGCGCAATATCGGTCGACGCGACCCCCAGCACGCCATATCAACGCCGATTCGGTTTCGGCGATTTCCGGAACCTGAGATTGCGGAATCGCCTGCCGCAGAAGATGATCGACATTGCCTACACCGCGGCGCTGGAGATCTGCATCCGGTTGCTGGGCACACCGTCGCTGGTCGGCGGCCCGGACGCGTTCACCACCTGGCGGCGCACAGCCAACACGTTGACACTGTCGCGAAGCCAGGCATGGGTGATGTTCGAGGTCCGGCCGACCGAGGCGACAGAGAACGAGGATGCCTCGGACTGCGAATGGGATGACGGTTGGGAGCCTGCGCAGTATTGGAGCGTCCGCCCCGACGTCACAATCGGTCGCGACGATATCGACGGTATGTGGCACGCTCCCACGCCGACAGTCACCGAATGGGACAGCTTCGACTCGAACCTGTCACGTCTGTTCGCCTCTATCGGCGCGGACCTGCCGCTGCTGAGCCGGTTCACGAACACGATCGTGTGGGTGATCATGGCCGAGGGCATAACCGGCTTCGTCGCCCAAGGCTGGTTCTCCGCTCGACGCAACCGGGTCGAGGTCATCGAGCACGGCGACATCGTGTTCCGCGACTATCCACCGGGCCGCGCCGGCACAGAGCAAATCGCCGAGATCACGATGGCCGCCGTCCGAACAGCGGCCGATTCACCCAGACAGCTGCGGTATTACGCGTTCGCAACGAAAAACCCCCAGCACCTGTGGACCTTCCGGCTCGGGATCACCGAAAGCCCAGACGAGCAGTGACCATCGGCATCAGGGCTCAATGACATCACCACACCGTCGATCCGCCCCAGTCCGATCGACGGCGCCAGAGAAGAGGAAAAGGAAAGAGATTGTGTTGAGCGCGCTCTGGACCGCCGATGCCGTACACAGGGTCCGCCGCCTTACCGGTGCGCCGGTCGACCCGGTCAGGGTGTCCTGGATATAGACACCGAGGTTCTCGCGGGGACACCTGTGTTTAGCCACCCCCACCCTCGGGTAACTACCCTCGCGAGGTACATCGACCCACGGCCCCATCCATACCACCGGAGCCCAGCAACCCTACAGACCACCACAACAAACGCGCCCACTCACCCACCCAACGCAACCACAACCAGCGGGGGTCCGGGGGCGCAGCCCGCCGGGCGGGGCGTGGGGGTTGCACCCCCACAAAACATGACGAAATGGAGCGTAGGGCGAGCGCCCTCCGCGAGCAGAGCTCGCCCGCGGAATGGAGTGCCCCCGGCAGGAATCGAACCTGCGACCTAGGGATTAGAAGGCCCTTGCTCTATCCAACTGAGCTACGGAGGCAACGCGTTCCACCATGACCGAGTTCGGCCGTGCTGTCCAGCAAGGCAATTATAGCGACCGTCCAGATTGTCAGGTTCTTCGCGTTAGCAACATTCCAGCCACCTCGTTGGCCTCCGTCGGGCCTCGATCGCATCCCAGACTATCGGCCCAAACCCGGCCGGGCTATGGAATATCGGCCGAACTAGGCTCGATCCCATGTCGTCAGCGCAGGACCCGCCAGTAGAACAGGATGCCGCGGCGGCGCGGCCGGGTTCCGCGTCGGCGTTCGCCGTCCTCTCGGTGCTGGCACTGGCCATCGCGGGGGTGGTGGCCGCGCTGGTCGTCGGGCTTTCGGCGGCTCAGGCGCTGACTCTGCTCGGCATTCCGGACCCCGGCTCGCTCACCACATATGGGCTGCCCGCGATGCGCGCGCTCGCCGACCTGTCCGGCGCGCTCACCGTCGGATCACTGCTTTTCGCCGCGTTTTTGGCGCCCCCGCAGCGGGACGGGCTGCTCGACGTGGGCGGATATCGCGCCGTGCGCAGAGCGGGTAATACCGCACTGCTGTGGGCGTGTTGCGCGGCTCTGCTCGTCCCGCTCACCGTGTCCGACACCACAGGACAACCGGTGAGTCAGATCTGGCGGCCGGAACAGTTGTGGCGGGCCGTGAACCAGGTGGCGCTGGCCGAAGCCTGGCGCACCACAGCTGTTTTCGCGCTGGTCGTCGCGGTCGGCTGCCGGTTGGCGCTGCGCTGGGGCTGGACCCCGGTGCTGTTCGGCGGTGCGATCATCACGATGATGCCACTGGCCTTGACGGGCCATTCCTCCTCGGGCGGATCCCACGACGTCGCGACGAACAGCCTGATCCTGCACCTGATTTCGGCCGCGGTCTGGGTGGGCGGACTGTTCGCCGTGCTCGCCTACGCGATGCGTGGCGGCAAACACACCGATATCGCGGCGCGCCGCTTCTCCCGCGTCGCCACCGTCGCCTTCGTCACCATCGCGATCAGCGGTGTGATCAATTCGTGGGTCCGAGTGCCGCTCGACGACCTGTTCACCACGACATACGGCCGATTGGTGCTGGCCAAGGCCACGGCGCTGGTGATCCTCGGCCTGATCGGCTACCAGCAGCGCCGCGCCTCGCTGCCCGCGCTGGCCGCCGACCCCACCGACCGCGGCGCGCTCATCCGGTTCGGCGGCGTCGAGGTATTGATCTTCGCGGCAACCATGGGGCTCGCGGTCGGCCTCGGTCGCACCCCGCCTCCGCCGCCGAAGTCGATACCGACGCCCACCGAGGTCGAACTCGGCTACAACCTGGACGGCCCGCCGACGGTCGCGCGCATCCTGTTCGACTGGCGGTTCGATCTGATCTTCGGCACGCTGTCGATCGTGCTCGCGGTGCTCTACCTGCTCGGGGTCCGCCGCCTGCGATTGCGTGGCGACGCATGGCCCGTCGGCCGGACCATCGCGTGGTTGTCTGCCTGTGCGGTACTGCTTTTCGCGACGTCCTCCGGTGTTGGCCGGTACTCGCCCGCGATGTTCAGCGTGCACATGGGTCAGCACATGGCGCTGTCGATGCTCGCGCCGATCCTCTTCGCGCTCGGCGGCGGCCTGACCCTGGCGCTGCGGGCGCTGCCCGCGGCGGGACGGGACGGCGTGCCGGGCTCGCGCGAATGGCTGCTGGCCATGGTGCACAACCCGTATTCGCGTTTCCTCACCCATCCGATCGTGGCCGCCGTCATCTTCGTCGGCGGTTTCTATGCGCTATATCTGGGCGGGATCTACGGCCAGTTCGTGAATTCGCATGCGGCGCATCTGCTGATGAACCTGCACTTCCTGCTCAGCGGCTACCTCTTCTACTGGGTGGTGATCGGCGTCGATCCGAAGCCGCGTCAGGTGGAACCGCTCACCAGGCTCGGCATGGTATTCGGCTCGCTGCCGTTCCACGCCTTCTTCGGTATCGCGCTGATGAGCATGACCACGGTGATGGGCGACTGGTTCTTCCGCGGTCTCGGGCTCGGCTGGAACGGTGACCTGCTCGGCGATCAGCGCACCGGCGGCAGCCTGGCCTGGGCCAGCGGCGAGGTGCCACTCGTCGTCGTGATGTTGGCGCTGCTCATCCAATGGTCGCGCAGCGACAAACGCCTGGCCGACCGCACCGACCGGGCCGCCGACCGCGACAACGACGCGGCACTCGCCGCGCACAACGCGATGTTCGCCGAACTCGCCAAGCGGGACCGCGAGGTGCGCAATTGAGGCGCCGGTTCTGACCAGGGTCGGGCGGCTTGGGTAACCAGGGAGGGATCACGGACACCGTGAACAGCACGATCGCGCGCCCGGCCAGGGTGTATCGATCCGATGTGCGCGCGGCCCGCAAACGGCTGGCCGGACACATCCGCAAAACACCCGTATTCCACACCACCGTGCGCGGGCCATACGGTCCGGTCCCGGTGACGCTGAAACTCGAATACCTCCAGCACGGCGGCACTTTCAAGGTCAGGGGCAGTCTGAACGCGCTGCTCGAATCCGCTGATCGCGCCGACCAGGTGGTGATCGCCTCCGATGGCAACGCGGGTATCGCGGCCGCGCTGGCCGCCGCCGTCCTCGGCAAGGCCTGCACGGTGGTCGTCCCCGAGTCCGCGCCGCACACCAAGGTGGCCGCGATGTGGTCGCACGGGGCCGAGGTGCTGTGGTACGGCACCACCTACGCCGAGGCGTCGCGTTACGCCGACGAGCTGGCGGTGCAGCGAAAAGCGTTGCAGCTGCATGCCTATGACCTGCCCGCAGTGGTCGCGGGCGTCGGTGTGATCGGGCTGGAACTGGAGGAGCAGGTGCGGGGGCGGCCGCCGGTGCTGCTCGCGGTCGGCGGTGGTGGTTTGCTGGCGGGGGTCGCGGCGGCGCTTGGCCGGCGTCAACAGGTGATCGGCGTTGAGCCGGAAGGGATTCCGACGCTGCACGCGGCGCTGTCGGCGGACCGCCCGGTCGAGGTCGGCGTATCGGGCATCACATCGGATACGTTGGGAGCCAACAGGATCGGGGAGATCGCGTTGGATGTCGCACGGCGCTACGGGGTTCGCTCACTGCTGGTGACCGATGACGCGATCGCCGCCGCGCGCGATTACCTGTGGCGCGAGTTCCGGATCGTCGTCGAATACTCCGGCGCGGCCGCGCTCGCGGCGATACAGAGCGGGGTGTACGTGCCTGCCGAGGGCGAGCGGCCGGTGATCGTGCTCTGCGGAGCCAACACCGAAGTAGGCGTACTTTAGCGTCTGCTGTGCCGTCTGCTAAGGGTCGCTGACCGATAGCTCGGGCGTAGATTGGCTGCTGGCGGCGGTCCGCGCCGTCATCGTTCGACGATCCGAGGAGTGGCACCGATGCCCGAGACGACGGATCCGGCGCTGGGCGCGCTGGTCGGCAAGCTCACGCTGGAACAGAAGGTGCGGTTGCTGACCGGCGCCGATATCTGGTCCACCGCGGCCGAACCGGCCATCGGCCTGCGCTCGATGACGTTGTCCGACGGGCCGTCCGGGGTGCGCGGCCCGGTGTGGGACGAGCGCGATCCCTCGCTCAACCTGCCGTCGGCCACCGCGCTCGCCGCCACCTGGGATCTGGGCCTCGCCGCCCGCTACGGTGCCGCATCGGCCGCCGAGGCCCGCCGCAAGGGTGTGCACGTCGTGCTCGGCCCGACCATCAACCTGCATCGAACCCCGTTGGGCGGCAGGCATTTCGAGGCGTATTCCGAGGATCCGCTGCTCACCGGCGAACTCGCGGCCGCGTATGTGGCCGCCGTGCAACGGCATGGCGTCGCGGCGACGCCGAAACACTACGTGGCCAACGATTCCGAGACCGACCGCTTCACCGTCGACGTCGACCTGGATGAGCGGGCGCTGCGCGAACTGTATCTGGCCCCGTTCGAGGCCGCGGTGCGCGCGGGCGCCTGGCTGGTGATGTCGGCCTACAACTCGGTGCACGGCGTGACCATGTCCGAAAATCCGCTGCTGACAACGCCGTTGCGCACCGAATGGGGCTTCGACGGTGTGGTGGTTTCGGATTGGACGGCGGTGCGCAGCACCGCGGCCGCGGCCAATGCCGATCAGGATCTGGCCATGCCGGGCCCGGAGGGTCCGTGGGGCGCGAAGCTCGTTGCGGCGGTGCGGGATGGTTCGGTGCCCGAGGCGGCGATCGACCGGAAGGTGTTGCGGCTGCTGCGTTTGGCCGTGCGGGTGGGTGCGCTCGATCCGGTCGAGCCGCGTCCGGAACCGGCGGTCGACGGTCTCGCGGTGGCCCGCGAGGTGGCGGCGGCGGGTATGGTGCTGCTCCGCAACGATGGCGAATTGCCTTGGGCGGGTTCGGCGCCCGGTTCGATCGCGATCATCGGCGAGGCCGCCGTCTATCCGCGGACGCAGGGCGGCGGCAGCGCGACCGTGGTACCCGACGAGGTGATCGGCCCGGTCGACGGGCTGCGCGCCGCACTGCCGGATACCGAAATCACGGTGCATCCGGGCGTTCCGGTGCAGACGGGCATCCACCCGCTGCCGCTGTCGACCATGACCGATCCGGTGACGGGAGAGCCGGGGTTGCGGGCGCGGTTCCTCGACGCCGATGGTGCGGAACTGCGCACCGAACATCGCCGCGCCGCGCAACTGGTGTACCTCGGGCAGGTTCCCGCAGGAGCCGCGGCGATCGAATTGTCCACGAATTACCTTCCGGGACCGGATGATCCGGCGGCGGTGCGGCTCGGCGTCGCGGGCATCGGCCGCACCGAGCTCACCGTCGACGGCGAAATCGTATTCGACACCGTGCTCACCAGTACCGGGGAGGCGCTCGGCGCCGCGCTGTTCACGCCCGGCGTCGCATCGGCGCCGGTGATCACCGACAGCGGCCGCCCGCTCGCCGTCGTGGTTCATCAGGAAATCGAAAATAGCAGCGCGACAATGGGTTTGGTCGTCGTCACGCTGGGAACCGAGACCGCCGTCACCGACCCGGCCGCCGCGCTCGCCGATGCCGCGGCCATGGCGCGGGCCGCCGATGTAGCGGTCGTGGTGGTCGGCACCTCCGCGCAGACCGAGAGCGAGGGGTTCGACCGGACTACCCTCGCGCTGCCCGGCGCACAGGATGAGTTGGTGCGTGCGGTCGCCGCCGCGAATCCGCGCACCGTGGTGGTGGTGAATTCCGGTGGGCCGGTACTGATGCCGTGGCGTGATGAAGTCGCCGCCGTGCTGCTCACCTGGTTCGGCGGACAGCAGCTCGGCAATGCGCTGGCCGATGTGCTGCTCGGGCGGCGCGAGCCGGGCGGACGGTTGCCGACCACCTGGCCCGCCGCCGAGGCCGATGTTCCGGTGCTGTCCACCACACCGGTCGACGGCGTGCTGCGTTACGCCGAGGGCATTCACATCGGTTATCGCGCCTGGCTGAAATCGAATCGGTTGCCCGCGTACCCCTTCGGGCACGGGCTCGGCTATACCTCTTGGGAATTGGGCGATATCACCGTCACGCCAGGTACCGACGGGGCATTCGATATTCGAGTACTGCTGCGCAACACCGGAATTCGCGAGGGCAAGCAGGTGGTGCAGGCGTATCTTTCGCGATCGGATTCCGCGGTGGACCGTCCGGTGCGCTGGCTGGCCGGATTCGCGACGGTCACACTGCCCGCCGGCGCCGCGCGGGAGGTGCTGATCACGGTGCCGCGGCGAGCCTTCGCGCACTGGGACGGCGGCTGGCGGGTGGAGCCGGGCACGTTCACGGTGCACGTCGGCACCAGTGTGGCGGAATTGCCGCGCGCCGCCGACATCACCGTCTGATCCGGCATGTGGACGTCTGAAGCGCAAGATGTCCACAAACACGAAAGTTATCCCCATTTCCGAATCGACCGGTCCAATCGGCCGCCGCGTGCCGCAGGCTGGAGCGGTCCCCGCCGAAGGGATGCGGGCTCGGACCGAAATGGGAAGGGGCATAACCGTGTACGAGACATTTGTGACGATCGTCGGCAACGTGGTGACAACGCCGGTCCGGCGTGACATCGGCAATGGCGAGCACGTGGTGACCATGCGGATCGCCAGCAACCCGCGCCGCCTCGATTACGGCACGGGGGAGTGGCTGGAGCACGGCGCGATGTTCGTGACGGTCACCTGCTGGCGCAGGCTCGGCGCCGGAGTCGAGCCGTCGCTGCGGCGCGGCGATCCGGTCATCGCGTACGGCCAGCTGCGCAGCTACGAATACACCACCAGGGATGGCGGCTCCCGCCGCGACCTGGAACTGCGCGCATACGCGGTCGGCCCGGACCTGTCCCGCTGCACCGCCCAGGTCACCCGGCGCAATCCCCATGACGGTGCGGGCGCCGATTACCGGGCGGGCGTCAACGGCGTCGCGCAGGGGGAGTCGGCGAATATCGCGCCGCCGGACACCGAGCCCGAACCCGCCGACACTCCCGCACCCGTCGAGGCCTGAGCCCGTCCGCAATCAGGTACGCGCGGCGTCGGATCCGGCATATTTATATGTCGAACCAACTTGCCGGTGCGGTCCGTTTCGGGAGTTGGCGGAGTTCGTGGGGCACGCTGATCCGGCACCCGCGTCGCGTATCTACACTCACTTGATCCCGTCGAGCGACGAACGATCCCATGCCGCGACGGACGCAATGTTCGGCCCGGCGGAAACCGCCACGGCCCGACGCGGATTCCGGCGAGCGCGGTGCGGGAGACAACGAGCGTGGGGGAGACGGTGACCAATGACTGAAAACGGCTGCGTAGCTGGACGGATGCACCCTGCCCGGATGCGTCCGCACGGCGCGGAATGGATAGGGTGAGGATATGGCTGAGTTCATCTACCAAATGAGGAAAGTTCGTAAGGCGCACGGCGACAAGGTCGTGCTCGACGATGTCAACCTGAACTTCCTTCCCGGCGCCAAGATCGGCGTCGTCGGTCCGAACGGCGCCGGTAAGTCGAGCGTGCTGCGGATCATGGCGGGACTGGACCAGCCGAACAACGGTGACGCCTGGCTCGCCCCCGGTGCCACCGTCGGCATCCTGCAGCAGGAGCCGCCGCTGAACGAGGAGAAGACGGTCCGCGGCAATGTCGAGGAGGGCCTCGGCGAGATCAAGGTGAAGCTGGACCGCTTCAACGAGGTCGCCAAGCTGATGGAGACCGACTACTCCGATGAGCTGATGGAGGAGATGGGCAAGCTGTCGGAGGAGTTGGACCACGCCGACGCGTGGGATATCGACTCCCAGCTCGAGCAGGCCATGGACGCGCTGCGCTGCCCGCCGCCGGACGAGCCGGTCAACAAGCTCTCCGGTGGTGAGCGCCGCCGGGTCGCGCTGTGCAAGCTGCTGCTCAGCAAGCCCGACCTGCTGCTGCTCGACGAGCCGACCAACCATCTCGACGCGGAGAGCGTCAACTGGCTCGAACAGCATCTGGCCCAGTACCAGGGCGCCGTCCTCGCGGTCACCCACGACAGGTACTTCCTGGACAATGTCGCGGGCTGGATCCTCGAGCTGGACCGCGGCCGCACCTACCCGTATGAGGGCAACTACTCCACCTACCTGGAGAAGAAGGCCGAGCGCCTCGAGGTGCAGGGCAAGAAGGACCAGAAGCTGCAGAAGCGGCTCAAGGACGAGCTGGCCTGGGTGCGTTCCGGCGCCAAGGCCCGCCAGGCCAAGAACAAGGCCCGTCTCGGCCGCTACGAGGAGATGGCCGCCGAGGCCGAGAAGATGCGGAAGTTGGATTTCGAGGAGATCCAGATTCCGGCGGGCCCGCGCCTGGGCAGTGTGGTGGTCGAGGTCGAGCACCTGGACAAGGGTTTCGGCGACCGTCAGCTCATCAAGGATCTGTCGTTCACCTTGCCGCGCAATGGCATCGTCGGCGTCATCGGGCCGAACGGTGTCGGTAAGACCACGCTGTTCAAGACCATCGTCGGCCTGGAGCAGGCGGACAGCGGCACGGTGAAGATCGGTGAGACGGTCAAGCTGAGCTACGTCGACCAGAACCGCGCGGGCATCGACCCGAAGAAGACGGTGTGGCAGGTGGTTTCGGACGGTCTGGACTTCATCGAGGTCGGTCAGCAGGAGATGCCGTCGCGCGCCTACGTGAGCGCATTCGGTTTCAAGGGCCCGGACCAGCAGAAGCCGGCGGGCGTGCTCTCCGGTGGTGAGCGCAACCGGCTGAACCTGGCGCTGACCCTCAAGCAGGGCGGCAACCTGATCCTGCTCGACGAGCCGACCAACGACCTCGACGTGGAAACCCTTTCCTCGCTGGAGAATGCGCTGGAGAACTTCCCGGGCTGTGCCGTGGTCATCTCGCACGACCGCTGGTTCCTGGACCGCACCTGCACGCACATCCTGGCGTGGGAGGGCGATTCGGACAACGATGCCAAGTGGTTCTGGTTCGAGGGCAACTTCGAGGCGTACGAGGCCAACAAGGTCGAGCGTCTGGGCCCGGAAGCGGCTCGGCCGCACCGGGTTACGCATCGCAAGCTGACCCGCGACTGATCCGTCGGACCGGCGGAGCGCCCCGTGCGCTCCGCCGCATCGATCGCCGAACCGTCCCGTAGGCAAGACAGTTCATGTCACGAGACGGCCACACTTCTCCGTAGATCTCGTTAGGGTGGAGAGGTGAATGCGAAGGCGCAGTCCGAGCAATCAGCCGTGTCCGGTGAGGTCATTGCTTTACCCATCGTCACGGAGCTGATTCCGGAGGCCGGATCGGCGCCGTTGCCGCCGCCCGGGCGCCCAGACGCACTCACCTGACATCCGGCGGTCCGATCGCTGTGGCGCCGAGATCATTCCGTGATCACGGCTACCCGTGGGCGAACCGTGCGGTCGCGTGAACAACCCAGGATTAGAAGGGTTTTCACCCCCGCGCCACCGGCACACAGCTACTCTCGGACCGGCGTCACTTTGTTGCGGAACCGATATCCGAGGAGTAGGCGAAAAAATGACGGTCTCGTCCGAATTGTCCAGCGCGGCGTGGGCCGCGAGCTTGCCGCAGGTGCTGCGCGGCGAGCTCGCGACGCTCGAAGAGGCGTATTTCCGCCACGTCGACGCGGGCGATGTGGACTGCGCGATCACCGGGATCACCCAGATCTTCCGGCGGCACCTGGAGCTGGCCATGACCAGGCAGGCGAGCAAGTCGCTGGTCCGGGTGTACCACCCGGATGACGGCTCCGGCCTCGGCGCCGCCGTGCAACTGGTCACCGACGATATGCCGCTGCTGGTGGAGTCGATCACCTCGTCGCTGAGCCGGATGGGCGTCAGCGTCAGCGAGGTGATCCATCCGATCTTCGAGGTCGAGCGCGATGCGGCCGGACAGCTGATCCACGCCGCGGCCCACGAGGTCGACGGCAACGGCAACGGCGGTTTGCGCGAGTCCTGGATGCATCTGCAGTTGCATCCGTCCACCAGCCGGGCGCTGCTCGACCGGGTCGCCGCGGCCATGCCGGACGTGGTCGCCGACGTCCGCCAGGTCATCGACGACACCGAGGCCATCACGGCGGTGCAGAGCCAACTGGCCGCGGACCTGGAGGAGAGCGCGAAATCCGGCACCTCGCCGTTCGACGAGACCGATCTGCTCGATACGGCGAATCTGTTGCGCTGGTTGGCAAGTGGCAACTTCACCGTACTCGGCTACGCCCGCTACCGGCTGACCACCGAACTGGGCCAAGAGACCTCGAACGCGATGCCGGGCACCTGCCTCGGCGTGCTGCGTCCCGGTGTCGGCACCGATTTCCGGGTGCCGGTCAACAGTGGTGACCGTCCGCTGCTGATGCTCACCCAGGGCCTGGTGCCCGCCACCGTGCACCGCTCGGTGTACCCGTACTTCGTCGGTGTCGCAGATGTCGACGATTCCGGCGCGATCATCGGCGAGCACCTGTTCATCGGCGTCTTCACCGTGACGGCGGTGCACGAGAACGTGCTCGACATTCCGGTGATCGAGCGGCGGGTGCGCTCGGTGATCGAGGAGAGCGGCTTCGATCTCGAATCCTTCTCCGGGCAGGCGATGTTGGAGATCATCCAGTCGTTCCCGCGCACCGAACTGTTCTCCTCCGATGTCGAGACCATGCGCCGCACCGCGGCCGCGGTGCTCAATGTCGGCCTGCGCCGCCAGGTTCGGCTGTTCATGCGCTCGGACAGCTACGGGCGTTTCGTCGCATGCATGGTGTATCTGCCCCGCGACCGCTACACCACGCGGGTGCGGCTCGAGATGCAGGACATTTTGGTGCGCGAGCTCGGCGGCGTCTCCATCGACTACTCGGCGCGGGTCAGCGAAAGCGAGCTCGCCAGCGTGTATTTCACGGTTCGGATGCCGGAGGCCGAATACGGCACGCCGCGGTTCGCCGCCCCGACCGCGGATACCTCCGAGGTGAACCGGCTGCGCATTCAGGAGTTGCTGGCCGAGGCCAGCCGCACCTGGGACGACCACCTGTCCGACGAGGTGAGCACCTCGACCGTGCTCGACCCGAGCGTTGTCGAGCGGTACGCGGGCGCGTTCCCGGAGGGCTACAAACAGGATTTCGAACCCGGCCGCGCACTGGTCGACATCGTCCGGCTGGAGCGGCTGGCCGAGGGCTCGATCGACCAATACCTGTACCGCAGACCGGATTCCGCGCCCGGCTCATGGCGGTTCAGCCTCTACATCGGCGGCACCGGAGTATCGCTGAGCCAGGTGCTTCCGGTGCTGCAGAGCCTCGGCGTCGAGGTAGTGGACGAACGGCCGTACCAGCTGAAGCTGGATCCGCTGCCCGGCAGTGATCAGACCGTCGAACGCTGGATCTACGATTTCGGCCTGCTGGCGCGACCGGAGCTGCTGCGCAGCGCGCTGGATCGCGATCTGGACGCCGAACTACTCGAAGCATCCGCCCGCGCCGACGCCCTGGAGGCCGAGGTGCGCGGGCTGCGTGAGCGGTTCATCGAGGCGTTCGAGGCGGTCTGGTACGGGCGGGCCGAGGCGGATGGGCTGAACGAGCTGGTGCTGCGGGCCCGGCTGCCGTGGCGCGCGGTGTCGATCCTGCGCACATACGCGAAATACCTGCAGCAGGCCGACTTTCCGTACAGCCAGTACAACATCTCGCGGGTGCTGCTCACCTATCCGGATGTCGCGCGGCTCTTCGTCGACCTGTTCGCGGCCCGGTTCGATCCGGATACCTATTCGGCCGATCACGCCGCCGAACTCGAGACCCGGGTGCGGGCCCGCATCGACGAGGTGGTCAGCCTCGACGCCGACCGCATCCTGCGCGCCATCCTCGGCCTGATCAAGGCGACGCTGCGCACCAACTACTACATCACCGACGCCGACGGCACATCCCGCGGCTACGTCTCGGTGAAGGTGGAACCGCACGCAATCGCCGAATTGCCCAAGCCCAGGCCGCAGTTCGAGATCTTCGTGTATTCGCCGCGGGTGGAGGGCGTGCATCTGCGATTCGGTCCGGTGGCGCGTGGCGGGTTGCGCTGGTCGGACCGGCTCGAGGATTTCCGTACGGAGATCCTGGGTTTGGTCAAGGCGCAGGCGGTGAAGAACGCGGTGATCGTGCCGGTCGGCGCCAAGGGCGGATTCGTGGTGAAGCAGCCACCGGCCGCGACGGGCGATCCGGTGGCCGACCGCCAGGCGTTGGGGGCCGAGGGCGTCGACTGCTATCGCACCTTCATCTCCGGTCTGCTGGATATCACCGATAACGTCGATCACGCGACGGGCCGGGTGTTGCCGCCGGCGCGGGTGGTGCGGCACGACGGCGACGACACCTACCTGGTGGTCGCCGCCGACAAGGGCACCGCGACGTTCTCCGATATCGCCAACGAGGTGGCCAAGCGGTACGGGTTCTGGCTCGGCGACGCGTTCGCCTCGGGCGGCTCGGCGGGCTACGACCACAAGGCGATGGGCATCACCGCCAAGGGTGCGTGGGAGTCGGTGAAGCGGCACTTCCTGGAGATGGATATCGACACGCAGACCACGGATTTCACGGTGGTCGGCATCGGCGATATGTCCGGTGACGTATTCGGCAACGGAATGTTGTTGTCCGAGCACATTCGGCTGGTGGCCGCGTTCGATCATCGGCACATCTTCCTGGATCCGAATCCCGATGCGGCGGTGTCGTTCCGGGAGCGGCAGCGGATGTTCGGGTTGGCCCGGTCGTCGTGGGCGGATTACGACCTGTCGCTGATCTCCGAGGGCGGCGGCGTCTGGGATCGCACCGTCAAATCCGTGCCGATCAGCCCGCAGGCGCGAAAAGCGTTGGGGCTGGCCGACGATGTCACCGCGCTCGCACCGCCCGAGCTGGTGCGCGCGATCCTGCTGGCTCCGGTGCAGTTGCTGTGGAACGGCGGTATCGGCACCTACATCAAGGCGTCCACCGAATCCAACGCCGATGTCGGCGACAAGTCCAACGATATGGTCCGGGTGAACGGGAATCAGCTGCGGGTCAAGGTGATCGGTGAGGGCGGTAACCTCGGCGCCACCGCGCTCGGCCGGATCGAGTTCTGCCGCAGCGGCGGCAAGATGAACACCGACGCGCTGGACAACTCGGCCGGTGTCGATTGCTCCGACCACGAGGTCAATATCAAGGTCCTGCTCGACGGTGTCGTCTCCAGCGGTCTGCTGCCGCAGGAGGAGCGCAACCCGCTGCTGGCCTCGATGACCGACGAGGTCGCAGCAATGGTGTTGCAGGACAACGTCAATCAGAACTTCCTGATGGGCATCTCGCGCACCGACGCACCGGATATGCTGAACGTGCACATGCGCCTGATCGACGATCTGGAGGCGCGGCGCGGCCTGGATCGCGAGCTGGAGGCGCTGCCGTCGGAGTCGGAGATGCAGCGCCGGATGGCGGAGGGCTCCGGGCTGGCCTCGCCGGAACTGTCCAATCTCATGGCGCACGTGAAGCTTTCGCTGAAGGCGGATCTGCTCGCCGCCGACCTGCCGGACAGCGCGTATTTCGCCAACCGGCTGCCGCAGTACTTCCCGACACCGCTGCGGGATCGGTTCAGCAATGCGATCAAACGGCATCGGCTGCGCCGCGAGATCGTCACCACCATGCTGGTGAACGAGATGGTCGACTACGGCGGCATCACCTACGCCTTCCGGCTCAGCGAGGAGATCGGCGCGACGACCACCGATGCGGTGCGCGCCTTCGCCGCGGCCAGCGAGATCTTCGATCTGCAGGATATGTGGGCCCGCATCCGCGCCGCCGACACCTCCACCGGGGTGCGCGATTCGCTGGAGCTGGAGACCAAGCGGACGCTGGACCGGGCCTCGCGATGGCTGCTGTCCAACCGGCCGCAGCCCATCGCGGTGGGCGCGGAGATCAACCGGTACAGCCGCGGCGTGCGCGAATTGGCGCCCAAGGTGCCGGGTTGGCTGCGCGGACACCATGTGTCGACGCTGACCGCCCAGTCGGCCGAGCTGATCGCTCGCGGTGCGCCGACCGACCTCGCCACCGAGGTGTTCGGGCTGCTCAACCTGTTCCCGCTGCTGGATGTGCTGGATATCGCGGATATCACCGATCGCTCCGGCGACGAGGTCGGCGCGCTGTACTACGCGCTGAACGAGCACCTCAAGATCGACTGGCTGTTGCAGGCGGTCAGCCACCTGGAGCGCGGCGACCGCTGGCATTCGCTGGCCCGGCTCGCGCTGCGCGACGATATGTACGGTTCGCTGCGCTCGCTCACCCTCGACGTGCTCTCCGCGGGAGACCCGGAGGAGACCGCCGACGAGAAGATTGCATACTGGGAGTCGAAGAACCAGTCTCGGCTCGGGCGTGCCAGGGCCGCGCTGTCGGAGTTGTTCGAGTCCGGAACCCACGATCTCGCCACGCTGTCCGTTGCGGCGCGGCAGGTGCGGAGCATGGTGAGCGGGGTGGGCGCCCAGTCGGAGGTACCACGTTGACGGATGTCGGTTCGCTGAACGGTCACGGGAAGGCACAGGGTGGCAGCATCGTGCTACCCAAGCGGTTTCACGCCAAGGTGGAAATCAGGTGGTCGGATATGGACGTGTTCCAGCACGTCAATCACGCCCGCATGGTGACGCTGCTGGAGGAGGCGCGGATCCCGTGGCTGTTCGACGACGGACGCCCGACCGCCGCACTGCGAAACGGATGTGTGCTGGCCGATCTGCGCGTGCGCTACCGCGGCCAGCTCCGCCACGAGGACACCCCGCTCGATATCGCGATGTGGATCGAGCAGCTGCGGGCGGTCGACTTCACCGTCGGCTACGAGGTGCGGGCCAATGGCGCGGCACCGGATTCGCCGCCGGCGGTGATCGCGTCGACGCAGATGGCCGCGTTCGATATCGAGACGCAGCGGTTGCGCAGGCTGACCGGTCCGGAACGTGAATATCTGAGCGAGTGGATGCCCGACTGATCACTGCGCGTTCGTGATGGCAGAGCAGCGGGTGCTGCATGTGTCCGATCCGGCCGAACGGGAGAATCTGGCCACCTTTCTGACCAGGGCCGTCCGGCTGGATCCCGCGGCGGTGATCCGGTTGCGCCGCCGCGGGGATCGGTACGTATCGGCCTGGGTGGCAACGGGTTTCGAGGCGCTCGCGGTGCGCACCGTGGTCGCCGAACTCGGCGTCGACGATGTCACCGTCGGGGCCGACCTGGTGCTGGCCGGTTTGGGTTCGGGCAGCCCGATCGATCTCGGGTATTCGATGGATTCGGCGTGGCGGGGCGCGCTGCCGCCGGTCGACGGCTTCGTGCACGTCGACGATGTGCCGGCGCGCACCCTGGTCGAACTGGCCGAGCAGGGTGCGCGGCTGGCCAAGGAGCACGGCAGCGGGCACGGTCCGCCCGCCTCGCTGCTCGAGCAGACCGTGCTGACCGTCTCCGGTGCGGGCATGGAGGTCGGGGTGCCGATGCGGGTGGTATTCGCGCTCACCGCGATGGATTTCATCCCGCATGCGGGGGAGCGGGCGGTGGCGCGGCGCATTCCGGCCGACGAGATCGTGCGGGTGCGCGCCACCAAGACCTGGCTGCGCCTGGACGCCCGCTACGGTTCGGTGGCCCGCCGCCGCGGCGGCGCCATTCCGCTGTTTCCGAGCTGAGCCTCCGGTTACCAAGCTGCGCAACGAAATCCGCACCGCGTGCCCATTGAATTCGGGGCATCGGAAACCAGGGCTGGGTGGCGGCATGGTCCGCAACTAACCTCGCTGCGACGGGGGCGGAATGCAGTGAAAGGGTTAGGTTTTCATGAAGTTCAGCAGGTCTGTCGCCGGTACGGCGATGGCCGTGGCGTGCCTGATCGCGGTGGCGCCGATGGCGAATGCGGGCACCGGTTCGTCCTCTGGAAGTGCCTCGGGCAGCGCCCAATTCGCTACCGGATCCGCCTCCGGTAGTGCCACTTTCAGCAAGAGCATTATCTGCCTATTGAAAAACATTATGTCGCAGCCGGATTCGGCACCCTGCGGCAACTGGGGCTGATTTCCCCAGTTGCGCGTGTATTCGGCCCCCCAAACGTTCGGGACGCTAGACTCCCTGGCTGGATCCCGGCCGCTGGTCTACCGCGCGGCACGGCCGGAATCCAGAGGGAGGCAAGTGATATGCGCATTCGTTCGGCGGCCGCTACCGCGCTGGTGGCGGCCGCTTTCGTAGTTCCGACCGCCCCATTGGCCGATGCGGCCAGCGGTTCGGCGTCGGGCAGTTCCTCGGGTAGCGGCGATCTGCTGACGAACCTCGGCACCGGCAGTTCCGGCTTCATCCACGGCATCACCTGCTGGCTGGCGGCGGTGTCGCCGCAACCGGACCCCGACAGCTGCGACACCTTCAACACCTTCGACTGAGTCCGCAAAGATGCTGGGCGGCAGCGGTTTACGGTGGCGCTGTCAGGAAACGCCGCACAGGCGCAGCGCCGCCGTCGTTGCCGCCGCCGCGACGATCACCGCGAGCATCGGCGCCTTCCGCACCGCCAGCACGCCCGCGACGATGACGCCCGCCGGTAGCGCGAAGCCGAATTTGCCTGTGCCGGTGGGAATTGTCGTCACCGCGACCAGCGCGGTGAGGAGCACCATGGCGCCGATCTCCAGCAGCCGCACCGCGCGCTCCGGAAAGCGGATCCGGTCGCGCAGCGCCGGACCGGCCCAGCGGAACGCATAGGTGCCGAGGCTCAGCGCGACCATGCCGATCGCCAACATCATTGTGCCGCCACCTTTTCCGCGATACGGCTCGGGCGGGTGAGCTCCCATGCCGCGACCAGCAGGCCGGACAGGGCTAGCAACACCGGCAGCCCGGCGGGTACGAAAGGCGCCGCCGCGACGGCGACGACCGCGCCGAACAGCGCCGCGCGCAACGTGATTCGATCGCGGAACGCGGGTATCACCAGGGCCAGCAGTATCGCGGGGAATACCGCGTCCAGTCCGAGCGCCCCGGTATCGGGCACCAGCGCTCCGATGAGCGCGCCGATCGCGGCGCCGCCGGGCCAGACCACGCCGACCCCCAACCCGCACAGCCAATACGCCGCGCGCTTGCGTTCCGGATCCGGCTGCGCCAGCGCCACCGCCACGGCTTCGTCGTTCATCACGTGGATGCCGATCAGCCGCCGCCAGCCGGTACCGACGACATCGGGCACCGACAATCCGTACGGCAGGTGCCGGGCATTGACCAGGAGCCCGGCGAACATAGCGGCAATGGGATTGCCGCCGGATGCGATGATCCCGGTGAACAGGAATTCGGCGCCGCCCGCGAGCACGATGTAGCTGAGGACGATAGGTAGCCAGACGGGTAGTCCGGACGCGACCACCGTCGCTCCGTAGGAAACTCCCATCACACCGACCGCGAGCAGGACGCCCCCGATACCGGTGACGGCGTCGCGGCCGAGTGTTCGCCATATCGAACGCATGTTGTTTATAGTGAACATGGCGATCGGATTCGTCAATATGGTTTCCTGTTGAGCGATTCACACCGTGGCGGGAGGGTATGTGGGCGACGACGAATGGGTTCCGGCGGATCGCTATGCCCCGGTGGCCCGGTTCGAACCGGAGACCGCGCAGCAGAGCCCACAGGCGGTCATCGCCACCTCGCTGCGGCGCGAACGCGTCCGCGCCGGTATCTCGCTCACCGAACTGGCCAATCGCGCCGGTATTGCGAAATCCACGCTGTCCCAACTGGAATCGGGTACGGGCAACCCGAGTATCGAGACGCTGTGGGCGCTCTGCGTCGCACTCGACATCCCGTTCTCCCGGCTGCTGGATCCACCGCGCCCCAGCGTTCAGGTGATCCGCTCGGGCGAGGGCCGCGTGGTGGCCGCCGAACACGCCGATTACCAGGCGACGCTGCTGGCGGCCGGTATGTCGAACTCGCGCCGGGATATCTTCCGGATCACCGCCGAACCCGGACATGCCCGCCGCTCCCAGCCGCATATGCCAGGGGTGCTCGAACATGTGATGGTCGCCGCGGGCCGCGCCCTGGTCGGCCTGATGGATGACCCGGTGGAGCTGGGCCCCGGCGACTACATCCTGTATCCGGCCGACGTCCCGCACGTATTCGAAGCACTCGAACCCGGCACCTGGGCGGTCCTGGTCAACGAATACCCGTGAGCCCGGTCGCCGACGCACTGCCGCGCCGCCGAGCGCGATACGACTCGAAGCCCGCGATGCCGATCATCGCGACGCCGATTCCGCCCGCGGCCGCCGACACCCGGAGGAGTCGACGTTCGGTGTGCTGCTTCATGCGGAGTTCTCGATAGGTGACAAGCTCGCCGTGATAGCACATGAGGCCGGAGCTGTCCGCGGGGCAATGTTCGCCACGAACGGCCTCGCGCACATAGAACCCCAATGGGATGAGCGCCAGAAGTAGGACGACCGCACCGATCATCCCGAGCTTGACGTACCAGCGCACCGCGCCCCCCTTGCTGACAAGACTTGGGGACGGAGTCTACGTCAGGCCGCGCCCTCGCCGAGGTACTGCAACCAGACGGGGTCGAGCTCGGATGTGGTGGACAGCAGCCGCCAGTGCGGGCCCTTCGGGGACACCAGCGGCGAATGCAGGGTCCAGCCCAGCTCGCTGAGCAGTTTGTCGGCCTTGCGGTGGTTGCAGGGCGCGCAGCTGGCGACGCAGTTTTCCCAGGAGTGTTCGCCGCCGCGGCTGCGGGGGATGACGTGGTCGATGGTTTCGGCCTTTCCGCCGCAGTATCCGCAGCGGTAGCGATCGCGATGCATGAGGGCGGCGCGGGTCATCGGAACCCGGGCCCGATAGGGGACGCGCACGTAGGTGCGCAGCCGGATCACGGACGGAATCGCGACGGTGGACCCGGCCGAGTGGACCACGGAACCCTCGGGGTCGTGGTGGACGGCGTCGGCCTTGTCGCAGATGAGCAGGACTACCGCGCGACGGGCGGAGAGAGCGGTGAGCGGCTCGTAGGTGGCGTTCAACAGCAGCACCCGGCGCTTCAACCAACTGGTGTGCGTCGTTCCGGCCTGCGGGGTGGTGCGATGTTCGGGCTGCCCGTGTTGGGCGCCGGGATAATGATCGGACAAGATGTGCAGCGGAGTAGCCCCCGACCCACGATTGTGGACGTCGGCGGGCTGGAGTTGTCGATGCGTGCGCGCCTCATGTGACTTGGCGCCGTGCCGCTGCTTCATCTGGACCTCAGTTTCATGATTGGCAGGATCATGTGGTATTCGGGCAGAGACTGCCACCCAGTTGACCATGGAACGGCGGGGAATGCACGGTGATTTCGCGCAATGTCCGGTGAACCTTGGTTGAAGAGCCGCTGGTTCGTAATCCCGAATCCCCTACTGACCGGCCGACCCCGCTCCGCAGGCAATCGCGAGAGTGTTGCCGACCCCTCCGACTGTACCGCCGACCGCTGTGGTCTCGCCCACATTCAATCGGCCCGCGTGACGTTCACCAGGCGGCCACTCGAGCCCAACCAATTGAACAGAGCACAATGAACAGGGGCGAGGTTCGAATCCGACGCAACCAGCTCGGGAGCGAGTCTTACGAGCGACGTTCGCCGCCCGTCTCGCGTCTCAGCGGTCGAAGCGCATGCGCCGAAGGCGCGAGTCTCGACCGCTGAGACGCGAGACTCCCCGGGGCGGCGAACACGCCGCGCGAAGCGCGGCCAAAACAGAACGGCCAAACAGAAAGGGCCTAATGACTTCGGGTGAACAAACGGCTACGTCGTTCTATGACGCGGTCGGCGGTGCGGATACGTTCCGGCGGCTCGTCGCGGCGTTCTATCGCGAGGTGAAGGCCGACGAGCTGCTGCGCCCGCTGTATCCGGAGCAGGATCTGGGTCCGGCCGAGCGGCGGTTGCGGATGTTCCTGGAACAGTATTGGGGCGGTCCGCGCACCTATTCCGATGAGCGCGGCCATCCGCGCCTGCGCATGCGGCATATGCCGTTCAAGATCGGTCCGCTCGAGCGGGATGCCTGGCTGCGCTGTATGCGGATCGCGGTCGCCGAGATCGAGCCGGATGTACTGGACGATCAGCATCGCCGGGCGCTGCTCGATTACCTGGAGATGGCGGCCAACTCGTTGGTCAACTCGCCCTTCTGACTGTGCCGATCCGCCTGTGCGGGGCGGATTCCGGTCGCGGAGGGACTTGTTTGCTGGCGACGCGCCGAGCGATCATGAATTTGCTGGCGGTGTCGCGCGGTGCCGTTTCGGCCGAGTAACCCGATGCCCCTAGGGTTTTCGGCTTGACACCCGGGAATGCTGGTTATTTGCGGAAACCGGACAAGTTTGCTGACGATGCGGGAATTTGTCGGTGCGCCCTGGCAATATAACGACTGTGACACAGACATCTGCCGTGCCGGCGCCGGTGGATCGCCAAGCACAGTCGTGGTGGCGGTCGGCCGTGTTCTATCAGGTCTATCCCAGATCGTTCGCCGATTCGAACGGTGATGGGATCGGCGATCTCGGCGGCGTGCGTGACAAGCTCGGCTATCTCGAGCTGCTCGGTGTCGACGCGCTGTGGATCTGCCCGGTCATGCGGTCGCCGATGGCCGATGGCGGTTACGACGTGGCGGACCCGCGCGATATCGACCCCATGTTCGGCGGATTGACCGCGCTGGACGAGTTGATCGCCGAGGCGCACGACCGCGGCATCAAGGTGACCATGGACCTGGTGCCGAACCACACCAGTAGCGAACATCCTTGGTTCATCGAGGCTTTGGCCGCGCCGCCGGGGAGTCCGCAGCGGTCTCGCTACATCTTCCGCGACGGCCGAGGGCCGGACGGCGCACTGCCACCGAACAATTGGCCGAGCATCTTCGGCGGCCCGGCCTGGACCAGGGTCACCGAGGCCGACGGCAGACCGGGCCAGTGGTACCTGCATATCTTCGCCCCCGAACAGCCGGACGTGAACTGGGACAATCCGGAGGTCTGGCAGGATTTCGAGAAGACGCTGCGGTACTGGCTGGATCGCGGCGTCGACGGTTTCCGGCTGGATGTCGCGCACGGCATGGCCAAGCCCGACGGCCTGCCCGATATGGTGGACGTCCCCGCGGGCCAGCTCACCCACATCGATGACGACGATCCCCGGTTCAACAATCCCGCCGTGCACCAGATCCACCGCCGCATCCGCAAGGTGCTCGACGAATATCCCGACGCGGTGTCGATCGGCGAGGTGTGGGTGGACGACAACCACCGCTTCGGCGAATATCTGCGCCCCGACGAACTGCATCTGGCCTTCAATTTCCGGTTGGCGGAGACGCCGTTCGATGCCGATTCGGTGCGCGGCGCGATCGATAACTCGCTGGCCGCGGTGGCCACCGTCGACGCGAACCCCACCTGGACGCTGTCGAATCACGATGTCGACCGAGAGGTCACCCGCTACGGCGGCGGCCTAGCGGGCCTGGCCAGGGCGCGGGCCATGGCCCTGGTCGAATTCGCTTTGCCCGGTGCGGTTTTCATCTACAACGGGGCGGAGCTCGGCCTGCCGAACGTCGACGATCTGCCGGAGGCGGTGCTGCAGGATCCGACGTGGGAGCGGTCCGGGCACACCATTCGCGGCCGGGACGGTTGCCGGGTGCCGATTCCGTGGGAGGGAGGCGAGCCGCCGTTCGGATTCACCACCGGGCAGCCGTGGCTACCGCTGCCGCCGTCCTGGGCCGAGCTCACGGTGGAGCGACAGTTGGAGCAGCTGGGTTCGACGCTGTCGCTGTACCGGGCGGCGATCGAATTGCGCGGTGTGCGACCGGAATTCGCCGGTCCCGGACTCGACTGGTACGGCAGCCCGCCCGGTTGCCTCGCCTTCCGCAGACCCGGCGGCCTGATCTGCGTGCTCAACGCGTCCCCGGCCGCGGTGGCGCTGCCGCCCGGCACGGTGATCCTGGCCAGCGCCCCGCTGGACGGCGGTCTGCTGCCGCCCGACACGGCCGCCTGGCTGGTCTGAATCGACACGAATTCACCGATCTTTCGGCCGGTGGCGGAACTACTACACAGCATCGTCTACCGTTGATCCGTGAGCATTCTCGAGACAGTGCTGATCTTCGTCGGCATCCCGCTGGTGATCTACGGCGTGATCGCCGGATTGTCGTTTCTCGGTAAGCCACTCGCCGGCGAGAAGCCGACCCACTTCGACCTCGGTCAGGAGTGGACGGCAGAGCCGGTGCTGTGGAGTGCGACCGACGAGGTGACCGGATCCGGTCACCATGACAGTGGTTCGTCGCATGGCTCCCATGCGGCTATCGAGTCCGCCGCGGCGGATCTGATCGGAGGCCGGGCAAGTGGCAAGTTCTAAATGGCCCGCGGTGGTCGAGGCCGATCTGCCGCACGGATACGCCATCACCAGCAGCGGACGCGTTTCCGGCGTGCACGAGGCCGGTGCCGTGTTCAAGGAGGCGCCGTTCAGCGATCCGGAGCGGCTGGCCATGGACAACGTGCTCACCGAGGCCACTCGGGCGACCAAGGTGCGCTTCAACATCTACATCGGCAACCTCGGCGAGGATCCCGCCGCGGGCGCGGACGCGATCTTCCCGAAGACACCGGAGGCGGCGCGTTCGGTGCTCATCGCCGTCTCCCCGAACGACAAGGCGATCGAGGTGCGCTCCGGCCGCGAGGTCGCCGACCGCGCCAACGACCGGGTTTGCCAGCTCGGCGTCACGGCCGCGCTGAGCTCATTCCGTCAGGGGCAGCTCATCGACGGCCTGGTGTCGGCGGTTCGGGTGATGGCCGCCGCGATCGGACGTTAGGCTCGCCCACCCGAAATCGCTGATGCTCCCGGCGCGTCCACCGTTATCGGTGGGCGCGCCGAGCCATTTGGGCAGAGTGCACATATCGTTGGCCTCGCTAACAGGCCAGTTGCGACTACCGCAACATCGCGCCGTCGTGTGTTGTGAAAGCTGACACAGGGAGGTGTCGGCTGTACCGCAGATCTCCCTTCAGCACACACGGTAGGGGAGAAGATGTCGGCACGACGGCTTTCGATGCTCGCCGGTCTCGGCGTCTGCGTGCTCACGGCGGTGTCCACCGCGGTGGCCGTGGCGCAGCCACCGATACCGCTGCCGAGCGAACGGCAGATCTACCCGGCGGTGGTGCCGCTGACGCCACCCGAGAGCGACCCCTGGTACGCCGATCCGCCGAATCTGGACAGCCTGAACAATGGCGATATCGTGCGGACCCGCGATGTGCAGTCCTATGTGCTCGGCATCCCGATCCCGGTGTCCACCAGGCAGATTCTGTACCGCAGCACCGATGCGCACGGGACCCCGCTGGTCACCGCGACCACGGTGCTGACCCCGGGTATTCCGTGGATCGGGAGCCCGCGGCCGCTGGTGTCCTATCAGGAGGCGATCGACAGCACCGCGAACATCTGCAACCCGTCGTATACGTTGCGGGCCGGGCTGTTCAAGGAGATCGCGCTGACCCAGTATTTCCTGGAACAGGGTATGGCCGTGGTGATCTCGGATTTCAACGGCAAACGCAATACCGCGCTGAGCCCGTCCGAGGGCCGGATGGTGCTCGACGGTATCCGGGCCGCGAAGCGGGATCCGGCACTGGGACTCGCCGATTCGGCGGTCGGGCTCTACGGGTATTCCGGCGGCGGAAATGCCAGCGCGTCCGCGGCCGAACTGCACGCGTCCTACGCACCGGAGTTGCCGATCCTCGGGTCGGCGCAGGGCGGTGTGCCGGGCGATAAGAATGCGCTGCTCGACGAGGTGCTCGGGCCGGTGAACCTCGGCAACTTCTTCGCGCAGTGGGCGGTGTGGGTCTTCGTCAACGGGGTGGCGCGGGAATATCCCGACGTGCTGAAACCCGAGGACCTGCTCACGCCCGATGGCGTCGCGCACTTCGAAGATATGGGTAACCGCTGCCTGTGGACCGAGATCGCGGCCGGAATGCTCAGCCCGCCGATGTCGACGTACCTGAAGGATCCGAACGTATTGCGGCGGCCCGAAATTCAGCAGGTGCTGCACGACATCAGCTTCGGCGTCGACCCGGCGCATCGCCCCGATATGCCGCTGTTCATGTGGCAGTCCACCACCGACCAGCTGATCCCGCCCCAGGTCATCCACCCGACGATCGACGCCTACTGCCGAGCGAACGTCGACCTGCGCTACCTGGAAGTGCCGATCAGCGAACACATTTCGGCCGATGTCATCGGCTGGCCCGCCGCGACCGCCTGGCTCAGCTGGGTCCTGCGCGGCGGCAACCCAGGTCCCAAGACCTGCTGACGCCCTACCGTTCCCCCGGCGACAGCCGGGGGAACGGGATTACAGAGTTACCTCTACTCCTTGTCGAAAGCCCGTGCGCGCAGCGAGCGTTCGATGCCCGCCTTACCCTCGGACACCAACCGGAGCAGGGCGGGCGGATGGTTGTCGGCGAGGAACTTATCGGCCACCGCGACCGCCTCCTCGCTGATCGCCCAGCTCGGGTAGAGGCCGACCACCACGGTCTGCGCGACCTCGCTGGATCGGCGCTCCCACACGCCGGCGATATCGGCGAAGTAGCGTTCGACGAACGGCGCGAGCAGTTCGCCCTGACCGACCGGCGAGAAGCCGGCGACGATCGCGCGGATGGTGATATTCGGGACGGCGTCGTCGAACATCGCGGTCTGCCAGGCCTGTTCCTTCACCGCGGCGATCGGTCGCGAGGCACCGGCGGTGGCCGCCTGCCGTTTGCCTGCCGCGGTCGGATCCTTGGCCAATTCCGCGTCGATGAACGGATGGTCCACCCCGTCGGAGTCGATTTCGCCCGCCGCGGCCAACGCGGTCACGATCCGCCAGCGCAGATCGGTATCGACGGCGAGCCCCGCGAGCCCGACCTCGGCCGGGTCGGCGTCGAGCAACTTGCGCAGTACCTCGATGTGCGGCCCGGACAGTTTGGTCGCCAGCAGCCCGTTGACGAAGGCCAGCTGGTGATCCGAACCGGGCGCGGCGGCGCGGGACAGCTCCAGCAGCCGGTCGGCGTAGCCGGTCCAACCGGAGGCGGCGAGCCATTCGGGATCGGCGTACGCGGCGAGTGCGGTGTTGGCCTGCATCAGCAGCCGTTGCACCACGCCGACCTCGGTTTCCGCGCCGATGCCGCGCTGCACCAGCGCGACGAAATCGCGGGCCCGCATCTCGGCCTGCCGCGTCATCTCCCACGCGGCCGACCAGGCCAGGGTGCGCGGGAGCGGTTCGGCGATATCGCCGATCCGGTTGATCAGCACGTTCAGCGAATCCGGGTCGAGGCGGACCGAGCAGTAGGTGAGGTCGTCGTCGTTGACCAGCACGAATTTCCCGCGCGGCACGCCGACCAGCTCCGGCACCTCGGTGCGTTCGACGGCGTCCAGATCGAGCTCGACGCGCTTGGTGCGCACCAGCTTTCCGTCCTGGTCGTCGTAGACGCCGATGGCGAGGCGATGCACCCGGCGCTCACCGGCGCCCGGCGCGGCGCCCTCCTGCACCACGGCGAACGAGGTGAATTCGCCCGCCTCGTTCACGGTGAAGTCGGGGCGCAGGATGTTCAGACCCGTCGTCTTCAACCACTGTGCGCCCCAGGTGGAAAGGTCACGGCCGGAAGCCTTTTCGAGCGCGCCGAGCAGATCGTCGAAAGTGGCGTTGGCATAGGCGTGTTCGGTGAAGTACTGGCGCAGGCCGGTCAGGAACGGCTCCAAACCCACATAGGCCACAAGCTGTTTCAGCACGCTTGCGCCCTTGGCGTAGGTGATGCCGTCGAAGTTCACCTCCACCGCGGCCAGATCGGGAATGTCGGCGGCGATGGGGTGGGTGGACGGCAGCTGGTCCTGCCGGTACGCCCACGACTTCTCCGCATTCGCGAAAGTGGTCCAGGCGCTGGTGTATTCGGTCGCCTCCGACTGGCACAGCACCGAGGCGAAGGTGGCGAACGATTCGTTCAGCCACAGGTCGTCCCACCACTTCATGGTGACCAGGTCGCCGAACCACATGTGCGCCATCTCGTGCAGCACGGTCTCGGCGCGGCGTTCATAGGAGGCGCGAGTCACCTTGGAGCGAAAGACGTAGTCCTCCAAGAAGGTTACCGCGCCCGCATTCTCCATCGCGCCGGCGTTGAACTCCGGCACGAACAGCTGGTCGTACTTGCCGAAGGCGTACGGCACACCGAAACTCTTGTGGTAGAAGCCGAAACCCTGCTTGGTCTCGGTGAACAGGCGCTCGGCGTCCATGTACTCGGAAAGCGAAGCGCGGCAGTAGATTCCGAGTGGGATGGTGCCGTGCTCATCGGTGTATTCATCGGTCCATCGAGCGTACGGCCCGGCGATCAGGGCGACCAGGTAGGTCGACATCCGCGGCGTGGTCGCGAAGACGTGCTTACCTGGAACCGGTTGGGTCGCAGCGCTGTTCGAGATCACCTGCCAGTCGGACGGTGCGGTGACCGTGATATCGAAGGTGGCCTTGAGATCCGGCTGGTCGAAGCACGCGAACATCCTTTTGGCGTCGGCGGTTTCGAACTGCGAATACAGGTAGACGGCCTGGTCGGTGGGATCGACGAAGCGGTGCAGGCCCTCGCCGGTGTGCGAGTATTCGCAATCGGCCTCCACCACCAGTTCGTTGTGCTCGGCCAGGCCGGTGAGCGCGATGCCCTTGGCCTCGTCATAGTCGCCGATCTCGATGGGGGTGCCGTTCAGCACGGCCGAGCGCACACCGCGCGCGACGATATCGACGAATGTGCTCGCGCCCGGTGTCGCGGTGAACGTCACCGTGCTGCGGGAAAAGAAGGTCTGCTCGCCCGGCTTGCCGGCCCCGTCGGTGAGGTCGAGGTCGATGCGATAGTTCTCGACCCGCACTGTCGCGGCGCGTTCGATCGCCTGGTCGCGAGTCAGATTCGGTGCGGACAATTGGGCTCCTTCGTTGTCGAAGAACTGAGCACGGGCGGCACTCACGATGCCACCTCGGCGTGGTCGCCCGCGCGGGGTTTTCCTCGCTCAACCCTAGTCACTGCCCGCCGGTTGCCGCGGCGGAGTTACGGGCGTCATTGCGCGTACCGCCGGTGACCCGGCACGGTGGGCTCGGCGGTATTGTGCGGGTTGCCGGGAAGAGCCGAGGAATGTGGAGGTCTGCGTTGAAGCATGTGCACGCCGGGAAGGTGCGTGACCTGTACGAGGACGGTGACAGCCTGCTGCTCGTCGCCTCCGATCGGGTCTCGGTGTACGACGTGACGCTACCGACGCCGATTCCGGACAAGGGTGCGCTGCTGACCCAGCTGTCCAACTGGTGGTTCGACTTCTTCACCGATGTGCCCAATCACGTGCTGTCGGCCACCGATGTGCCCGCCGAATTCGCCGGCCGCGCCATCCGCTGCAAGCCGCTGAAGATGGTGCAGGTGGAATGCATCGCCCGTGGCTACCTCGTCGGACTCGGGCTGAAGGAATATCAGCGCACCGGTGCGGTTTCGGGTGTGCAGCTGCCGCCGGGACTGGTCGAGGGCGACAAGCTGCCCGAGCCGATCTTCACGCCCACCACCAAGGCGTCCGAGGGACACGACGAGTTCATCACCTTCGACGACGTGGTGGCCCAGGAGGGGCGCGAGGTCGCCGAACTGCTGCGCGAGCGCACGCTCGACATCTATTCGCGGGGTGCGGCGCACGCGGCGCAGCGCGGTGTGATCATCGCCGATACCAAACTCGAATTCGGTTGGGACGGTGACGTTCTCACCCTCGGAGACGAGGTGCTCACCTCCGATTCGTCGCGCTTCTGGCCCGCCGACGAATGGCAGCCCGGTCGCACGCAGCGATCCTTCGACAAGCAGTTCGTCCGCGACTGGGCCACCTCCACCGGCTGGAATCAGGAACCGCCCGGGCCGGAAATCCCGGGCGATGTCGTCGAGGCCACCCGTAAGCGGTACGTTCAGGCGTACGAGTTGATCACGGGCCGTGCCTGGACCGGCGTGCCCGCCTGAGACCGTTCCTGGGTAGCGTTCGGCGCTGGAATAGCCAGGGTTGCGGATTGGCCGACGCCGGAAGGTCAACCGCTGTGCGGGAATTGGCGATCTCAGTCGCGTTTCACCGCACCGGCGGTGCGCCGATTCGCGATCAACTCGGCGAGCCGGTCGAGCAGCGGTCGCTGACCGGCCCCGAGCTTGTCGGCGGCGGTGGCCAAATCGAACCAGCCCGCGCGGTCGATCTCCGGAAACTCCGCCAGCTTGCCCGATTTCGGCGGCCATTCCATCTCGAACGTTCCCGGCACGATGGCGTCCGCATCGAGGTCGCCCTCGATCGCCCAGGCGGACAACTGTTTTCGGCTTTTGCCGCTGCCGTACGTCACATCGCCGAGCGCAACCCATTCGCCATCCGGCACCGGCAGCCCCAACTCCTCGGTGAACTCGCGCGCCGCCGCCACCCGTGGCTCCTCTGTCGCGGGGTCGTACTCGCCCTTCGGCAGCGACCACGCGCCGCCGTCCTTCTTCGCCCAGAACGGCCCACCCATATGCCCGAGCAGTACCTCGGTGGTATCGGTCATCCGGAACAACAGAATCCCCGCACTGAATTTGGCCACCATGAGTTGGCAGTTTGCCTTATCGGGCGGACGACCGGATAACCCGGTGATGGGGGAGCGGCTACTCTCCTCGCCAAGGCAAGCCGTAGAACGCGAATACGGCCTTACCCTGCTCCAACACGCTCACGACCATCTCGGCCGGCGCCGGAGCGAAGATGTCCACCACCTCGAGCTCCGCACCTCGCCGATCACGGTCGAGAACGTATGCCCGCCGACCATTCTCGAACTGCCGCAACATGCCCGACGGCCACACATCCGGCCGAGCGCCCTGACAGCACAACAGCCGTCCCCGCTCCTCCAGATACTCGCGGACAGCGACCAGACAGCTCAGGTGGTCGTCATCACCCGACCCGAACACGCCATGACCCACCAACTCCACCCGCGCCACCGACGGCTCACCCAAACGAAGCACGACCGGCCAGAGCACGCCCGCGGAATCAACCGCCGTCAAGTTCACAACCTCCGACATTCCCCTCCCATCATCGCCGAGGATGCTACGCACGCCGATCGACGACCGGTCGTCGCCCCGAAGCCCCTCCCCGCAGGACTGATCTCACCGGCGACGATCTCGAACGTCGCATAATCGGCGATACCGGGCATTGAAAGCCCCTGTTGCATAATGGATCTGAACGGTTGGGGTCTGTCCGTCGAACTGTGTAACTCGATAGTCGGCAGGTGCGCGCGTTGGAAGTCCTTGTCGCGCAACCGATTCTGATGGTTTACCAATGCCCGCGCAGCGGCAGTAACGTGTCGAGCTCTCAACTCGCTGCGGGACGCTGGTGGCCGCATTCGAGTTCGGTACCGGACTGATCGCGGACTGTGACCTCGTGGCTGGAGGCCGGCCAGACCGTGACGCCCTTGTCATGCCACACCACATCGAAGTCCGCGCCGAGGTTTGCCCGTTCCACGAAGTCGCTTTCGTCGTACTCTATGGTGAACGAATCTCCGGGGCGCAGCCAGTAATCCTGGGCCCAAGGCTCGATCCAGACAATGAACGGCTTGTCGGAGCCCGAATTGGTGAACCTGATCTTCGGCATGGCCGCAGCTTATGACGACGGCGTCGGCGGGCGAATCCGATTCGCCCGCCGCCTCGCCCGTGCTCTACTACGCGTAAATGGTGAGAGTGCCCTTGGTTGTCGCGCTTGTCAGGCCAGGGCAGGATTCCGATTCCTTCTTCGTCAGAGTGTCCTTGTCTATGGCGGTGTCGCCCGCGAAGTCATTTCCGTCCCCGATGATGAGCGTGAACTCGCCGGTGCCATCACCTTTGAACTTGCTCTGCTTCGACGCCTTCTGCTCGAACGTGGTGGCTGACCCGTCCGACCAAGTCATTTCCCCGCTGCCCTTGTGGCTCTCGACATCGACATCGTCGCACGACGCGAATTCGGTGCCCTCCGCGACGGATATCTTCGGATACACCTTGGGTGTGGATCCGTCCGGCAGCCGGCAGTTGTCGTAGTGTTTGTTGTTCTCCCACCTGACCGTGGCCTTGGTGTCGGTGATCCCGGCATTGAGCCAGGTGACGATGCCGGTCTCGTCGCACGTCATGACAACGGTGTCGGGCTTGGCCGCCGCGGGCGCCACCCCCACCGGCGCACCGAACGAGACGGCCCCGGCCAGCACGCAAGCGACAATCACGCCGCTGGGTTTGCGACACCGGCCCGAGAACGTTTCACCCGCACGGTTTCTGACCCGACCAACTCGCACTGATTCTTCCCCTGTTCCTCAGATCGAATGTTCAGTTTCGGTTCTCTGCATGGCCGAAGCGGCGGATCGGGACGATAACCATCCCAGAGTTGCCTAGACCCCTCGCTATTCGTTTCCACGGATCATTCCGGATGGGACGGTCGGTGCCGTAACCGTGCCGCTGGCGACGGCCGTGTCACCGCTCAGCGTGTATGGAGTCCTTCGCCTCTACGCTCAGCTCACACCGACCGCCACCAGACCAGCCACATCCGCTCGTAGGCACTATCAGAGGTTCGCGAAATCGACTGGCGGACAACGGCTACGGCTCGCCCAAATCTCCGGAACGCGGCGTTTTCGTGCATTCGGTCCCCGGGCCGGACGGCTCATGGAAGCCTTTATGTCGCGGTCATGCGTTGAGAGACAAGGGTTTTGACATGGACGAGCCGAGTCGCCAGTTGCTCGCACGGCTATGGGTCGAACACCGGTCGGCCCCATTTCCGCCACGCTGCCGAGGCGTGGACATCGAAGATGTGGAGCTGGTACTGGTCGATGCGGATATCGCGGGCTGCGTCTCGGTGGCGCTTTCGGGGGCGCTGGACGATTGGCGTCGCCGAGTCCTGAGCGAATGCATTGGTGAGCTGGACAGAATCATGCCCTACTTCGAAGACGAGTACGAGGCGGAATACTTCGGACGGTTGCGCGACATGGCCATGACGTTGTATTCACTCAACGAGGTTGAGATCGAAACCAAACCATCGCACTGACGTCGGCAGGTGCGCGCATTCCGCGGGATCGCCTGTCAGCCAACGGCTGTGGCTCATCTGAACGACCGGAACGCGGCGTTTTCGTGCATCCGCGCGGATCGCCGACCGCTGGTGGCGAGGTTGGGGGCACCCCGCCATCGCATAGGTCGATCGAGAAGAATGTCGGTGATGATCGAGCCGGAGAGGGATATCGAGACGATTTTCGATCCTCGGGGAACCGCGCTGGCACACTACGAGCCGGGGCGCCGTGGTGACCGGCTGTGGGCCGAGGATTTGCGCTGGGCCGATTCCGGGGATCGGAGCGCGGTGGCACCGATCCTGCGGGCGCTGTCGGGTTGGGGCGCGACCGCGGACGCCGACCTGGGCGCCGCGCTGTTGGATGCGGGCGCCCACCGTGTACGGCTTTTCCACACCTACACACGAGATTTGACCGGGATGGCGCCGACCGAGCCCGAGCTGCCGCCGGGGCTGCGACCTGTTCCCGCATCCGAGGTTGCGCCCGCCGCTCTGCAGGACGCATTCTCGGCCGCTTATCCGTCGACTCATCCCGACCATGATGTCGACGGGTTGCGGACACTCGCCGCGCTGTACGACGGCTCGCTCATGGGTCCACTGCTGCCGTGTAGCACCGTGGCATGGGATGGGCGACGTGCGGTCGCCGCGGTCCTCGTCCAGGACACCGGCGGTGAGCCGCCGCTGGAAGGCGCCTGGATCTCCGACGTCTTCCGCCGCCCCGGCCCCGATCTCGCCGGGCTCGGCGCGCTGCTGCTGCGGGTGGTCTCGGCCCGTGCGGCGTCGTCGGGCATTGCGGCGCTGGGGCTATCGGTAACCGACGGCAACCCGGCCCGCATCGTCTACGAGCGAATCGGTTTCCGCCACACCGCAAGCTGGATCGATCTGATTTTCCCGGCGTCGCAGCCGACCGCATGACATTCGAAACTTTGTCCGGTGCTGTCGACGAAGCGGTACACGTAAAGCCGTGTTCCGAGCCGCATTTCGGTGAAGTGATCCTCCAGGCGGACCCTTCCGCCGTCGATCGGCATCCGGCCGAGGCCTCGACGCACCTCGGCTACTGGTAGTCGGGCCAGGTCCACTCGGTGTTCGTCTTGGCGTGGGCCGCAACGGCGGAAACGCGCTCTGCGAGAAGGTCATCGAAAACGTCTGTCCACGAGCCGTTTCCGCCGATGATCACCGTATCGAGCGACTCGATCACCAGGTAGATCTCGGTATCGCCGCGCTGCTTGACCTCCACGTTGAAATCCCAACCACCTTGGAACTCCTCCGCCAACAGTTGCTCGACCGCGGCCTTAACCGACTGTGCTTCATGAAGATCGGCAAGTCCTATTACCGTTGCGTAGAGATCGCAGTTCGCAGACACAGGGTAAAACCTACCGTGAGACGTGGCGCGACGATCGGGTCTCCGAAATTCGGCATGAGCGCGTATTCGGGGTCGGGCAGGATGACGGTATGAGCGATGCGCTGGACGATGGGATTCGGGATTGGCTACGGCGGCCGTGGTTTTGGGTGATGGGAACGCTGAATCCGGACGGTGGGCCGCAGTTGACGCCGATGTGGGCAGGGCTGGAGACGATCGATGGAACGGAGTGGATCGTCGTCGATACGTCGCGAGGACGGATGAAAGAGCAGAATCTGCGCCGGGATCCGCGATTGTCACTGTGCTCGTTCAGCCCGGACAATCCTTATGATCGCGTCGAGATCCGTGGGCGTGCAGCGGGATTCGTGGAGGGAGCGCCCGCGTCGCGGATCATGGACCGGCTGGCGCAGAAGTATCTGGGCACCGAGACGTTCCCGTGGCCGGTCGACGGCGAGGTACGGGTGGCGGTGCTCATCAAGCCGGACTACGTGCATCGAACCATCGGCGTGGAGCCGTTCCGCCCCGGCGTACTGCCCGCCTGACCGGTGATGCGAACGGCCGTGCCGTTCACCGCCCGAGGATGTGATGACACGGCCTTCGTCCGCTGCCGGCGCAGGGTTCCGCGCCTCGGCAATACCGGGACGTACACGAAATCGGTTGGCAGCCAATGCGCACGGCGCACCGAACGCTCGATATGCGGCATTTCCGGACGTTTCTGCGCGGTGTCGAATCTGCTTGCCGCAGCGGCTGGCCGCTGTTCGGCAAGGCAGTCTGTTCGGTTTCGGGCAAATGACCCCTGTTGGCACCGCAGACTGGTGATGCCAGGCAACTGTTCGGAGAGAGGATTGGTTCGATGCGAGCAAACGTTGGAGACCAGATCTTGATCCATGGCCGCGCAACGGGCATACCGGAACAAACCGGCGAAATTGTCGAAGTCAGAGGAGAACAGGGCGAGCCGCCGTACGTGGTGCGATTCGCGAACGGGCATGAATCCCTGGTTTTCCCCGGCCCGGACTGTGAGCTCAGGCCCAGTTAGGGCGGTCTGAGAAGTACCAAGGTGGGCACTGTGGCGGGAGTCGGTTCAGCTGCCGCCACAGTCACCAGCTTCCGATCCGGAATGAGCACGCGCTCATCGGCAGTGCAGGGCGTTCGGTCGAACTCGAACCGACACCGCCACTTGATCTTCCGCCGCGTCGCGCTAGCTGGTTCGATCAGGGTGGTCAGCGGCATAAAGCGGATGTCCTTGGAGTGGGCCTCGCCGCAATCCGCTACAGCAAGGCCGGTTGTGTCAGCGGGTCACAGGTGGACGACGCCAACGATCTCGCCGATGCCGCCTTCGGGTTCTGAGTGAGGCACCCCATCGTCCGTCTGCTTCGTTGCTGTTCGGGCACAGCATCGCGGATTACCCGTCGGCGCTGCCGTTGCCCGAGATGATCGGGATGTCATCGATAATGTGGGACAGCTGATCATCCCCATCATTGACGGGCACATCCTTGCCACCGCCAGTGTCGGCGATCGTGGACTTGACGGGTGTCGGTTCTGGGTTCGGTGTGGTCATCACTTTCCTCACGGTGTCGGGATCAAGACAGCCCCGGTGTACTCGTCGCGGAGCTGTGAACGGACGCGACCCCAATTCTCATGCATCACCAGCGACCTCGCGGCCGTAACAGTGACATAGGCAGCGAGGACCCACACGTTGTCATCGGCAGAAGAGGGCGTTCAGCGGGCCGAGATGATCTCGGCCCGTTGATCTTCCACTCTATGCGCGAGCCGCTTCGAGCCGCCCGGAACGCGGCAATACCGGATGCTTGTGTCGAGTACAGCCAGCCGATTGAACGGTGCTAGGTCACCTAGCGGACACCGCGACGGCCCCGAGCTGCGGCGGGGCTGTTGATCTTCAGGTAGGTCGCGATGGCCACCGCGAGGGTAGATTCTCGCTTGGCTCGTAATCGACTGTGGCTGAGATCAATTCGCCTTGGCATACCGCCTGGGCGGTATGCCAGAGCGAGGATAATCGCTTGTGCGGCAGACTAATTCGGGCGAATCATCCCACTTCGAGACCGCATCGGGCGCACCATTGACGTGGGTGACCCACTTCTCACTATGACTCATCGCAAGTAAGGGAATCGAACAATGGCACTCCCGACATCGGCGGAGATCGCTCCCATCGTTGCCTGGACGGGGCAACACCAGGGCCAGACCGTTGATAGCAACCACAGTTTCGCCACCGTTCAATGTGACGACTCGAAGACCCTCTTCGTGAGTGGCCATCTCTTCAAGACCAACCTCCCCAACCAGCAGTTCCACGCGTACTACAAGCTGGACGGCGGCGCTCCCGTCTCGACGTCGAGCACCGTCACCTCCAGTGCGGACGGAACCGTGGACTTCGCCTTCTCCGTCGAAGGCATGGCCTCCGGCACTCACGCCGTGGGCATGGAAATCAACCACCTCCCCGACAACCTCACCTACTACATGGACACCAGCACCGCCTCGGGCGGCAAGGGCGTCCCCTTCACCTGCCCCTAGCCCCGACGCCCCCGGATGAGAGAATCCCCGGCCGACGGGGTCGGCCGGGGATTTCGTTGCTGCTCAACAGGAGTTGGCTACACCGACTTGTTGAACGCCGTGGCCTCGCAGCAGTGGCGGTGCACCGATGGGCTCGGTGTTGCCGGCGTCGGCAGGGCAGTGCAATCTCGATCCGCGCCTGTCCGTCCGATACTTGTCCACCTGTAACGACACAAATGTGTCGTCGATCACATTCTTATCCCCGCAGCTATCGAGCCGTGCCAGGAATCGAAGAAAGTGTACTTGCCATGAAAATCCTCAGGTCCGCAGCAACCCGCCTGCTGCCGCTGGCGCTACTGACGCTGGGCTCGGCTGCCCTGGTCCCAGCACATACCGCTTATGCGGCTGGTCCAGGGCCGTTGACGTGCAACGGGACAGAAAACGTCACGTTCGACCCGGCGGTCACCAGCACGACCCACGACGTGAAGATCACCATCGACGACCGCTACGGCCCGTGCCCGATCACGCCCGACCCCCAGCTCACCGGCGGCACCACCCACCTGGAGATCACACGCCCGCTGAGCTGCACCAGCGCTGTCCTGGTCCCGGCGGGCACCGAAACCGACAAGTGGAACAACGGGGCGCAGAGCAGCGTCGGCTTTACGAAAAGCGTCGTCACAGTATTGGCCAACGGGTCACACGTGGACGTCCACACCGGGACCGTCACCTCCGGGCTCGATGCCGGATTCACCGCCACCAAGACCGTCACCGACCCCGACTTCTCCCTCGCCTGCAACACCGTGGGCATGACAACCCTCAGCGGCGAGGTGACCATCGAGTTCACCTAGTCAGCGGCCCGTCCCTTCTGACTAGATCCGACCACCCCCGCTGATCGACGTGTGGGCCATTGAAGCATGGGTGGACCCCGTTGCGCCCTAACGACAGAGCTCGGTAATCGGCATTATGGGGTGCCCTGATAGTGATGTAACCCACAGCAAAACCTCAGCGATGGATGAGTACGAGGTGCGCACCTCCCACATGTCGGGGACGGAACAAGTTGTGCCCCACGGGCGCAGGAAGACAGGTGACATCATGCGCACCGCCACTCTCGGCCGGGTCCTCGCGGCCACCGTGCTCACGGTCGGCAGCGTGCTGGCCATTCCCGCTGTTTCGGGTTCATCGCCGGCGCCGTTGGTCGAGACCCAGCTGCCCACGCAGCTACCCGCGCTGTCCTGTGATGTGGGAGGACAAGCAGATCTTGTGCCTCCTAAAGCGCTGTACGCGGCGTCATACCGGCACTGCACCGTCCCCGGCGCCGTCCCCGGTAGCCCGCCCCAGTACAGTTCGTGGCTGGCCACGACGCCGGCCAGCATGACCGGTTGCAACCCGGCGGGACCGATAGTCCTCACCGGATCGGCGAACCTCTACTGGGTCAACCGCAACGACACCTTCGAGAACGGCACGGCCGACTACACCATCACCCTGAATCTGAATAATCCGAGCAACGGGGCGAATTTGGTCATCAACGTCAAGAAGGGGCCGTACGCGGGTTATTCGATCAACGCCATCGTTGCCCTCACGACGGACAGTCCGATGACGTGCCCCGATGGCACACAGTCGTTTGCCCGTGTCTTCATCGATGGTCCGCCCGATTCGGTCAACTTCTTCAAATCCTCCTGACCGGAGCCGATAAGTCACTGCCAGATGTGGCATTGCCGTACCCGGCGATGCCACATCCACGGCGCAGGCATTCCGACGGGCGGTTTCGCTACCTGATCGGCATACCGGATATCTCGAGCCCCAGCACATTTCGGCTCACCATCCGCGCGCAGCGGCATTTCTGTGCAGTGCTTCGTGGTGCTGCTTGGTTTACGTGAAGGTTATTTTCGATTGCGCCGAAGTACCAAAGGCGGTTGCACTTCCTATTGGGATAAATATTTGTTACTGCGCTGCAACCAGAACGCTCTCAAAAGCCAATGGTAAGCCGATCGCTACGCGGCTAGTGTTGATCTTCCAACAATAGGGTCGGGATACCACCGAAGAAGATTGTCATGAGCACCACCCGATACCGCGTCGCTGCCCTATTGAGCGCGGCCACCCTCACCACGGCCGCGATATCGGCCGCCCCCGCCTCCGCCCAAGCCGGCAGCGTTCACGGCTGCCCGAGTGGGTATGCCTGCATCTACCCCTCCCAAGCTGCCTACAACAACAACGCCCCCATCGATCGGGTGCTGCAGCCGACCACAATACCGAGGATGTATCACTCAGTAGCCATGCTGATCCCCGACGCCTTGGTCAACAACACCGATCCGTTCTGGACCTCGGAAGGCAAGTCCGTGGCGGATATCCCTGGTGTGTTGTGCACCGTCCAGGTCGACCTCAACGACGTGCAGGCACCGGACACGACCGAAGACCCTGCGGACGGCGCATCGGTCGACGTCATGCTATTCGGCCCGACGCGGGAGGATGTCAGCGGACTGGCCGGTGTCGTCACTTTGACGGGCGCAGCTTGCTCCTGATTCCGTCCATGTCCAAATCGGGCTCCGGTGCGCATCCGGATTCGAGCTTCCCGAAGGTGAGAGGGCCCGCGCTCCACGCATGCACATCGGCGTTTCCGTGCGTTCGCACGCCATGTCTTCGACCCAACCGTCTACGGGATTCTGTCGGGAGGTCGATTCGAGATAGCGGCGGCGCTAACTGGAAAGGGCACCGACCAACTGGGCGAATCGGGTGGTGTTGATATTGCCGCCGGAGATGACGATCCCGACGCGGGCGCCGGGGAGCGAGATCTGGCCTGCCAGTAGGGCGGCGACTCCGGCCACGCCGGTCGGTTCGGCGACGATTTTCATGGTGTTGAAGAGGAACGATATGGCTGTTGTCAGTTGGTCGTCGGTGACCAGTGCGATTTGATCCACTAATCTGCGATTGACGGCGAAGGTGAGTTCGCCCGGAGTTTCGTTGGCCTGCGCGTCGGCGATGGTGTGCGGGACCGGAATACGGATCCGATGACCGGCCTCCAGCGAACGCTTGGTGTCGTCGCCGTCGACGGGTTCGACGCCGATGATGCGGGCGCCCGGGGACAGCGCGGTCACGGCGGTGGCGCATCCGGCCATCAGCCCGCCGCCGCCGATGGGTGCGAGGAAGGCGTCCAGCGGTCCGGTCTCTTCGATGAGTTCGAGCGCCGCGGTGCCCTGTCCGGCCATCACCTGCGGGTGGTCGAATGGCGGAATCGGGGTTCGGCCGTGCTCGGCGGCCAGGGCTTCACCGATCGCGGTCCGGTCCTCGGTGTAGCGGTCGTATGTGACGATCTCGGCCCCATATTCCTTGGTGGCGGCCAACTTCGAGGCCGGGGCGTCGGCGGGCATCACGATGACCGCCGAGGTGCCGAGCAGCCGCGCGGACAGCGCGACCGCCTGCGCGTGGTTACCGGAGGACCAGGCCACCACACCGCGCGCGAGTTGTTCGGCGGTCAGCTGGGAGATCGCGTTGTATGCGCCGCGGAATTTGAACGCGCCGACGCGCTGGAAATTCTCGCACTTCAGAAACACTTCGGCCCCGACGCGCTCGTTCAGCACCCGGGAGGTGAGCACCGGTGTCCGGTGCGCGACCCCCGCCAACCGCCGCGCCGCCGCACGTACCTCATCAATGGTGAAACCGTCCGCCACACAAGGCATTCTGTCATCCGATGCGGCCCACCTGGTCGCGAAACGCTTCGCGTGGCTAACATTCTCTGATGGTGTCGGCTGATAGGTTGTTCGCGTTCGCGGCGATGTCGCTTGTGCTGCTGGCGATTCCGGGCCCGAGCGTATTGTTCCTGATCGGGCGCGCGCTCGCGCACGGGCGACGCACGGCGTTGGCGACGATTGTCGGCAGCGCGATCGGCGCCTACATATTGGTGATCGCCGTCGCCTTCGGTGTCGGCGCGATCGTCGAACGGTCGGTCATCGCGTTCACGGTGCTGAAATGGGCCGGTGCCGGATATCTGATCTATTTGGGGGCCAAGGCACTCCGGCAGGGTCGGTCGCTGCGGACCGCCATAGCCGGTGAGTCCGTCGCACATTCGGGGTTGCGGTCGATGTGGGAGGGCTTTGCCGTCGAGGTGGGCAATCCGAAAACCATCATGTTCTTCGTTGCGGTGCTGCCGCAGTTCGTCGATCGCGGCGCGGGGCATGCCGCTGTGCAAATGCTGGTGCTCGGGTTGGTTTTCACCCTCCTCGGCCTCTTGTCCGACAGTGTGTGGGGACTGGCGGCGTCGACGGCGCGGGACTGGTTCGGTCGTTCACCGCGCCGGCTGTCGATGGTCGGCGGCGTCGGTGGACTGACGATGATCGGCCTGGGTGTCGCCGTCGCCGCGTCCGGTCGCAACGATTGACCGAGCAAATATGCTGTGCCACAACGGCGGTCGGCCTACTCGAACAGGCGGGGTTCACAGCCGGCGCAACTGCGCGGCCCGGATGGTGAGGTAATCCCGCTCGGCAATGCTGGTGGTGCGTTCGGCGGCGGCGGTGTACGCGGCGATGGCCGCGTGGTAGTCGCCCGCCATTTCGTGCAGGTGGCCGCGCACCGCGGCCAGACGGTGATTGCTCGCGAGGTCGGCGGTGAGGGTGTCGGTGAGTTCGAGCCCCGCGGCGGGGCCGTGCACCATGGCGACCGCGACGGCGCGGTTCAGTGTCACCATCGGGTTCGGTGCCAGGCGCTCGATCATGTTGTACAGCACGAGGATTCGGTCCCAGTCGGTGTCCTCGGCGCGGGCGGCCTCCGCGTGCAGCGCGGCGATGGCGGCCTGAAGTTGGTAGGGGCCGGTCAGGCCCTGCGCCAGCGTGCCGGTGACGAGCCGGACGCCCTCGGTGATCAGCCCGCGGTCCCATAAGGTGCGGTTCTGTTCGGCGAGCGGGATGAGCTCGCCGTGCGGGCCGCTGCGCGCGGTGCGGCGGGCGTCGGTGAGCAGCATCAATGCGAGCAGGCCGGTGACCTCCGTATCGTCGGGCAGCAGCCGGTGCATGGCCCTGGTGAGCCGAATCGCCTCGCCGGACAGGTCGGTTCGGTGCAGGCCGGGTCCGGAGGTGGTGGTGTGGCCCTCGGTGAAGATGAGGTACAGCACGTGCAGCACCGCACCGAGCCGTTCCCGCCATTCGGCGTCGCCGGGCCGCGCGAACGGCCGCCGCAGCGTCGACAGTTTCTGTTTCGCGCGCGAAATACGTTGCGCCATGGTGGCTTCCGGTATCAGGAAGGCGCGGGCGATCTCGCCGGTCGTGAGCCCGCCGACGGCACGCAGGGTGAGCGCGATGGCGCCGGCCGGGGACAGCGCCGGATGGCAGCACAGGAAGAACATGTCCAGAGTGTCGTCGTGGTCGACGGCCGCGGCATCGGGCACGTCGCGTTCGAAAGCCGTTGTCTCCCTGCGTCGCCGGGCGATTTCGGCGCGCACCGCATCGGTCATCCGGCGCTGGGCGACCTGGATGAGCCAGCCGCGCGGATTGTCCGGCAACCCGTCCTTCGGCCACTGGGTCGCGGCCGCGAGCAGTGCCTCCTGCACCGCGTCCTCGGCGGCGCCGAAATCGCCGAAGCGGCGCACCAGCGTGCCGAGGACCTGCGGCGCGAGTTCGCGCAGCAGGTCCTCGATGGGCGAATCAATCACGGGCGCAAGAGGTTTCGCGCGTCAGTCCGATGTGGCCGGTACGTCGAGCACCGCACGCACCTCGATGTATTCGCCGATCGGCTTGCCGCCGGGGCCGGGCGCGGCGGACGCCTGCCCCGCGATCTCGTAGGCGCGCTGCGGCGAATCGACATCGACGATCCAGTATCCGGCCAGGAATTCCTTGGTCTCCGGGAACGGTCCGTCGGTGATCACCGGTGCGGACCGGCCGTCGGAGCTGACGATCCGCGCCTCGGCCGGGCCCGCAAGGCCCTGTGCGTCGACGAGTTCGCCGGATCGTCGAAGTTCCGCGCCCAGTGCCCGCTGAAAATCGATGTGCGCCTGAATATCCTCGGGCGCCCATTCGGATATCGGCGTATCGCAGAAGGCGGCGCCCGTGTAGGTCTTCAGCAGCATGTACTTCATGGCTCGAACTCCTATGTGTGGGGTGTGTTCACCAGGAGGTCGGTGCCCGCCCGCCGCATTCTACGGATTTCGATGTGACTCCGGTCACAGTGGGGTCGAGGTATCGGCGATCCGGTCCGGGTCGACCGGGTCGCCCGACAGGATGAGCTCCCTGATCCGGTCCCCGGCATCCCAGATGTTGACGTTCATCCCGGCCAGCACCCGATTCGCGCCGTCGAGCCAGAATGCGAGGAACTCCCGGGCCGCCTTGTCGCCGCGCACCACCACCCGCTCGTAATCGCCCGGCCCGGCGTAACCGGTGTACTCCATGCCGAGGTCGTACTGATCGGTGAAGAAATAGGGCAACCGGTCGTAGCTGCCCGGTTTGCCGAGCATGGTCGCCGCCGCGACGGCGGGCTGGTTGAGCGCATTCGCCCAGTGCTCCACCCGGATTCGCCGCCCGAGCACCGGATGCTGCTGCTCGGCGATATCGCCGACCGCGACGATATCCGGATCGCTCGTGGTGAGGCTCGCGTCGACGAGCACGCCGCCGTCCACCTCGAGCCCGGCCGCCCGCGCCAGGTCGATATTGGGTGCGGCGCCGATCGCGACCAGCACCGCATCCGCCTCGACGACACTCCCGTCGGCCAGCCGCACCCCGGTGGCGACGTCGGTGGCGATACCGTGCGTGGTGACGATCTCGGCGACCTGCGCGCCGAGCCGAAGATCGACACCGTGCGCCCGGTGCAGGTCCGCGAATACCGCGCCCATCTCCGGGCCGAGCGCGCCGAGCAGCGGCTGTTCGGCGGATTCCAGTATCGTCACCTCGACCTCGGCGGCCCTGGCCGCCGCCGCCACCTCCATACCGATCCACCCGGCCCCGATGATCGCCAAACGCCTTGCGCTGCGGAACAATTCGATCAGCGTGTCGGAATCCTCGATGGTGCGCAGGGTGTAGACGTTGGGCGCGTCCGCGCCGGGTATGCGCAGCGTGCGCGGCGCCGAACCGGTGGCCAGCGCGAGTTTGTCGTAGGACAGGGTCGACCCGTCGGGCAGCGTCACCGTCCTGGCGGTCCGATCGATCGCGGTGACGCTGGTGCCGAGGCGCAGATCGATGTGGTGATCGCGGTACCACTGCGGCGATTCGACGGTGAATTCGATAAGCGATTTCTTGCCGAGCAGATGTTCCTTGGACAGCGGAGGTCGCTCGTACGGGAGCTGGTCCTCGGCGGCGAGCAGCGTCACCGATCCGGCGAAATCGTTGGCGCGCAAGGCTTCCGCCAGTTTTGCCGCGGCCAGTCCGCCGCCGACGATGACGAAATGCTGTCCCGAGGTCATATCCGGCTCCCTGCTCGGTTCCAGTTACTCCTGTCCGGTCAACCCTACTGGCGCGGGGCGGTCGGGGCCGTCGGATCCGGACGAAAGTCGCGTCCGAAATGGGGAACGAATCGCCCGACGGCATGGTTGGTTCGGTATATGCGGTGGCGGGTTCACCGCTGCCCGCAACACGACCGAGAGGAAGCCCGTGAGTAACAAAGACCTCGCCGAATTCTGGTTCGATCCGCTGTGCCCGTGGTGTTGGATCACCTCGCGCTGGATTCTCGAGGTCGAGAAGGTGCGCGATATCGAGGCCAAATTCCACGTGATGAGCCTGTCGGTGCTCAACGAGAATCGCGAGGGCCTGCCCGAGCAGTACCAGGAGCTGCTGGCCACCGGCTGGGCGCCGGTCCGGGTCTGCATCGCCGCCGCGCAGCAGCACGGCGACAAGGTGCTGCTACCGCTGTACACCGCGATGGGCACCCGCATTCACAACCGTCGCGAGGAGTATCGGCGCGATTCCCGCAAGGAATCGCTGGCCGCCGTGATCGCCGACTCGCTCGCCGAGGTGGGCCTGCCCGCCGAACTGGCGAAGGCCGCCGACAGCACCGAGTACGACGAGGCGCTGCGCGCCAGCCACCACGCGGGTATGGACAAGGTGGGCCCCGATGTCGGCACCCCCACCATCCACATCAACGGCGTCGCGTTCTTCGGCCCGGTGCTCTCCCGGATCCCGCGCGGCGAGGAGGCGGGCAAGCTGTGGGACGCGTCGGTGACGCTGGCCAACTACCCGCACTTCTTCGAGCTGAAGCGGACCCGCACCGAGGATCCGGAATTCGACTGAATTCGCCCGCTACGGAACGGGTTTCGGCGGCAGCGCCGGAACCTCTCCGTACGGTTGATGATTCGGCGGGAACGGCGCGGGCGACGGTCGCAGGAACAGCTTGCCGTGCCTGCTGCGGTCGCGCAGCGCCGCCATCCGCCAGGTGAGCACCGGATGGCTGGCCATGGCATTGACCATCCAGACGAAGAAGCCCTTCTCCTGTACGGCCCGGTCGGCCATCTCGTCGAAGCCGACCAGGGTGTTCATATATTTGCCCGCGGCCAGCGTGCCCATCGCGGTGGGTGCGCCCCGGTGGCGATTGCAGTAGCCGTGATTGTCGGCGGTGTACTCCTGCGCGCGGCTGAGGCTGCTGCCGAGGATCGGCAAGAACGGGGCGAGGAACATGCCGAGCTGGCGCCAATAGGAGACGTGCCCCGCCGCGATATGCCCGACCTCGTGCCCGATGATGAACGCCAATGCGTCGGGTTCGCGTGCGGCGCCGCCGATTTCGAACAGATCGCTGTAGACGACGACATAGCGGCGGAAGCCGTGCCCGGAGGCGAACGCGTTGATCTGCCCGTTGCCGAGCACCACGTAGGCGTCCGGGACCTTGGCCATGCCGAAGCGCGCCGCGGCCTCCTGCACCATGCGGTAGCCCTCCGGGAACTGTGTCGGCGACATCTTCACGCCGTTCACCCGCTGCGCCGAATAGTTGATGCCGCGGCCGAACCACACCAGCACCGGCGCGAACACCAGCAGCAACACCAATTGATCGATGCTGCCGAAGATCAGCATCAGCACGGCGATCAGGTACGCGAACACCGTCAGCACGATGACCACCACCAGCAGCGGGATCTCCCAGCTGTGCCGGGCGGGCCTGCCCCACGGCGACAGGCCGCGCGGTTGCTGCTGGGGCGGCACACCCGGCGGCACGGGTCCGTACGGCGACTGGGCGTACGGGTTCGGATATGACAGTCCAGGCACGTTGTAGCTCATGTCCTGTGGTTGATGCGGCTGCATGCGATGCACTCTATTCAGTTGCTGGGAGCCGATTTCGCGGCGCTACGCGCGCAACCTCGGATTCGCGCGGTCGCCCGCCGGTGTTAATGGCGGCGTGTCCCGGCGGCCGGGCGGTTCGCGCGGCCTGACACAATGCAGCCCATGCGCGTATACCTTGGTGCCGACCATGCCGGTTTCGAACTGAAGAATCACGTCAAGGCTCATCTGGAGCAGGCGGGGCACGAGGTCGTCGACTGCGGCGCGCTCGAGTACGACGCCCAGGACGACTACCCGGCGTTCTGCATCGAGGCGGCCCGCCGCACCGTCGCGGACCCGGGCAGCCTCGGCCTGGTGTTCGGCGGCAGCGGCAACGGCGAGCAGATCGCCGCCAACAAGGTGCCCGGCGCCCGCTGCGCGCTGGCCTGGAGCGTGGAGACCGCGAAGCTGGCCCGCGAGCACAACAACGCCCAGCTGATCGGCATCGGCGGCCGCATGCATTCCACCGAGGAGGCGCTGGCCATCGTCGACGCGTTCGTCACCACCCCGTGGTCCGGTGAGGCGCGGCACCAGCGCCGCATCGACATCCTGGCCGAGTACGAGAAGACCGGTGTCGCACCCGAGGTTCCGGCGTACTGAAATCCATTGCTCGCGTAGGTAATCGCCCGAGAGGATAGCGACCTTCCATGCCTGAAGGGCATACCCTGCATCGTCTCGCCCGGCTGCATCAGCGTCAGCTGGCGGGTGGCGTCGTCCGGGTTTCCAGCCCGCAGGGGAAGTTCGCGGCCGGGGCGGCGCGGGTGGACGGGCACATATTGACGCGGGCCGAGGCGTGGGGCAAACACCTACTGCACCACTATGATTCGGGACTCGTCGTCCATGTGCACCTCGGGTTGTACGGGAAGTTCTACGATTCCGGGCTGCCGATGGGGGAGCCGGTCGGCCAGGTGCGGATGCGGATATTCGGTGTGCCCGACGGCAAACCGGGCTTCGGCACCGACCTGCGCGGCCCGACGGCATGCGAAATCCTGTTGCCGCCCGAGGTTTCCGCGCTCACCGAGCGGCTCGGCCCGGACCCGCTGCGCCGCGGCGCCGACCCGGACCGGGCCTGGCGGCGAATTCATCGCTCGCGCAAGCCGATCGGGGCCCTGCTGATGGATCAGCAGGTGGTGGCCGGAGTGGGCAATGTCTACCGGGCGGAACTGCTGTTCCGGCACCGTATTTCGCCGCACCGGCCGGGCACCGCGTTGAGTTCTGTTGAATGGCAGGCGATGTGGGCGGACCTCGTCGAGCTGATGAAGGTCGGGGTGCGGGTCGGCAAGATGGTGGTGGTGCGACCCGAGGACGATCACGGCGCACCCTCGTATGCGGCGGATCGTCCGCGCACCTACGTCTATCGGCGTGCGGGCGAACCGTGCCGTCTCTGCGGGACACCGGTCGCGCATGCGGTGATGGCGGCGCGAAACCTGTTCTGGTGCCTCGGGTGTCAGCCGGACTGACCGGCGCACACCCGCATGGTCGCGATCTCCAGCAGGCCGTCGAGTTCCACCCGTCCCATCGTTTGGCCCGGATCGACCGCGAGGCCGTCGCGTCGGGCGATATCGAGGATGCGCTCGGCCAGCGGCAGCACCATATGCCGCCCCCAGCAGCGCTCAGACGCGTGACCGAAGGGCAGGTAGCCGGGATGGGTTTCCGGGTCCAGCGCGTCCCAGCGTTGCGGGCGGAATTCCTCCGGCGCCTCCCACAGCCGTGGATCGCGCTGGCTGAGCAGGGTGAGCAGCAGGATGTCGTCGTCGGCGCCGATCCGGCTGTCGAGGGCGGCGAATTCACTTCCCCTGTTGCGCAACAGATTCCAGGACGGCGGTAGCAGCCGGAGCGTCTCCAGAAGGATATTGCGGTTGGACACCGCCGGGTCCAGTGGCGACGCCAGCCACAGCGCACCGGTGACCAGCGACGCCACCGTGAAACACACCGGCGCCGCGACCCGGCGATACAGGTACATCGAATATTGGCGGTCGCGGAAATTGTCGGCGTCGAAGACCTGCGCCGCCAGATTCGACAGCGGCCGCCGCACGCCGAGCCTGCCGATCAACGCCGCCCCCGAGGTGGTCACCGACCAGGTCAGCTTCGGCGTCAGCTCCAGTCTGCGGTCGACCAGTAGCCGGAAACGGAAATCCTCGCGCCCGAAGACCAGGTCGCGCACGTAGTCGTGGGCGCGCTGCGGCCATTTGCCGGTGAGGTCGGCATCGGCCTCCAAAGGGGTTTTCAGCGCGGCGCGCACGTCGGCGGTGACCGCCCGCATGAAGGTGACCGCATCCGCCCGGCCGACGAGCCGACCGCGAACGGGTTTGAAGGTCGGGCGTTCCGCGGCGCCGGCGGGTCGGGCGCTGAGCACGGCATCCATCAGATCCGCGCCGGCGATGCCGATGGTATCCGGCTCCAGGCGGAAAAGATCTTGTCCGAGATATTTCTCGAACAATTCCGCCAGTCGTGGCGCGAAGGTGACGGTCCGTGAATTTCGGGTCGTATGCGATGAAGGCATGGCGATTCCTCGCGAGGGTAAAGGTAATGCCCGCGCCCGGGAACGGCGCGCCGATCCCGGGCGCGGGTGTAATTCGGTCAGCGGGTTATATCCACCCGTACCACGCGAAAGTCTTCAGACTCTTACCCTGCTTCAGCCACCTGGCAATGCGAACAACCGCCATGACGCCACCTCCTGTTTCGAGTGTGTCCTGTTATCGAAGCGCCCGGATCTCGGGTGCAGATCAATGGTATGGAGTGCGCGCTCACCCGGCGGTCTTATCGGTGAATCTGACTTTTTGGTTATCCATTTCATACGGAAAAATTATGATCCGAGTTTAATGTTCGAGTAGCGGACTGTGTATGCGATCGAATCGCGATCGCAGGTATTGGCGAGGACCTATTGTGGATATCGAAACCACGAATCCGATCGAAACGCTCGACGACGACTTCTATGCCGATCCGCAGGCGCATTACCGGCGCTGGCGCGAGCGCGGGCCGGTCGTGCGATTCCATGCCCCCGAGGGGGTGGTGAGCTGGCTGATCCTGGGCCACGACGAGGCGCGCGCCGCGCTGCGTGACCCGCGACTGCGCAAGAATGTCGACGGCACGGCGGAGATTTTCCGCCGCCAATGCCCGGCGGCGCCCGAGAGCTCGTCCCTGCTGAACCTCGACAACCATATGGGCAACTGCGACCCGCCCGAGCACACCCGGCTGCGCAAACTCGTCAACAAGGCCTTCACGCCGCGGGCGGTCGCGGCGATGCGGCCGCATATCGAGGCGACGACGAACGCGTTGCTCGACGAGATCGCCGGATGCGACGAGGTGGATCTGCTCGCCGCGTTCGCGGTGCCGCTGCCGGTCCGGATGATCTGCGGAATACTCGGGGTGCCCCGGACCGACCTCGGCGAATTCCAGCGCTGGGCCAGGGAAATGTTCACCATCGCCGGTGAGCGGCGCAGAGCCGCGATCGAGGAGAAGCGCGGATATATCCGGGACCTGGTGCGGGCGAAGCGGGCACGGCCCGGTCCGGATCTGCTTTCCGCACTGGTGCACGCGCGGGAGGACAATGACCGGCTGACCGAAAAAGAGCTGGTCTCCATGGCGTTTCTGCTGCTGTTCGCCGGGCACGGGACCACCGCCGACTTCCTGACCACCGGATCGCTCACGCTGCTGCGCGACGAGACCCTACTGCGGACCGTGCGTGACGATCCATTCAAGCTGCCGGGCGTCATCGAGGAACTTCTCCGATTCGACGGCCCGATCCACCTCTCCGCCATCCGCTTCACCGCCGAACCCGTCCGGTTCGGCGATATCGAAATTCCGGCGGGCGAATTCGTCCACATCGCGCTTTCGGCCGCCAATCACGATCCGGCGTGCTTTTCCGACCCGGATCGGCTCGACATCACCCGGGATGCCGGGCGACATCTGGGGTTCGGGCACGGCGCCCATTTCTGTGCCGGTGCCAATCTGGCGCGGATGGAGGCCACGGTGGCGTTCTCCACGCTGCTGCGGCGCTTCCCGGATCTGCGGCTGGCGCGGCCCGCCGCCGAGCTCACCTGGCATCACGAATTCGGGTTCCCGACTCTCACCGAACTTCCGGTGCGGCTCGGGTAGCGGGCGTTCTGTCGCGCGCTCGCCGGGTGGGCGCGCGACAGACCCGCGTCAACCGGCGACGGCCGACTGGATCTCCGGCTCGTCGGAATCCGCCAGCGCGAACCGCCGCCCACCTGCCGTCTTCGCCGAATACATCGCCCGATCCGCCCTGCGCAGCAGATCCGTGAAATCGCATGCGCTTCCGGGCGGGCAGTATGCCGTGCCGACACTCGCCGACACCGGCACCGGACCCGCCGTCGACCACACCGGATCGCGCAGCGCGGAAACGATGCGGTGCGCGAGGTCGCCGAGGGTGTTGCGCCGCGGATTCACCGCGAGCACGAATTCGTCGCCGCCGTACCGGCAGATCACCGTATCGGGCGGGCACACCTCGCGCAGCCGGTTCGCCAGCTCGACGAGCACCTCGTCGCCGATGGCATGTCCGTAACCATCGTTGATCTGCTTGAACCGGTCCAGATCGATGAGCAGCAGCCCGACGCCGCGGGTCGGATCGGTCGCCATCAGGCGCACGCGGTCCTGCAGCAGCGTGCGGTTGGCCAGATCGGTGAGCGCGTCATGGGTGGCCTCGTGCCGCAGCCGATGCTGCAACGCCGCGATCTCCTGTACCCGCACCGACACCGCGGCCGAGATGTGCTGCTCCTGCTGTGCCAGCGCCCGCTCCTGCAAAGCCTGCGCATAGCTGTCGATGGCCTGGCTCGCGACGAACGGCCAGCGCGTCGCCACCAGCGAACCCGGCGCCCCGGACGGGAAGCCGAGCAGCCACCGGGTGGCCTGGGCGAGCATCCTGATCCGCTCGAACGGCGGCTCGGCCAACCGCGCCCCGAGCGCCCGCGCCTCCGGCACCGGGAAAGGTTCGGATCTGGCCAGTACAAGCAGCCGGTCGACGATTTCGATCAGTACCGGTTCCAACTGCTGGGGTGACGCGCCGGAACCCGGCTCCGCGCACACCGCGCGCGCCCAGGCACGGCACATCGCCGCTACCGGTGGCTCGATGTCGGTCGGCATCGAGATCACCCTGCGTGGGTGACGTTGGTACCCAGGTGCCCTGTGCCAACACAGGTGCCGGCGTCACCCCGATCGTTCCCACTGCTACGCGGTTGTGTCCACCTCGCTCGGCGCACGCTCACCGCCCCCTTTCCAGATACCCCCGTCCGGCAAAAAGGATCCTAGCAAGCCACTCGGCATCGAAAAACGCCGTTTCACAACGTGTTCTCGGTGCCTAGCGAATGGCGATCGGGTATGAGATCGCTGACGATCGCGAGGCGTTACACATCAATTCCGTTCGCTGAAAAATCGCCGCCACGCACGCTGAACCGAAGCGGTCCGCGGCGGCGTGCCCAGCGTCACCGACAGGCGACGCCCAGGTGGCCGCCGAGGCGTCCGAACATCGCGATAGCGAACCGGATAGCCGGTGGTAAGCGAGTTGGCGCGCCCACCGGGCAAATATGCGTAGACCCGCCGCGTGGCGACCCGAACCGGCCGGTACGGCACGGCCGCGACACGCGGATAGCGGATTCTTGTCATAGTCGGCCGTGTCGTCCGATTCGGGCGAATCCCGGGAGCGTCCGGCGCACAACCGCTCCCGCCCAGCGGATTCCGGCCATACCCGGGCGGACAACCTTGCCGCACACCGCATTTGCGCCGCAAACCAGCCGCCACACCACCGATGGGCGGGGCGATTGGCGTTCCGGGAGCCCCGTTGGGTACAGTCACACACGCACACGGCATCATGGCGATCCCAAAGATGTCGTATGCCCAGCGGGCGTAGTTCAATGGTAGAACCTCAGCCTTCCAAGCTGATGGTGCGGGTTCGATTCCCGTCGCCCGCTCCACTGGAAATTCTTCCTCGTCGGCAGAACACACGTCGCGAGGGCAACGGGGTGTAGCGCAGCTTGGTAGCGCATCCGCTTTGGGAGCGGAGGGTCGCAGGTTCAAATCCTGTCACCCCGACGGTTCCTCTCGTAGGTGAGGCGTGCTCACGGAGGGCGTTCGCCTGGGCTCGAGGAACCGAGTGTTTTGTGGGGGTGCAACCCCCACACCCCGCCCGGCGGGGCTTTGCCCCCCGGACCCCCCAAGGTTGGTGGTTGCGTTTGGTTGGGGTGGTTCTGTTTGTTGGGGGTTGGGTTCTTTTGCTTCTTGGTTGTGTTTGGTTGGGCGGTGTCGGCGCTCTTCCAGGAGTAGGCCACGCGTCCACGGCTCGGTGCAGGATTGGGTGCTGATCAGCTATCTCCATACCGGCGAGGGTGTTTCTGTCGATGGGGGCCTTCGTTGCTGGTTGCGGTTCGCTGGGTGCGGGTGCGGGTGGTGGGGGCTTTGGGCGGCTTTATTTCCTGGATCTGGTTTGTGCGACTAGTTCGGGATGATGTGGGTGGAGTTGGCGTACTCGATCCAGTTCGCGCGCGGTGAGCGGGTTCGGGTGCGGTGATGGGGTTTGTGCGTTTGGCTATTGCGGGTGGGGAGTTGGGGGTTGTGTGGGGATGGGGTTGGCTTTTGTGATGGGGCGATGAGGTGGCGATTATTTTTGGGTGATTGGTGAGTGACCTGGATTTTGGGGGGTGGGTGTTAGTTTTCCCTTCTACATCTCTTGTTCGTTTTCGGGACAACTTTGGTTCGAACGAATAGGGCAGGGATTGTCGCTCGCGGGCGCGGTGGAAGGAGGACCTATGGGTGACGGGGGTGGCTCGCCGCCGCTGACGAATGCGGACGTTCGGCGGCAGTGGGACGATATCGCCGGATTGGAGCGGCGGCGGGCGCTGCTTACCGCCACCGCGAGCGTTTGTGACAAGCGGATCACGGTGACGGTGAACGCTGAGGGTGTGTTGATCGAAACCCGCTTTGCTGACGACATCGGGGATCTGACCTACGACGAGATCGCGGCGGCGGTGCCGGAGGCGGTGCGCACGGCGGCGCGGGAAGTCACTCGGAAAAGCCGTGAACTCATGTGGGGCCTGCTGGAGCGTGACACCGAGACGCCGGTGGAATTCGAATTGGCCGATGCCGGTGGCGAACGGACGATGGTGACGCTGACGCCTACGTCGCGCGACCTGCCCGCGAGCCTGCGTGAGCCGGAACCGGATACGGATGGTGCGATGCCCGCCGCCACGCGGAACGGGACCGCCTATTCCGTTGTCCGAGAAGATGATTGGTGACCCGAACGGGCCGTTCGTGCCGATATGGTTGGAGGAATTCGATGTCGGGGAATCTCGAAGTCAATGTGCCGGCGCTGGCGAAAGCCGGTAAAAGAATGCTGGAGGTGAAGACCGGTTTCGCCGGTGTCGTCGAAAGGCTGGCAGCCGAAGTCGGGCATTACGGCCACGAGACCTGGGGTACGGACGACAGCGGACAGGAATTCGCCAAGAGCTACGTTCCCGAACGGGCGAGTCTGGTGCAGGGTGGCAAAGAGGTCGTGAAAACGCTGCACAGCAACGGCACCGGCATGGTGGACGCGGCGAAATCGCTGGACCGAACCGAGAACAGCAACGCCGGGAAATTCTAGCGGAAATCGATTCACCGGTGCTGTGCGGAGAGGTGGGCGGTCGTGTCCATTGAAATGCCTAAGGAACTCCAATGGCTGGCATGGGTGGCGGGTTCCCAGTGGCCGGATGGCGACGAGGACCGGATGTTCGCGCTTGCGGACGCATGGAATCGCGCCGCGACCGACATGCGGGCGCACACCGCCGATATAAGTGAGCTCCGGGGCGAGGTGACAGCCGCCTATCCGGCGGGGCGGGGTCGCGAGGCCGTGGATGAGCAGTTGCGCGCATTGCTCGGCGGCGACAGCTCGATAGATCAGCTGGCCGACTATTTCGTTGCCGTCCATACATCGATCAGGAACACCGGCACGGGAATTGAGCAAACCAAACTTCTGATCCTGGTGTCGCTCGCGATGCTGGCCATCGAAATAATGGAGGCCTGGCTCTTTCCGCCGACCGCACCTGGGCAGGAGGCCGCGGCCATCGGTGCGACACGCGCATTCGTACAGCGGGTCGGCAGGCGGCTGCTCGAAGCCATCGAATCGCTGAAGTGGAGCCGCGTTACGATCGGAAAATTCCTTCGATACGTGGACGGTAACGTATTCGCGCTCGCAGCAAAGCTGAGCGAGACGGCCGGCAAATACGTCGGGAAGGTCGTCGGCAAGGCCACACCCAGCCTGGTTCGTTCCCTGGAGAGCAAGGTCGGAGCCAAATGGGCGCTGCGGATCGGAGGTGCCCCGGCCGAATTCGCGGAGTTCGCGGTCAAAAAGGGCCTGAATATGATGATCTGGGGCGCGGTCCAGGACGGCTTGGTCCAGCAGATACAGATTTGGCGGGGGCATCGCGACGGATTCGAGGGGCGCGAAATGGGGTTGACGTTGGCGGCCTCGATCGCCGGTCCGTTCGCGGGCCATCTGCCCGGCGTATGGTCCCAGAAAATCGTCGGAAAACTCTTCACCAAAGGAGGGTTCGACCCGACTCGCGGTTGGGCCGGCTCGGTAACCGGTGTTGTTTCCGCCCAGTTCACTAATAATTTCAGCAACCTCGCGGGCTCCGGCGTGGTCGCGCTGATGAACGGTACGCCCTATAAACCGTATGGCGACGGATGGGCGGGTTTCGTCGGCGCGGTAGGCAGCGGGACGATAACCGGTATCCAGCGTGGTTATATCGGATCCCGCGGCGCTCTGCCCGGCACCCATGAAGAATTCAAAGCTGCCTATGACCGGCCGCTTGCCGAGAATAACGGCTTGCAGACATCGCACCAGCCGGAGCATGCGCCGCAACAGGTCCAGCCCTCCACATCGCAGATTCAACACACGCAGCCGCAGAGCGAGCACGCCGCGCCACAAAGTCAGCATTCGACGGAACACGCACCGTCCGTTGCCGGGTCGGACCAACAGCCGAAGTCGTTCGCCGACGCGCGCAAGGAAATGATTCAGCAACATGAGAAGGAACTCAACGGCACCGTTCTCGACACCGTCCGGAAAACGTACTATCAAGAGCATCTGAAAAAGTTGTTCACCAAGGAGCTGTATACGCGCAACCCGCTCGTCGACCGAGCGGGCCCGCAGGTATCGCATGCTCCGGGTTCGGCGGAAGCCACGGTTCTGCGGCAGCGCACGGAGCTGCACGAACTCACGCAGAAGCATTTGAACGAGAAAACGACTGCGCTCGAGCAGGCGAAGCAAAACGGTGGAGCTGCTCGCGCGGGCACGGCGGCTTCGACCGCACCGCAGAATTCACGTTCAACGGTTGAGGCCGGCCGAACCGAGCAGGTCGTACCGCAACGGAGCAACTCGACGGGGCAGCAGCATCAGCAGGTGCAGTCGACAGAGCATGGCCAGCAGGATCAGCGGAGCCAGCAATACCAGCCGACCGATCAGATTCAGCATCAACAGCCGCAGCAGAACGAGCAGATCCGATCGCAACACCCCGGCGGTTCGAACGATGATATCCAGTTACATCCGATCAGCGATGAGGCCAGCGCACGAAATAGAAACGCTCGGCCCGTGGATAACGAACTGCCGCAGCAACAGCATCAGTCGGCCGACCTGACATCCGCCGAGGCGAAGGTGCGGACCCGAATCGAAAAACTCCAGAATCAAGTCGACCATGCGCATAACGAGGTGAATGGCCTCTACGATCCCAAACGTACGTCGGTCGAGAGGCTCGCCGAAGAACGCCTTGCCAAGGAAACCACAGTAGAACAGGCGCAGCGCGCGCATGACGAAACCGCCAAGTCGATCAAAGACAAAGAGACGGCGCTGAAGACGGCGGATGGTGAGCAGCGCACCACGCTGAAGAATGAGATCAAAGATCTGAAGGAAACTTTGCGAGGGCAGGAGAGCGCGCTCGATAAAGCAAAGGCCGAGCTCAAACTTCACGATATCAAACTTGCCGACGAACACGCGGGACTGAAAAAGACGGTGGCCGCCCAGGACAAAGCCAGGAAGGAAATCGAGGATGCCCAGGCCGAGTTGACGTCGGCCGAGCGCGACGCGCGAGAAAAGCACGAGGCGGAGGTGTCGCGATTAGGGAGTGAGTTGGAGTCGGCTCAGCGGACGCAGGGGGATCATGTGCGGACTGTGTCGCGGTTGCAGGGTGAATTGGAGTCGGCCCGGACGACGCAGGGGGATCATGCACAGACCGTGTCGCGGCTGGAGGGTGAGTTGGAGTCGGCCCGGACGACGCAGGGGGATCATGTGCGGACTGTGTCGCGGTTGCAGGGTGAGTTGGAGTCGGCCCGGACGACGCAGGGAGATCATGACCGGACTGTGTCGCGGCTGGAGGGGGAACTGGAGTCGGCCCGGACCAATCAGCAGCAGCATCAGCAAACCCTGAGGCGCGAGTGGGAGAAATTGCTAACCGACGAGCAGACCCATCAGGAAGAGATGTCCAAGCATCAGGGCGATCCGACCGACGGTCAGAAAGCGAGTCAAGACCAACTGAAGGACCGACGGAGAACGCTCGAAGAAAAGAACGCGCGACAGACAGAACTGCAAAACGAGGTGTCGCGGTTGGAGGGTGAGTTGGAGTCGGCCCGGACGACGCAGGGGGATCATGCACAGACCGTGTCGCGGTTGCAGGGTGAGTTGGAGTCGGCGCAGACAGCGCAGCAGGAGCATGTGCGGACTGTGTCGCGGTTGGAGGGTGAGTTGGAGTCGGCGCAGACAGCGCAGCAGGAGCATGTGCGGACTGTGTCGCGGTTGCAGGGTGAGTTGGAGTCGGCCCAGCGGACGCAGCAGGAACATGCGCAGACCGTGGCGCGCGTGCAGGGTCGATTGGAGACCGCCCAGACCGCTCAGCAGGACCATCAGCGCACCGTGACGCGACTGCGGGACCAGATCGAACACCTCAACCAGACCCGAACCACCATCGAAAACGACATCCGAACCCTCCGCCAACGAGTCACCGATCTCACGAACGAGTTCGACCGCCAGCTGGCCGCGTCCGGCATAACGGAGGCCAAGGCGCGGGCCGAACTCGAGGCGTTCGTCAAAGACATGCGATACGAACGGGAACTCATCGGCGGCACCTCCACCAGCGGTCGAGTGCGGGCCAAAAAGCTGTTGCTGCACAACGTGATACCGAACCTCTTCAACGGACAAGCGCCGCTGCCCGACGACTTCTGGATCAATCCCGACAAGTACGTGGACCTACTGGCCCAGCCCGCGAAGCTGGCGCTGGTGGGACCGGAGATGTCGATTGCCGCCAGCCACCGATCCGACACGGAGACCGCGAGTTGAGCAACGAATTCCTGAAACATGAACTGGCGACGGTGTTGGACGGTCTCCAACAGCAGATGCGCGATATCGCCGAGGTGAGCAGGCGGCGCGGCGAACTCACCGCGACCGCTTCGGTGCAGCAGCGGCGGGTGACGGCGACGGTGGATGCCGACGGGATTCTGACGAAACTCGAATTCGCGGACGATATCGACGATCTCACCTATGACGAGATCGCCGCGGCGATCACCGAGGCGGTGCGCGCCGCCGCGACCGACGCCGCTCGAATGGGTGTCGAACTGGTGCGACCCTTGCGTGAGCGTCGCGCGCACTGGCCGAAGTTGTCGGATCTGCTCGAAGGGGCGCTGGATCTGCCGGAGCATGTGCCGGGTGAGTCGCGGGCGCCGATCAGCCCGCCGAATGCGGATGAGCGTATGGCAGCGACCGAGCGCTCGGATGTCGGCTCGGCGCAAGGCCGTTCGATGGTGGCGGATCTCGACTGATGGTCGCGGTCCATGACGAAGAACCGAAGGGAGTACGGCGCCTGTGCTGAACGATATCGCCGACGCCGCATCGGGCAGGGCTGGTTCGGCATCCGACACGGGGGAAGCGGATCCCGTTGTCACCGAGACTCTTCCGGATATCGCGTTCACGCTTTCCGATGGCGGCCCACTTGGTGACGAGCCGGAACAGTCTGTCGCGCGGGACTATCCGACCAGTACCGAGTCCGATGCGGTCCATCCGGAACAGGCACCGAATGCGGAAGAGCCCGACGATCATGTCGATATCGCCGGTGCCACCTCTGTTCTCGCACGTAGGTTGATGGAATCCTTCCTACTGGAAGCGCCCACCGGGTGGCGCAGGCTGGAGGCCGTATTCTCGGTCGCCGCAACGGTCTCCATCGCGGAAGCGGGATTCTTCGACGGGGACGGCCACCTCTCCCGAGTCGATGCCACGCCCGAAACGCTCGAGTACGTTCACGAGCTGCGCGCACTGACAAGTGTGGTCGCGGGGCGACCGTGGTGGCGAATTGTGCTGTGGCTCAGCGACTCCGGCGAGCTCGACTACGAGTTCGACTACGGTGATCGGCCGTTTCCGGCCGACCACCTGCTGCCGCCCGAAGCATATGAGGCCGATCTGACGGTTTACCCGCGCGATGGGCTGCCGGTATGGCTGGCCGCTTATATGCGGCACAACGACAGACAGCTGCGTACCCCGGAGCGGACCCAGGATCGGGTTCGGGCCGATCGGGCGGCCGGTATCACCCCGGACCTCCTGCGATTTCCATCGCTCGACCTGGTGTGGGCGCGATGGGCGGTGGTGGCGGCCGCGGCGGTGGCGACCGGATCCGATTGGGGACCAAGGATTTTCCCGTCCGCCGGTCGGTTCGAGAGCGTCGGCGGTAGCGGATCGACGCTGCAACTGCTGCCGGGGCGCCGGGCGGTGCTTTCGGGCGGGATCTGGGATGACCCGTCGCTGGACGCCGCGTACAACGCGGGGGCGCCGCTGCCGGATTACTTTGCCGGCGCGCCGGATTGGCTCGCCGTGCCGGTGCTGAACCCACGCGTCGGCGGCGGGCTGCTGTCGTTCTGCTACTGGTGGGACGGCGACGGCTGGTATCGGGGCGAGTCGCCCGATCCGGATCGGATCGGCGACGCGATTCCCGGATTGTGGACCGTAGAAACGGTTGTCGATGTCGTGTGCCGGGTAATGGACGAGTCGGTGCCCGCGACTGCGGTCGCGGATCTGGTCCGAGCCGCGGAATCAGCCGAGGTCGATCGCGATATCGCGGGTGCGGCGCTGCGGCCGACGGAGGAAAGCACCTTCGCGGACGCCTATCACCAACTCGCGCTCGCGGGCGTGACGGTGCGCGATCGCTGACTTATGCGGATGACCCGAGCCGAGGCGGTAACCGGCTCAGGCGCAATGCAATTGGAACGGTGCGACCGCGGGCGCACCCGCGCGGACGTCGACCTGGACATAGGCCATGCTGGCGAGCGTGCAACCGGACGGCACCGAGGTGACCTCCGCCTGATAGCAGTTCGGCGCGAAATCGTGCGCCGCGGTTCCGTCCGCACCGGTGGTGAGGGTCGCGAGCACCGAGCCCGCGGCGCAGGTGGTGACCCCGACGCTCAAACCGCTGACCGGGATCTGGTCGGAGCCCGTGGTGGCCTGCACTTTCAGCGTGCCCTGGGCCGGATCCGCGCCCGCCACCGGGGCGGCCGCCAATGCCATTGCGCCGAGTACGGATGTGACGATCAGCGTGCTGCGCACCGAATCTCCTTCTGCCTGACGAATTTCGGCCGTACCGGTCCGCCGTGGCCGAAACGGACCGGATGTCCTGCGCCAATATATGCGCTGAACACCGCCGGCGGTCGGACCCGGCACCGCGCGACCCATCAGGCGGTCAACTGCCGCTCGGTATCCGCGGCACCCGGCTCCTCGCCGTTGGCCGCGCGAACCGCACGTTCGGCGAGTGCCGCGAGCGTCGGCAGCCGCGCATCGCCGAGCGACATCACGACATTGCCGAGATGATTGGTGACGAAGGCGACCGAAAGACCGAGACTCGGATTGGCGATGGCGCCGGATCCGCCGATGCCGAAGTGGCCGAACGCCTGTCGGGTGAGCCGGGTGCCGACGATGGCGCGGTGGTAGCCGAGCGCGAAATGCGGTGGCGCACCGAGCACATAGTCGAAGCGGCTGTTCGGCGGCATTTGCGCGATCAGCCGGGCGGTCTCCGGCCGTAGCAGGCGGCCGCGGCCGGTCATACCGTCGTTGGCGATCGCGCCGTACATGGCGGCCAGTGCGCGGGCGGTGAAGACGCCGTTCCATGCGGGCATCATGGCGTCGTACGGTCTGGGGCCCAGCGTCATATCGGCCCATCCGTCGTACACGGCGCTGCGCGCGGAGCGCAGTCCGCCGACGCGGGCCGCGGGCGCGGTGAGCGTATCGAACGGAATGCCCGCCACCCGCAGCCGCGGTGCGAGCCGCGCCAGCCGGTGCCGGTGGCCGCGCGGCACCCCGAACCAGAAATCCTTCTCGCCCAACGGTTCCGCGAGCTCGCCGCGGACCAGGTCGGGGAAGTCGAGCCCGGTGGCCCGCCCGGCGATCTCGGCGATCAGGGTGCCGAAGGTCAGGCCGTGATAGCCGGATGCGCGCAGCCGCAACGGATCCGGCGCGGCGGCGGCCAGTGCCGCGGCCACCGCGTCGTGGTCGAGTGCCAGCTCCGGCGGCACCAGATCGCGGATGCGCTGCAATCCGGCCCGGTGGTCGAGTACCTGACGAATCGTGATGTCGCCCTTGCCGTTCGCGGCGAACTCCGGCCAATAGGCGGCGACCGGCGCGGCCAGCTCGAGCACTCCGCATTCGATCAGGCGGTGCGCGACGGTCGCCGCGACGCCCTTGCCGGTGGAGTAGGACAGCGCCATGGTGTCGGCCCGCCAGCGCCGCCGCGGGTCGGCCCAGCCCGCCCAGATATCGAGGACCGGTACGCCGTGCAGGTAAATGGCAAGTGCGCCACCGCCTTTGGTCCGCCGCCGGAAGATCGAGAAGAATTTGGCGGCGACGGCGGTGAAGCGATCGTCGACGACCATCGATCGCTCGGCACCATCCGAATCAACAGGCATGGTCGGACTCCCTTGTCAGAACGCCGGGCAACCCACCGCACGCAATTGCAAGCGGCTTGCAACCGATCCGACTGTAACGGGTTCCGATCCGCGACGGCAATGGCCGCACGCGCCGATCAGAGGTACGGCGATCAGCCGTAGAAGACGCCGTGGCGCAGGCTGGTGCGCAGCCGGCCGTAGAAGACTCCGGCGTGCAGCGTCCACAGCCCACGCGGTAACCGGTTGCGCACCAGCGGAATGAACGGGTTGTGCAGCACCGTGATGGCGAGCGAGGTGAGCGTCGCATGCCACGGCAGCCGGGGCGCGCCGAGCGGCCGGTGCTTGACGTACACCTCGGCCGCGCCGCGCCCGTAGTTGACGGACTGGCGCCAGACCTCGCGATATGTGGTGCGCAGCCGATAGGCGATCAGGGCGTCCGGCGCGTGGCCGAGGGTCATGCCCGCCTGCTGGATCCGCCACGCGATATCGACGTCTTCGCCGGTGTGCGTGAGGTTTTCGTCGTAGCCGCCGATCTGTTCGAAGGCGCTGCGCCAGAACCCGACGTTATTGCCCTGCGCGAAGGGCAGGTAGTGCGTGTCCCAGCGCGCCTCCGGCGGCGGTACCGGGCGCCAGCTCGCCACCTCGGGATCGTTGAGCGAGGTCACCTCGTTGGCGCCGCTGACACAGTCGTGATCGGCGGCGGCGCGCACCAGTGCGCTGAGCCAGCCGGGGTACACCCGGTCGTCGTGGTCGGCGAAGGCGAGGAAGTCGCCCTTCGCGACGGCGGCACCGTTGTTGCGCGCGTAGGAGATGCCCGGTTTGGCGGAGCTGTCCACGTAGCGCAACGCGAGGCGCCGGCCGAGCGGATGCTCGTCGATATGTGCGCGCAGGCCGTCGGTGGAACCGTTGTCGCTGATGACCACCTCGAACGGGTCCGGGTAATCCTGTGCGGCGAGCGCGGTCAGCTGCTCATCCAGCAGCGGGAGGCCGTTGAAAACGGCGATCACTACCGATACGAATTCTGGCTGCTTTCGGGCATGCGTCATCGCCGATTCTCCCTTTTGGCGGAACTTAAATAAGTTAATGAAAATTTCAGATGAACCATTCGAATGGAAGACTCATCTGAAAGACTCATGAGTAAGACTCGGCGAACCAGGTTCGGATCTAGTGAGGTTGATCCGATGCCGATGTGGTGGGGTTTCGCCGCTATACGCGTCCGACCAGGCACTTCGGCTGCGCTGGCGGCAGCCGTCCCGTGCCTGTGTTATCGGAGATGATTTTCGAAAGCGAATCGAATGCTCGCGGAACTATTCTGCCGGATCACTCGGATCGGCAGAACGCCGCGCGCGGACAACGGCGCTCTCCCCTCGGTTCGGAATGGAACTTGAACAAGACAAACGGACATCACCTCAATTCAGCGGATGACTCCGTACAAGCATGAACAATTACCAGTACTGGGAAGTGCCGTCAAACCCTGAATTATCCGGGCTCGGGTATCACGGTGCGATAACGTGAGCGTGCGCCACCGGCGGACGAATCGGTTGTGCCGATCGTCACAACCTGGGGTCGACCGGTTCCGACTCCAGGGCAAGCACCGCGAAAACCGCCTCGTGCACCCGCCACAGCGGTTCACCCGCGACGAACCGGTCGAGCGCCTCCAGCCCGAGTGCGTACTCGCGCAACGCCATCGAGCGCTTGCGGCCGAGGCCGCGGGTGCGCAGGCGGCGCAAATTGTCCTCGCGCAGGTACTCCGGGCCGTAGATGATCCGGAGATACTCCGGCCCACGGCATTTGACGCCGGGCTGGACGAGGCGTCCCTCGGCCGTCGACAGTGCCGAACCGGCGCCGCCCATCGGCTTGACCACCATGCCCTCGCCGCCCGCCGCGGTCAGTTCGGTCCACCATGCGGTGGCGGCGGCCTCGCTGTCCGGATCGGCCAGATCCACCAGCACCCGCCTGGTCGGCGCGCACAGTTCCGGATCGGCCGCGACCAGCCGGTCGATCAGCGTCAGATGCCAATCGTGGTCGCGCACCGCGTAATTCACGCCCTCGGCGGCCAAGATCTGGAACGGCGCGACGCGCAGCCCGGACAATCCGTCCACCGGCCAGCAGTAACGCCCGTACGCGCTGGTGAACGCGTGCGCGTCCGCCTCACGCGCCGCAGTGCGCGCCGCCAATTCGGCGACGTCGAGCCCGCGCGCCGCGGCCCCGGCGAGCACCGCGCTCGCGCCGCCGAGCGACGCGCGGGCGGCCGCGCCCACCGCCGCGTACTGATCGCGAAGCAGCCCAACCGCCTTCGCCGACCACGGCATGAGTTCGGCGTCCAGCAGCAACCATTCGGTGGCCAGCTCGTCGAACAGGCCCGCGGATTCGGCGGCGGCGCGCACCCGGGCCAGCAGCGCCTCGGTCTGCGCGGCATCGTCGAAAAACGGGCGGCCCGTTCGGGTGTAGACCACACCGGTCGCGCCGTCGGTCACCCCGAACCGGGTCCGCGCCGCCCGCGCCGAACGCGCCACCACCACGACCGCGCGCGAGCCCATATGCTTCTCCTCGCACACCACCCGCGCGACGCCCTCGGCCCGGTAGTAGCCGAACGCCTCCGCGGGATGTTCGAGCAGACCATCGCGCGGCGAGGTGGCGCACGGGGCCATGGTCGGCGGCAGATACACCAGCCAGCGCGGGTCGATCGCGAAGCGGCTCATCACCTCCAGCGCCGCGCTCGCGTTCTCCTCTTGCACGCCGATGCGGCCGTGGTGCCGGGTCTGCACCACCCGCCGTCCGATCACATCGTCGAGGTCGAGCACGCCGCGCTCGCGATGGACCACACCCCCTGCGGTAGCGGCAGTAACCGCGGACGCCGCATCGAATACGGTTGTCGCCCGCAGCGGGCGCACCGGTTCGTACCAGACCTCTTCCGCCGCAACCGAAACCGGCTCCCGCTCCGGATAGCGCAGCGCGGAGAGCCGCCCGCCGAACACCGCGCCGGTGTCCAGGCACATCGTGTTGTTCACCCACTGCAGTTCGGTGACCGGTGTGTGGCCGTAGAGCACCGTCGCCCGGCCGCGATAGTCGTCGGCCCACGGATAGCGCACCGGCAGGCCGAATTCATCGGTCTCCCCGGTGGATTCGCCGTACATCGCGAACGAGCGCACCCGGCCGGACGCCCGGCCGTGATACTCCTCTTTCAGCCCGGCGTGCGCGACGACCAACTTGCCGCCGTCCAGCACATAGTGGCTCACCAGCCCGCGGCAGAACTCGTGCGCCGCCTTGCGGAAGTCCTCGTCCTCGGCTTCCAACTGCGCCAGCGATTCGGCCAAGCCGTGCGCGACCTTCACCTGTCGGCCGTCGAGCGCCCGCACCAGCTTGTGTTCGTGATTCCCGGTGACGCACAACGCCGTTCCGGCCGCCACCATACCCATCACCAGCCGCAGCACACCCGGTGTGTCCGGGCCGCGGTCCACCAGATCGCCGAGGAAGACGGCGGTGCGCCCGTCCGGATGCGCGGCGCCGACGGCCCGGCCGGACTCGTCGCGCCGCAGCTGGTAGCCGAGTTCGCCGAGCAGCGTTTCCAATTCGGCGCGGCAGCCGTGCACGTCGCCGATCACGTCGAACGGCCCGGTGAGTTCGCGACGGTCGTTCCACGACTTCTCGTAAGTGATGGTGGCGGAATCGATCTCGGCGACACCGCGCAGCACGTACACCTTGCGGAAGCCCTCGCGCTCCAAACCGCGCAGCCCGCGCCGCAATTCGCGCTGCTGCCGCAGCACCACGTGCCGGTCCAGATCCTTCCGGTCCGGCCGGGTCGAATTGCGTTCCAGACAGACCGAATCCGGTACGTCGAGCACGATGGCCACCGGCAGCACATCGTGCGCTCGGGCCACCTGGATCAGCTCCTGCCGCGATCTCGGCTGCACATTGGTCGCGTCGACCACCGTGCGCAGCCCGCGCCGCAGCCGCACCCCCGTGATGTGGTGCAGCAGCGCGAACGCATCCGGTGTCGCGGTCTGGTCGTTCTCGTCGTCGCTGACGATGCCGCGGCAGGCATCGGAGGAAACCACCGAGGTCGCGCGGAAGTGCTTGCGCGCGAACGTCGATTTGCCGGAACCGGTGCTGCCGACGAGCACGACGAGGGACAGTTCCGGGATAGTCAGCTCACGCCCAACGCTTGGCAATGCAATCATTTCTCGGTCCCCTCCTCGGCAGCGGTCTTGGCGAATATCGCCATCTGGGTCGGCGGGCCGAGTTCGGCATCGACCGGCCCGATCGGCTCGTGCCGGACGGTATACCCGTGCGCCGCCGCCACCTGCTCGGCCCAGGCCGCGAATTCGGTTCTGCTCCACTCGAATCGGTGGTCGTGGTGGCGGAACTCGCCCGCGGGCAGCGACTCGAACCGCGCGTTGTGCTCCGCGTTCGGCGTGGTCACCAGCACCGATCGCGGTGCGGCCGCGCCGAATACGGCATATTCGAGGGCCCGCAGCCGGGGCGGGTCGACGTGCTCGATCACCTCCATCAGCACCGCCGCGTCATAGCCGCGCAGCCGCGCGTCGGTGTAGGTGAGCGCGCCCTGCCACAGCGTCAGCCTGGCCCGCATCCGCTCCGGCATCCGGTCGAGGCGCAGCCTGCGCTTGGCGATATTGAGCGCACGCATCGAGACATCGACGCCGACAATCTCGGTGAAGGTCTTGTCGGCCAACAGATCCCGCAGCAGCGCACCCTCGCCGCAGCCGAGATCCAGCACCCGGTGCGCGCCCGCCTCGTGCAGTGCCCGCAGCACGGCGGCACGGCGGGTCACCGCGAGAGATACCGCGCGATCGCCGTTTCCGGCATGGGCCGAATGATCCGCCTCGGCATGCTCGGGCCCGGTGCGGTCGGCGAGGGTATCGGAGGTGGTCGCCGTGGACGCGCCATCGCCGACGTTGGCATCGGAACCCGTTGCCGCCGTATCGCTTTCCTCGACCACCTCGACCGCGCCGAGTTCCTCCGGCTCGACCTCGTCCACCTCGGCCAGCCGGGCCAGCGCGGTGCGCACCAGCGACTGCCGCCGCGCCAGGTACCGCCGAGTGATCCAGGCGCGCTCCGGATGTTCGCCGAGCCAGCCCGAACCCGCGCGGATGAGCTTGTCCACCTCGTCGGCGGCCAGCCAGTAATGTTTGGCGCCGTCCAGCACCGGCAGCAGGACATAGAGGTGCGACAGCGCCTCGGCCAGCCGCAGTGTGCCGGTGAGCTCCAGCCGCAGGTGATGTGAGGCGCCCCATTCCGGGAATGCCGGATCCAGCGGCAGCGCAGTGGAATTCACCTGCCAGCCCAACGGGGCGAACATCCGCGCCGCCACCTCCGGGCCGCCCTTGCACGGCACCGCCGGCAGTTCGATCCGCAGCGGCAGCGGTTCGCCGACCAGGTCCGGCCGCTGGGTGCAGCGCCCGTGCAGCGCCGTGCGGAACACCGACCCGATCGCCACCGACAGCAGCGACGACGCCGCGTACGGCCGGTCGTTGACGTACTGTCCGAGGCTGAAATCCGGTGTGTTGCGGGCTCTTCCGCGCACCAGGCGGATCGGGTCGACCTCGAGCAGCAGCGCCGCGGTGCAGCGCGCCGCGGTGGCCTCCGGATAGACGACGTGCGCGGTGCCGTACGACTGCTCGAACGCCTGCACCCGGTTCGGATTCTTGTGCAGCAAGAACCCGAGGTCGGTCGCCGGCCAGGCGGCGCCCTCCGGTGGTGTGCAGGTGATGGTCAGCAGCATGGTGCGATCGTCGCCCAGCGACCGACCGGTCGCAAGGAAGTATTTATGGCGGCATTACCCGTAGAAGGTGTGGTAGCGCAGGTTTGCTCGCATCCGCCCGACGAATACGCCGGCGTGCAGTACCCACAATCCGCGTGGTAATCGCCTGCGGGTCAATCGGATATACGGATTGTGCAATACCGTGATGGCCACCGATTGCAGTGTCGCGCGCAGCGGCAGCCGCGGGCAGCCGTTCGGTCGGTGCTTGACGTAGACCTGTACCGCGCCGTACCCGTAGTTCACCGACTGCCGCCATTCCTCGCGGTAATCCGCGCGCAGCCGATAGGCGACGAGTGCGTCCGGCGCATGCCCGAACCGCAGCCCGGCCTGCTGTAGCCGCCAGGAGATGTCGACGTCGTCACCGGCGATGATCAGGTCCTCGTCGTAGCCGCCGATCTGCTCGAAGGCGGTGCGCCAGTACGCGGTGTTGTTGCCGTTCGCGTAGGGCAGCCAGTGGGTCGGGAAGCCGTCCGCGGGTGCGGGCAGCGGGCGGGATGCCGCGATCTCCGGGGTGTTGAGGGTATCCACCTCCAGCGCACCGCTCACCGCGTCGTAGTCGGCCGCGGTCCGGGCCAGCGCGCTCAACCAGCCGGGATGCACCCGGTCGTCCTGGTCGACGAAGGCGAGGAAATCGCCGAGGGCCAGCCGCGCGGCGTTGTTGCGCGCGAACGGTGCGCCCCGCTTCGCCGAACTGTCCACGTAGCGCAGCCGCAGGCGCGCGGTCAGCGGATGACCCGAAAGATGTTCGCGCAGACCGTCCTCGGAGCCGTTGTCGCTGACGAGCACCTCGTACGGGCCGCGATAGTCCTGTGCGGCCAGGGCCGACAACTGCTCGTCCAGATACGGCAGCCCGTTGTAGACGGGAATGATGACGGAGACGAACTCGGGATGGCGCGGCGCATGTGAATCGGTAACCATTTCGGCTTCCTCGGAAACGGTGTGGTTGTCCCTGCTACCTGGATATTCGTTAGAGTCGTCGGAAAAGGAACACCCTATTCGGTTCTTTTCGAAATGTGTTGCCGGATAACCCTCTTCGCGTTTGCTGTACCCGCATTTCGGAATTCCACCGGATGCCGGGAACGGCTCGACGAATGGAAATGACCGCTCGGTACGGGATTGATCGCGGCAGGTGGTGCGGGGCGGTTGCCGAGGCGGCGACCACGCGCGTGGTCTAGGTTCGGCCGCATGCAAACACTCGCCAGGTTCATCGGGATCGGCGCCGCCGTGGCCGCGCTGACGCTGACCGCATGCGGTTCGAGCGACAGCAAGTCGGACGCGCCGTCCTCGGCGAAGCCGACCGCCGCCGCGCAGGTGCAGAGCAAAGGCCGGGCCTGCACGGCCGAGGATATCGGCGTCACCGGCGATTTCGGCGCCGCGCCGAAGATCACCATCCCGGACAATTGCGATCCGCCGAAGCAGCTGATCACCAAGGATCTGGTCCAGGGCAGCGGTCCCGCCGCGGCGCCGGGCCAGCCGCTGACCATGAACTACGCGCTGGTCACCTGGTCGGACAAGAAGAAGCTGGACAGCTCCTTCGACCGGGGCAAGCCGTTCCAGCTCACCCTGGGCGCGGGCATGGTCATTCCCGGCTGGGACCAGGGGCTGGTCGGCGTGCAGCAGGGCGCGCGCAGGCTGCTGATCATCCCGCCGGAGCTCGGCTACGGCAGCGGTGGCCACGGCATCAAGCCGAACGAGACGCTGGTCTTCGTGACCGACGCCGTCGCGGTCGGTAAGTGACGCCGGTATAGGGCTGACCGCCTGCAAGGGCTCGCGGCCGGTCGACTAACCTGGAGCGGATGCGTACGCCGCATCCCTCATCCCCCGGCAGTTGCCGGAACGCGAGGAAAGAGTCCTGATGATGAGGGTTTGCGCCCCAACCGTAACGAACGACGAACAAGGAGCATGTCCGTGAAGAGCACCGTCGAGCAGCTGAGCCCGACCCGGGTCCGGATCAATGTCGAGGTGCCCTTCGAGGAGCTCAAGCCGGACTTCGACCGCGCGTACAAGGCACTGGCCAAGCAGGTCCGTATCCCCGGTTTCCGTCCGGGCAAGGCCCCGGCCAAGCTGCTCGAGGCCCGCCTCGGCCGCGGCGCGATCCTGGAGCAGGTCGTCAACGATGTGCTGCCCGGCCGCTACAGCGAGGCCGTCACCACCTCCGAGGTGAAGGTCATCGGCCAGCCCGAGATCGAGATCACCAAGATCGAGGACGGCCAGGAGCTGGCCTTCACCGCCGAGGTCGACGTGCGCCCGGAGATCGCGCTGCCGGACTACACCGGTATCGAGGTCACCGTCGACGCGTTCACCGTCGAGGATTCCGATATCGAGGAGCAGCTGCAGTCGCTGCGGCAGCGCTTCGGCACCCTCACCGGCGTCGAGCGCCCGGTGCAGGACGGCGATTTCGTCTCCATCGATCTCTCGGCCACGGTCGACGGCGAGGAGGTGGCCGATGCCTCCACCACCGGCCTGTCACACGAGGTCGGTTCCGGCCAGCTGATCGAGGGCCTGGACGAGGCGCTGATCGGTCTGTCGGCCGGTGAGTCCAAGGAGTTCACCTCCAAGCTGGTCGCGGGCGAGCACGCTGATAAGGACGCCGTCATCACCGTCAAGGTGCAGTCCGTCAAGGAGCGCGAGCTGCCCGAGGCCGATGACGAATTCGCCCAGCTGGCTTCGGAATTCGACACCCTCGACGAGCTGAAGGAAGACCTGAAGACCCGCGTCGAGCGGGTCAAGAAGGTGCAGCAGGTCGGCGAGATCCGGGACAAGGTGCTGGAGGCCCTGCTGGAGCAGGTCGAGGTGCCGCTGCCGGAGAAGGTCGTGCAGGCCGAGATCGACGCCGTGCTGCACGACGCGGTGCACGGCTTCGACCACGACGAGGCCAAGCTGGCCGAGGCGCTGGAGGCGCAGGGCTCCAGCCGCGAGGAGTTCGACAAGGACACCAAGGAGGCCGCCGAGAAGTCGGTGAAGACCCAGCTGCTGCTGGACGCCATCGCCGAGGCCGACCAGGTTCAGGTCGGCCAGGAGGAGCTCACCGAGCGGATCCTGTTCCAGTCGCAGCGCTACGGCCTGTCCCCGGAGCAGTTCATCCAGCAGGTGCAGCAGGCGGGTCAGCTCGGCGCGGTATTCGCCGACGTGCGGCGCGGTAAGGCGCTCGCGGGCGTCGTCGGCAAGGTGAAGGTGACCGATTCCGCGGGCAACACCGTGGACACCGCCGAAATGTTCGGCGCGCCTGCGGATTCCGAGGCCGAGGGCGAGGCGGCCGAGACCGCGGCGGCGAGCGCGGAATAAGTTCGATGGATAACCGGCGCTACCGGCGGGTTTTTCCCGAGTCGATTGCGCTGTAAGCGAAGAAAGGGCGGTACCGGGAGTTCGGTACCGCCCTGCTTCGTTAATGTTTGTGACAAGCGAACCAGAGATGGCTGCTCGGCATTCAGCAACGAGCGAGAGAAGGCAGGTACCCGTGACAATTAATCAGGCAGGGGTCGTCATGACATCCCCGACCGCTGGTCTCAACCTCAGTGATTCGGTGTACGAGCGGCTGCTGCGTGAGCGCATCATCTTCCTCGGCACTCAGGTCGACGACGACATCGCGAACAAGCTGTGCGCCCAGCTCCTGCTGCTGTCGGCCGAGGATCCGACCAAAGACATTATGATGTACATCAATTCGCCGGGTGGGTCGGTCACCGCGGGTATGGCGATCTACGACACCATGCAGCTGGTCAGCTGCGATGTCGCCACCTACGGCCTGGGCCTGGCCGCTTCGATGGGGCAGTTCCTGCTCACCGCGGGTGCCAAGGGCAAGCGGTACGCGCTGCCGCACGCGCGGATCATGATGCACCAGCCGTCCGCGGGCATCGGTGGTTCGGCCGCGGATATCGCGATCATGGCCGAGCAGTTCGCGCACACCAAGCGTGAGCTCAACGAGCTGCAGGCGAAGCACACCGGCAAGTCCGTGGAGCAGGTCACCGCCGACGCGGATCGCGACCGCTGGTTCACCGCGAAGGAAGCCCTGGAGTACGGGTTCATCGATCACGTGATCACACACGAGACCCACACCAACGGCCAGGCTGGCTAAGCAGCGAATCCCGCTCACCCCCACAGACTTTGGAGAGAAGATGGCTCTGATCGATCCGCGCGCCGGTCTGTCCGGTATCGCACCGTCCAGCCCGCAGTCGCGCTACATCCTGCCCTCGTTCATCGAGCACTCCAGCTTCGGCGTCAAGGAGTCCAACCCGTACAACAAGCTGTTCGAGGAGCGCATCATCTTCCTCGGCGTGCAGGTGGACGACGCCTCGGCCAATGACATCATGGCTCAGCTGCTGGTGCTCGAGTCGCTGGATCCGGACCGCGACATCACCATGTACATCAACTCGCCGGGTGGCTCGTTCACCTCGTTGATGGCCATCTACGACACGATGCAGTACGTGCGCGCCGATGTGGCGACGGTCTGCCTGGGCCAGGCCGCCTCCGCCGCGGCCGTGCTGCTGGCCGCGGGCACCCCCGGCAAGCGCGCCTGCCTGCCCAACGCCCGCGTGCTGATCCACCAGCCGTCGCTGGAGGGTGGCATCCAGGGCCAGGTTTCCGACCTGGAGATCCAGGCCGCCGAGATCGAGCGCATGCGCCGCCTGATGGAGACCACGCTGGCCCGGCACACCGGCAAGGACGCCGACACCATCCGCAAGGACACCGACCGGGACAAGATCCTGACCGCGGAAGAGGCCAGGGAATACGGCATCATTGATACGGTCTTCGACTACCGCAAGCTGAGCGCGAAGAAGTAGTCTCACAAGTCCCGCTGTCGTCGGACTTGTCCGGCGAGCGCTCGTAAGTTGCTGTACGTCAGTCGAATCCGGCCGGGCGAGATGCCTACCGGCAGATCGCCCGGCCGATCCGCCACCGCGGACCGGCCGACGGGTCATCCCGCCCGTCATCCGGTACGCGATGGGTGGCCGGGAGCGGTTGCCGGCCGTCGCTCTGGGTGAAACGGGTCCATTCCGGTGAGAACTCGCACAACCCTGACGAGAAACATGCTCGAGTTGTCGACCTCGGTCGCGCACACCGGGTACGGTCAACCTAGGGACCTTTGCTCCTGGTTGACAGCTCTGCCATCCGCCGGAAACGGCAGTGGTGTTCCCGACCTCGCCCGAGGACGGCAGATAGCTGGCAACCTGGAATGACGGTTGCACGCGGACAAGGAAGTAGGGACCCACGAGATGGCGCGCATCGGAGATGGCGGCGATCTGCTGAAGTGCTCGTTCTGTGGAAAGAGTCAGAAGCAGGTCAAGAAGCTCATTGCGGGACCAGGGGTGTACATCTGCGACGAGTGCATCGATCTATGCAACGAGATCATCGAGGAGGAGCTGGCCGAGTCCAGCGAGGTCAAACTCGATGAGCTGCCCAAACCCGCCGAGATCCGGGATTTCCTGGAGAACTACGTCATCGGGCAGGACACCGCCAAGCGCACGCTCGCGGTGGCCGTCTACAACCACTACAAGCGCATCCAGGCCGGGGACAAGGGGCGCGACAGTCGTGGCGAGACGGTGGAGCTGACCAAGTCGAACATCCTGATGCTCGGCCCGACCGGCTGCGGTAAGACCTACCTGGCGCAGACCTTGGCCAAGATGCTGAACGTCCCGTTCGCCATCGCGGACGCCACGGCGCTCACCGAGGCGGGCTACGTCGGCGAGGATGTGGAAAACATCCTGCTGAAGCTGATCCAGGCGGCCGACTACGACGTCAAGCGGGCTGAGACCGGCATCATCTACATCGATGAGGTCGACAAGATCGCCCGCAAGAGCGAGAACCCGTCCATCACCCGCGACGTCTCCGGTGAAGGCGTGCAGCAGGCCCTGCTGAAGATCTTGGAAGGCACCCAGGCGAGCGTGCCGCCGCAGGGCGGGCGCAAGCATCCGCATCAGGAGTTCATCCAGATCGACACCACGAATGTGCTGTTCATCGTGGCGGGCGCGTTCGCGGGGCTCGAGAAGATCATCTCCGATCGCACCGGGCACCGCGGTATCGGCTTCGGCGCCGAGGTCCGGTCCAAGGCGGAGATCGACACCACCGACCACTTCGCCGAGGTGATGCCGGAGGATCTGATCAAATTCGGTCTGATCCCGGAGTTCATCGGCCGGCTCCCGGTGGTCGCGTCGGTGACCAACCTGGATAAGGAATCCCTGGTCAAGATCCTCTCCGAGCCGAAGAACGCGTTGGTCAAGCAGTACATCCGGCTGTTCGAAATGGACGGTGTGGACCTGGAATTCACCCAGGACGCGTTGGAAGCCGTTGCGGACCAAGCGATTCTGCGTGGCACCGGCGCTCGTGGTCTGCGCGCCATCATGGAAGAGGTCCTGCTGCCGGTGATGTACGACATCCCGAGCCGCGATGACGTCGCCAAGGTGGTCGTCGATGCCGATACGGTCAACGACAATGTGCTGCCCACCATCGTGCCCCGCAAGGCGCAGCGCACCGAGCGTCGCGAGAAGTCGGCCTGATATTCGAATCCGTTCAGCGATCGCGGCCGTAACCCGGCCGCGTCGTGAAATCCATACGGGCACAGGTTGATCGAGGATCGAGGATATGTTCGGTGACCGCAATCTGGAACGTAAGATCGATCTGCTGAACTACAAGCTCGATCTGATCATCAAACATCTGGGCATCCAGGACGCGGACGCCGTCGTGCTGAATAAATCGGCGGGGTCCTACTCGGTCGATCTCACCGAGGTCGGCGAACTCATGGCCCAGGGTAAGAAGATTCAGGCGATCAAGCGCTACCGGGAATTGACCGGCGCCGGGCTCAAAGATGCCAAGGACGCGGTAGAGACCCGCTGGCGCTAGAGCGGTAGCGGCCGGTCGGTGACCACCTGCTTCATCACCAAGGTCGACGTCAATCGGCCGACGCCGGGGAGCGTCGCCAGTCGATCATCGTAAAGCTGTTGGAAGGCAGGCAAATCCGCGGCCACCACGCGCAGCAGATAGTCCGGATCGCCGAACAGCCGCTGGGCCTGTAGCACTTGGGGAATCTCGGTAAGCGCCTGCTCGAAGGCGGCCACGGTGCCGCGGTCCTCCTGATGCATGGTGACGAAAATCAGGGCCTCGAAGGCCAATCCGACGGCGGCGGCGTCGACCGACGCCCGGTAGCCGCGGATCACGCCGCTCGCCTCCAATTCGCGTAATCGCCGATGGCACGGCGAGAGGCTCAGCCGCACTCGGGCGGCCAGATCGGTGATCGTCATCCGGCCGTCGCGCTGTAGTTCGGCAAGGATCTTCCGGTCGACCATGTCCATGGGGAAGATTCTTCCACTCTTCGGGTTCCAGCTGGAAATACTTGGAATCCTGTTCGGCATCGTTCGCATTAGTCTCCCTTCGGCAAGCGAAGTGAAGGGAGAAATTGTCGTGACCGCCGGTTCCGTCGCCGCCTTCTGGTTGGTGTCGTTCCTGCTCGTACTGGTCCCGGGTGCGGACTGGGCCTATGTCATCGGCGCCGGATTGCGTGAGCGCTCGGTGCTGCCGTCGGTCGGCGGATTGCTGGTCGGCTATCTGGCGCTGACCGCGGTGGTGGCCTCCGGTATCGCCGTCATCGTGACCCGCAACCCCGCCGTGCTGACCGCGCTGACCACCGCAGGTGCGGCCTACCTGATATGGATCGGCGCCGCCACCCTGATGCGGCCCGCAGCGCCCGGTGCCGCGCTCGGCGAGCCGACACCGTGGGGCGCCCGCATTCGCCAGGGCGCGGGCATCAGCGGTTTCAACCCGAAGGCGCTGCTGCTGTTCCTGGCCCTGCTGCCACAGTTCACCGATCGAAACGGCAAGTGGCCCATAGCGATTCAAATCGGCACGCTCGGGATCGTGCACACCGTCACCTGCGGCATCATCTATCTGTGCGTCGGGTTGCTTGCGCAATCAGTGCTCAACGCCCGCCCCACCGCCGCCCGCATTGTCAGCCGAATCTCCGGCGCCGCAATGATTCTCATCGGTATCTTCCTGCTGGCGGAACGCTTCATCTGACTTCACCGGTGTCTCGCAGCGCATACGGCGTTGAGTGAGTCGGGGGATTCGGCGAAGGTGATCTTGTGACATATGCCCACCACCTGCTGGAGTTGCCCGACGCGACGTTGTACTACGAGACCAGGGGAGCGGGGCCGGTTCTGGTGCTCATTCCCGGTGCGGGCGGTGACGCGGGTGTCTATACCGACGTCGCCGAGTTGCTTGCCGACTTCTACACCGTGGTGACCTATGACCGGCGCGGCAATTCGCGCAGTACGCTGCGCCATCCGCTCGAAGAACTCACGCTGATGCGGCAGAGCGCGGATGTGTGCCGATTGATCGATGCGGTCGGTGGCGGTCCCGCCCGGGTGGTCGGCAGCGGAGCCGGGGCCGTTGTGGCCCTGGATCTCGTTGCGAGGCAACCGGATTACGTCGATCGCATGATCGCGCACGACCCCGGCGTACTCGATGTGCTGCCGGATGTCGCGGCCATGCGGGACCGGGCCGATGCGATGATGCGCGCATTCCGGCGGGACGGCCCGCAGGCCGCGGCCGACCGACTGCTATCGGCGGTCGGCACCGCCCTGCCGCCGGACCTGGCCGCGCGGTTGACCGGCAATCCCGAACTGACCTTCGTGCACGAGACCAGGATGATCGTCGACTCCATCACCGATATGCCCGGATTGTCCGCCGCCGCAACGCGATTCGTTATCGCGGTGGGGTGTGACCAGCCGAATTCGCATCCGTACCGGGCCGGTCGGGTGATCGCCGAGCGGACCGGCGCGCGTCTCGTCGAGGTGTCCGGCGATCACTGGTCGTTCCTGAAACAACCGGAGACCTTCGCCGGTATGGTCGTGCGGCTATTCGCTGCCTGAGTCGAGACCTGTTTGTCACGAAAACATTTCGGGCTCCCGCTGCCGGAAGGTCCGGTGTGCGGGAGCCCGAGCGGTGTGATCGGTCAGCGCTGTGTCGTCGCAGGGAAGGACAGGCCGACGAATTCTCGATCGGTGGCGGGCGCCGGGTCGGCCTCCTCCACGGTGCCGTACACCATCTGCTCGTAGGCGTTGTCCGGCATCGCCTCGTCACTATCGGACAGGGTCGGCGCGCTCGACATCGGATCGGGCACCTCCCGAACCGCCTGGGTCGCGCGGGTGATCGCCATTCCGTAGCGGGCGCTCGCCGCGTCGTGCACCAGGAGTGCGACGCCGATCATCACCGGGGCGATACCGTGCACCGCGGCGTCGAACCATAGCGTTGAACGGATGTACGGGTAGGTGTTCAGCCCGACGGTCAGTGCGAGCAGGGCGATCTCGGCGGCCACCACTTTCTGGCGGCTGTCCAGGATGCCCCATTCGGCGACCTTGTTGGTGCCGATCATGATGATGACGAGGCAGGCGCTGATCATCGCCTCGATGAGGTAGCTGAACCAGTACAGCGGATCGGACGCGCCTGCCGGGGCGATATTGTGCTGCACGTTCACCGCCGACCACAGCATGCCCGCGACGACGACTCCGGCCAGCGCGCGCAGCGACCAGGCCCGATGCCGGTAGAGCGAGGCCAGGCGCGCATGCGGACTGGATTCGCGCCGTTGCGCGGCGATCGCCCTGCGGGCCGCCATCACATCCCGGATATCGGCCTTCTCGATCTCCTCGACCGTCTGGCGGACTCGATCGGCCGCGACACCGGCGGCCTGGGTGTGCTTCCAGCGCTGCTCCCGGTCCAGGGTCCGAATGCGTTCGGCGAGTTCGCGTTCCGCACGCAGCTCATCCTCGGACAGCGCCTCGGTGAGTGCCGGGTCGAACTGATAGGCCAGGCGGCCGCGAGCCTGCTCGACGCGCGCGGCGAGCACCGCGACATCGACATCGTCGTCGAGCGGTTGCAGGTCGGACATGCGGCTCCAAACGGGATGGTCGGTAAGGGATCTCGCGCGAGTAGGAGCGAAATCCCTTCCTACGTCCGGATTCCCGGCAGTCGCGAGGATCCCAAGATACCGTCTCGGGCTCCGGCGCGCAGCATCGCGGCGAGTTTACTCGGGCTCGGCGTGCATATCCTCCTGGCTCCAGTAGGCGCGCATCCGGGAGATCCTGCCGTCGGCGTCGAATTCCATGACGTCGATGGGGGACAGCGTAAACCGCTGACCGCCGACTCGGGTGACGATGGTGAACATGAACGCGGCCTGCCGATCGCCGATTCGCACGGTGTCGGCGTGCAGTTCGGCCTCTCGGTCGAGCCCGGTCACCACGTCGTAGAACTCGCGCAGCGCGGCGTGTCCCTGCCGTGTCGGGGTGCCGATCGGATCCTCGACGGTCGCCTCCGGCGCGAACAGCGCGAGAATTTCGGCGGTGGTTCCGGAGCCGACCGCCTTCACGTACTGATCGATGACGTCACGAATTTGCCGCGCCATGGAAAACTCCCAAGAATTGAAACGTGTTCTAGTGCGCAGCGTATCAGCCCGCAAACGCGTTTCAACCGGTTATCCGGCATTCCGCGACGGACTCGTCGACCGGCGTATCCGGCAAATCGCCCGCACAATTCGGCGGAAACGGCGCTCGCCGGCAGCGGCCGGACCGGCAATGTCCGGCGGCGCCGCCGACGGCGCTCACCCCACCCCCTCAGCCGCGCCGACGTCCATCCCCCGATGGTGGAGTCGGGATCCCCGATATCGGCGCCGGTGGAACCGGTGACGGCGGTGCCCGGAATGACACGTCGCGCCCGGATCGGGAATCGCCGTTGATCCCCCTGGTTCGTCGTTGAACCTTGTTTCCACGCTGGTGCTTTCACCGATGCTGTCGGCATCGGAAGGTGCGGCGTTACCGGTTCGTCGTGCCGCATGAATCGGGGGCACAAACGGGCCGTTTCGTCCGTTTGGTCGGCTCTCATCGGCGGTTGCGGGGGTTTGCTCGGTCAGGGCCCAGAAAACTCATCGCTACCTCGTCCCGGTGTGTCGGCGTTACGCTATCGACGCCGTGCGGTTTACTCGGTCCGGTCCAACCAGATGTTCGAGTGACGAGTAGAAGCGGAGGAGACATGGCACTGCCTACCATGACCGCGGAACAACGCACTGAGGCGTTGGCCAAGGCGGCGGCTGTTCGCAAGGCGCGCTCCGAATTGATCGGCAAGGTGAAGGCGGGCAAGCTGACGGTCGCGGACCTGCTCAAGAAATCCGACACCGACGATCTGGTGAAGAAGACCAAGGTCGCCGCCGTTATCAAGGCGCTGCCGGGTGTCGGCCCGGTCAAGGCCGCCAAACTGATGGATCAGGCGGAAATCCCGGAAGACCGGCGCATCGGCGGTCTGGGTGCCCGGCAGCGGGCCGCGCTGCTCGAGGCGCTCAAGGACTGACGACGCCGATCGCGCCGTGGCGTCACGCCGCCGGACCAACCGGGGCGGGCGCTGCGGCCAGGACGACCCACCGGGTTGCCGGGGTAGAGCCCGGCGGGTGGTTCGCACACGACGAGGGTGCCGGACTGCGGTCCGACACCCTCGTGCCATTTGTGAGTCCGATACAGCGTGATCCGGCGCAGCGCGCCCCGGTCAGCGCGCCGGGCGCTCGCCCGTGCCGCGGCGGCGGAAGCGAAGGTTGATCGGGTCCGGGTCGGGCAGTTGCGCGCCGCGCGGCGCGATGACGAGTACGGCGGCGGCCAAGATCGCGAGCAATACGGTGGCGATCACGCTGAGCACATAGCTGCCGGTCGGCATGGCGGTGGGATGGTGCGTCACGTGGTACAGGAAATGCGCACGGCGAAGACGAGCCAGCCCAGCCCGGCAAGGCGCGCGGCATTGCCGGTGTTCAGGTAGGCGGCCGCGGCCGCGACCACGCCCAGGGCGAGGAAGAACGCACCGGCATCGGTGGCGAGATGGTGGTTGTACGGACCGTCCTGCGCGATCCAGTGCATGCCCAGCCCGGGGAAACCCTCGTAGAAGGAATGCGGCAGCACGACCGCCCAGAGCCCGATGACCACGCCCTGCACGGCCAAGACGGCCAAGAGGATCCGGGTGGCCAACCATCGCCAACGCTGCCGGTCCAGGTGCATCCGCACCTGGACGCCGCCGGAATCGCCACGCACCGAGATCCGCATCGGAAACTCCCCTTCGTCCGAAGATGGTGGACCGGTGCCGCCAACCGTAGTTGCGGACGTGACCGAGGGGCAATAGCCCTTGGGCTAGCGCACGGGTTCGTATGCCGTCGCGTGCTCGACGAGGCGGTCGGCCTCGGTGTAGACGTTCATCGTCTCGCCGCGCAGGAACCCCACCAGCGTCAGGCCGGATTCGGCGGCCAGGTCGACGGCGAGCGAGCTGGGCGCGGAGACCGCGCCCAGCATCGGGATACCGGCCATGACGGCCTTCTGCACCAGTTCGAACGAGGCGCGCCCGCTGACGATCAATACCAGATCGCTTGCCGGAACCAGGTTTTCGCGCAGCGCCCAGCCGATCACCTTATCCACCGCGTTATGCCTGCCGATGTCCTCGCGCACCGCGAGGACCGTGCCGTCCGCGGTGAACAGACCCGCCGCGTGCAGGCCGCCGGTGGCGTCGAACACCGACTGCCGCGCGCGCAGCGCGTCCGGCATCGCGGCCAGTGTCGCGACCGAGACCCGCGGACCCGGTCGCGGAATCGGGAACCTGCCGCGCTTGCGCACCTCGTCCAAAGCCGTTTTACCGCAGAGGCCGCAGGCGCCGGTGGACAGGAAATTGCGGGCGGGCAAGGGAATCGGCGTGCGCGGTGTGACGTCGAGGACGTTGTAGGTGTTGTGCCCGTTTTCGTCGGTACCGGCGCAGTAGCGTGCCGCGACGATATCGTCGGCGTCACCGATGAGGTTCTCGCTCAACAGGAATCCGTGCACCAGGTCGATATCGTTGCCCGGTGTGCGCATGGTGACCACCAGCGACCGGCCGCCGACCCGGATCTCCAGCGGTTCCTCCACAGCGAGTGTGTCCGGCCGCCGCACCGCGCCGGTCGGCGCGATCCGGTGCATGGGGCGGCGGGCGGTGACCCTACTCATGACGGTGCCGTTCCAGCCGTACCATGACCGCCTTGGAGACCGGCGTATTCGACCGTGCCGCAACATGATCCAACGGAACCAGCGGGTTGGTCTCCGGATAGTAGGCGGCGGCGTTGCCGCGCGGGGTCGGGTAGCCGACGATCCGGAATCCGGTGACCCGGCGTTCGACACCGTCGGTCCATTCGGAGACGATGTCCACCAGATCGCCGTCGGCGAAACCGAATTCGGCGATATCGGCCTGGTTGACCAGAATTACCTTGCGGCCGTTGTGGATACCGCGGTAGCGGTCGTCGAGGCCGTAGATGGTGGTGTTGTACTGGTCGTGGCTGCGCAGGGTCTGCAGGATCAGCCTGCCCTGCGGCACCGGCAGCCAGGTCAGCTCGTTCACCGCGAAATTGGCCCTACCGGTGCCGGTCCGGAACTCGCGGGCGTCGCGCGGTGGATGCGGCAGCTGGAAACCGTTGTGCTGGCGCACTTTCGCGTTGTAGTCGGCGCAGCCGGGCACCACGCGGGCGATGGCGTCGCGAATCAGGTCGTAGTTGCCCCGGAATTCGCGCCACGGCACGGGGTGATCCGGGCCGAACAGCTCCTGGGCGAGTTCGCAGACGATGGCGACCTCGCTGCGCAGCTCATCGCTCACCGGCCGCAGCCTGCCGGTGGACAGATGCACCATCGACATCGAATCCTCCACCGACACCTGCTGTTTGGCGCCGTTCTGCAGGTCGAGGTCGGTGCGGCCGAGGGTGGGCAGGATCAGCGCGGTTTTGCCGTGCACGACATGGCTGCGGTTGAGTTTCGTCGAAACCTGCACGGTGAGTTCGCAACCGCGCAGCGCGGCCTCGGTGACCTCGGTGTCCGGGGTGGCCGAGACGAAGTTGCCGCCCATGCCGAAGAACACCTTGCCGCGGCCGTCGCGCATGGCGCGGATGGCATCGACGGTGTCCCAACCGTGTTCGCGCGGGCTGCGAATGCCGAATTCGCGATCCAGCGCCGCGAGGAAGGTTTCCGGCATCTTCTCCCAGATGCCCATCGTGCGGTCGCCCTGCACGTTGGAGTGGCCGCGCACCGGGCAGACGCCCGCGCCGGGCTTGCCGATCATGCCGCGCATGAGCAGCAGGTTCGTGGCCTCCTCGATGGTGGCGACGGCGTGCGTCTGCTGGGTGAGGCCCATCGCCCAGCAGACGATGACGCTCTTGGCCTCGGCGAGCAGGCGAGCCGTGTGCTCCAATTCGGCTCTGGTGAGTCCGGTCGCCTGCGCGACGACGTCGAGATCGACCGCGCGGGTTTGCTTTTCGTATTCGGCGAAGCCCGCGGTATGCGCTTCGACGAAGGCGTGGTCGACCACCGTGCCCGGTGCGCGGTCCTCGGCCTCGAACAGCAGCCGGCCGAGTCCCTGGAACAGCGCCATATCGCCGCCGAGCCGGATCTGCAGGAAGTCGTCCGCGATCGGGATGCCGGTGGTGAATCCCTTGACCGTCTGCGGATCGCGGAAGCCGAGCAGGCCGGTCTCGGGCAGCGGGTTCACCGCGATCACCCTGGCGCCGTTGGCCTTTGCCGTGCCGAGCGCGCTGAGCATGCGCGGATGGTTGGTGCCCGGATTCTGGCCCGCGACGATGATCAGGTCGGCCTTGCCGAAATCGTCGATCGACACCGAACCCTTGCCGATGCCGATCGAGCTGGTGAGCGCCGCGCCGGAGGATTCGTGGCACATATTCGAGCAGTCCGGCAGGTTGTTGGTGCCGAAGCTGCGGACGAGCAGCTGATAGAGGAACGCGGTTTCGTTGGCGGTGCGGCCCGAGGTGTAGAAGACCGCCTCGTCGGGAGTCGTCAACGCACGCAGGTGATCCACGATCAACCGGTAGGCGTCGTCCCAGGCGATGGGCGCATAGTGGGTCGCGCCGGGCCGCAGCACCATCGGATGGGTCAACCTGCCTTGCTGGCCGAGCCAGTAACCCGACTTGCCCGCCAACTCCTCGACCGAGTGGGCGGCGAAGAATTCGGGAGTCACCGTGCGCAGCGTGGCCTCCTCGGCCACCGCCTTCGCGCCGTTCTCACAGAATTCGGCCGGGCGGCGGTGCCCCGTCGGCTCGGGCCAGGCGCAGCCGGGACAGTCGAAGCCGTGCGCCTGATTCACCCGGGAGAGGGTGCGCGCGGTGCGGATGACGCCCATCTCCTCGACGGAGCGCTTCAGCGCCACCGCCACCGCGGTCACGCCCGCGGCCTGATCCTTCGGTGCGGAGACCCGGAGGGCGGATTCGTCGATGTCCTCGGTCGGCCCATTTCGGTGCATATGGCCATTGTCCTCTCCACTCGGCGGCCGGTCGGTGCGCCCTCGCCTGCCCGCTGGAGTCACCTGTTGTTCGCGATCTCGATATACCGCCAGTGTTCACGATCACCGCGGTAAGCGCGATTTACCACCGAGTAGGGCGGAAGGACCCGCGTTGGCGCGCAGGGCTTTACGATGATATTGGTCACACTCCGATTCGGGGGCGACGCCGATGGGGACGCGGGCAGAGGCCGAGCGGGCCGGCGGGGAGCGTCGGCATCGGAGGGTGTTGTGCGGCCAGGAGTCGATGGGTGAGCGTCACGGTTCGAGCGCTCGGGTTTTCGCGAAATTGGTTGTCCGACTGGGGATTCTGATTGTCGCAGTCGGGTCGGCCGCGATGGTTGCCGTTCCCGCGAGCCGGCCGGATGCGTTCGCGGACCCGGCGACCACGACGCCGCGCACGTATTCGGGGACCCGGGATGGCGTTCAGACAACTGTGTCACCGGTCCCACGGCCCGGAACCCGGGTTGTCAGCCAGACGACTGTGTCGCCGGTCCCGCAGGGAACCCGTGATGGAGTGCGGACGAGCGTGCCACCCGTCTCACAGCGCCCGGAAGATCCATGCGCGCGGGGGTGCATCCCGGTCACGGCGATTCCCATTCCGCCGCCCACATCGTCGCGGGTGCCGCCGACGAGGCCGGTGCCTACTACTTCGACGACTCCGGCGCCGTCGAGTTCGTCGCAGGCTCCGCCGACATCATCCGATGTTCCGTCGCCGACCTCCGTGTCGCCTGAGCCCGGACCCGTGCCGGTGCCGGGACCTGTACCCGGCCCGAGGCCAGGACCGGTGCCGACCGCCGTGCCGCCGGTGACCTCGGCGCGATCCGTACCGACCACGAGTGTCGCTGTGCCGCAGCCTGTTCCGCCTGCGCCCGGGTCGACTTCCGTGCCGGGATTGCAGTTGACACCGGTTGCTGTCGCGCCGGGCGGCACTGTCACCGCGGCCGGTATGGGCTGTGCACCGCAGGCGCCGGTGGAGTTGACCATCGGCGATACGCGGGTCGGCGGCACCGTCGCAGATCCCGACGGGGTGTTCCGTACGCCGTTGACGCTGGCCGCCGTCGCGGTCGGCCGCCATGATGTCACCGCGAAATGCGGTCCGACGCTGGCCGCGTCGCTCGATGTGGTGCTGGCCGGTTCGGTGGGCACCGATTCGGCGACGCTCACCGTGATCCTGTTCTTTCTGCTGCTCGGCGGCTGGTTCTATGGTCACCGGCTGATCTCGCACCTGCCGGAGCGGAGGCGGATGTGATCCGGATTGTCTTGTCGCTCTGTGCTTTCGAGTTGTTCGCCGGTTCGTGTTGGGCGGCACATGCTGTGCGTGGGGGGAGTCGGCCGTGAATTATGTAATTCGAATCGCCCTGCTGCTCTGTGCTTTCGGGCTGTTCGCCGGTTCCGGTGGGATGGCGCGTGCGGTGCCCGCGACCGCGTCGGGCGGGATCGGGATCGTGGCGACCATCGACGACCGGGAGATCTCTGGCGCAACCTCGGACGCGCCGGTGCGATTGAATCCGGATAGCGCGGTGCGGTTGACGGTCATGGTGGCCAACGGCACGGGTTCGCCGATCGTCGTGCACCGCGTCGACCTCGCCGGTCATGTGCTCGGCCTGACCTTCTTCTCCTACTCGACGGCCGTCGAATTAACCATTCCCGCAGGCAAATCCGATACGTTGCGGTACTCGCTCGACCTGACCGGACTGCGCGGCCAAGCCACCGGGCTCATCGGTGCGAAGCTCACCGTCGTCGGCACCGACGGCGCCACCATAGCCACCGTGCCCACGGTGACCGATGTGCGCGGATCGGTGTGGTCGGTGTACGGATTGTTCGGCGTCGCGCTGTCCGTGCTGACGGCGTTGGCAATCGCCGATGCCGCCCTGTCCATCGCGCGCCACCGGTTGGGTGCCAACCGGTGGCAGCGCGGGCTGCGGCTGCTCGCCCCCGGCATCGGCATCGGGCTGGTATTCGGCTTCACCGCCTCGGTGCTGCGGTGGTGGGTGCCGCAAACCGAGCTCTGGCTCGCGGTCGGCGGCGGCTGCGCCGCCATGGCCTTCCTGCTCGGATATTGCTCGCCCACACCCGAACCCGATTACGAGGTCCCGGAATTCGCCGAGCTGGAAGGCGATCTGGACGACGATCTCGTCGGTCCGCCGGACCCCGTCGCCCCGAATCCGCCGATCCCGTTTGCCGCGCGGTTTCCTTCCGACGAACCCGATACCGTTCGATTCGCTACCGCCGATCCCGGTTCGGGCCAAGGGCCGCAACATCTTTCGGGTGCGCCGGAGACGGTGCGGTTTCCTGTGCCGGGCTCCGCGAAAGGGGTTCGTGAGGAGGGGGTGGGACGGTGACCGAATCCATCGAATGGGTGCGGCGGGCGTTGCCGGGGTATGAGGTGGGCGGTGAACTCGGCCGGGGTGGGTGTGGTGTGGTGTTGGCGGGAAAGCATCGGCGGTTGGGTCGGCCGGTGGCGATCAAGCAGATTCCGCCGCAGTTCGCGCACGACGAGTTGGTGCGGCGGCGGTTCGTCGCCGAGGCCAGGGTGATGGCCGCGATCGACCATCCGCATGTGGCAAGGGTTTTCGACTATGTCGAACAGGACGAGTTGTGTTTGCTCGTGCTCGAATATCTGCCCGGCGGTACGGTTGCCGATCGGTTCGCCACCGCGGGTTTCGACACCGCCGCGGCGGTCGCCGTCGCGCTGGCCGCGGCCGCGGGGCTGGCGGCGGCGCATCGGCAGCGCGTGCTGCACCGCGACGTCAAACCGGCGAACCTGATCTTCGCGGCGGGCGGGGCGATCAAACTCACCGACTTCGGCATCGCCAAGATCGTCGGCGGCGACGAGACCCTGGTGACGAAGGCGGGCGACATCGTCGGCACACCCGCGTATATCGCGCCGGAACAGGCTCGGGGCGAGGCACTTTCACCGGCCACCGACGTGTACGCGCTGGCGACCATGCTCTACCAACTGCTCTCCGGCGTGCTGCCGTTCCCGTCCGGCGGTGGACCGCTGGCCATGCTGTTCGCGCACGCGTACGACGAACCGCGTCGACTCGGCGAGGTCGCGCCGACCGTGCCGGAACCCATCGCGGACGCCGTAATGCGCGGCCTGGCAACGGATCCGGTGCAGCGGTTCGCCACCGCCGAAGCATTCGGCATCGCACTGGCCGAACCCGCCGCATGGTGCTGGGGTGGTGATTGGCTCGGCCCCGTTGGCATTCCGGTCATCGGCGCCGACACCATAATCGCCGCCGCGACCGGTGGTTATCGTGGTGGAGCACCGATTACCCCGGTGCCGCGACCGGGTCCGCGTCCGCCACAGCCGTTTACGACGACCGCGTCGGGTTCGGTCCGCACCCCGCCGCCGATGGGTCCACCCGCACCGGCGACCGTAGCGTTTCCGAGTGGGATGCCGCCCGAGTCGGGAAACTCCTGGCCGCCGCGAACTCCCCAGCAGATGCCGAGTCCTCCAGGGGTGAATCCCATTGGTACGCCGGGCCGTCAGGAGACATCGGCTGTGCCGAGGAGGTCTGGTCCGCAGGGAGCGCCGGTGGGCGGGCAGCGGCGGTTACCGCCGACTCATCGGGTTCGGCCCGCTGAGGCATTGGTGGACAACGGTATTCGATTGATCGAGGTCGATCGTCGCGACCTGGTGCCGATCCGTGAGGTCGTCACCTTCGCTTCGCCGTGCGCGCCGTTCGGCTTGGCGGCCGTGCTGGCGGTCGCATCCGTCGCGGCGGCGCTGATCGGGATCGGCGGTCCGGCAACGGGTGGTGATCTGGCACCCGGCGCCGTGACCGTCGCGGACGTGGATCCGGTTGCGACGGATCCGATCCGGGTCGACCTGTCGCAGCGGATTCCGTTGCGCGTCAACGGGTTGGATGTGGACTCCGGAGCGTTGCGGCTACGGGTGCTCGGGCTGTCGATCGGCGCGGATCCGGTGCCGATTCGTCCTGGCACCCCCACGACGCTGGCCGCTCCGGTGAATCGATACGTCATCGCCGGAATGCTCCCGGCCGAACTTTCCTTGCGCCGCAACGGCACCGAGGTCGCCACCCAGCGGCTGCGCCTGCGCAGTACCCAACCGCCGACCACCACCGCGACCGCTGTCGGCATCGTCATTCTCCTGCTGTTCGCCCTGGCCTACATCGAATCGAATATACGTGTATTACGTAGGGGCAGAGGCGGATTCGCCAACAGCGTCGGCCTGATGCTCAGCGCTGCCCTGCTGGCGGTGGCCTTGGTCGGCGCCGCCTGGATTCTGCTCGACCACCCGGCCACCGCGGCGACCATCGTCGTGAGCGCCGCACTCGCGGCGGCCGCCGGGCTGGCGACATCCTTCGGCGCCCGCCGAATCGGCAAACGTTATCGCTATCTACGACGCATCCGATTACGAGTCCGCCGCCCAGCCACCTGACTTACGGCGGTTGTCGGCATACGCGCCATGAAGAATTGGGTTTCGAATTTCCCTCCCACTTAAACATATACCGGGTGGGCGGGGTTGCCGCAAGGGCCGGGTGACGGTCCATAATCGCTGGTCTGGGCGGTCGGTTGGGATGTGCGCGGCGCGATATTCGGGCCGCGCGGGTCCGTGGTTCCGCTGATTCTGTGTCGAGGATTCGGGGAGATATATGGCTGAGGAAATTGTGTCGAATGTGGGTCCGGCCGGGATCGACATGGCGTATGAGCGGCTCGGGGATCCGGCGGGGCCGCCCGTGCTGCTGATCATGGGTTGCGGTGCGCAGCTGATCCACTGGCCGGATGGGTTCTGTGCGGAGCTGGTCGACTGCGGTTTGCAGGTGATCCGGTTCGACAACCGCGATGCGGGACGGTCGACGCATTTCACCGATGGTCCGCAGCCCGATTTCCAGGCGGCGCTGGCGGGTGATTTCACGACGGTGCGCTACACCCTGTCGGATATGGCGGCCGATGCGATCGGCCTGCTGGATGCGCTCGGCTACGAGAGCGCACATATTGTCGGCGCATCGCAGGGCGGGATGATCGCGCAGTCGATCGCGATCGAATATCCGCACCGAGTGCGGTCGCTTACGTCGATCATATCCACCACCGGCAACCCGGAGGTTGGGCGGACAGATATGGACGCGTTCGGTTCCCAAGGGCCCGCGCCGGAAGGTCGCGCGGAATTCATCGAATGGCAGGTTCGGCTGCGGCGCACCCTCGGTTCGCCGGGATTCGCCTACGACGCGGCGGCGGTCGCCGACCTGGCCGGGCGCGCCTACGACCGCGACAACGACCGGGGTGCGCTGATACGGCAGGCGGCGGCGGTGCTCGCCTCCGGCGATCGCACCGCCCGGCTGCGCGAATTGCGGGTGCCGACACTGGTCATCCACGGGACCGCCGATCTCGTCATCGATATCAGCGGCGGAGAGGCGACCGCGGCGGCCGTGCCCGACGCGGAACTGATCACCTTCGCGGGGATGGGCCACAGTCTGCCGCGCGAGCTGTGGCCGGTATTCGCCGATCACATCGCCGGGCTCGTTGAGCGCGCCGATACGCGAAACCTGTTGAGCAACAGGCGGTTCAGACGCGGGGCGGCTCGGCGGCCCGGAATGTCAGCACTCGGCTGCTGATCTTGATCCGCCAGCCGGGCGGCAATTCGACCGGCTCGGCGCCGATGCGGGTCCACTGATCGGTGCCGGGCGCGGCGACGAACGTGCCGGAGCGGGTCGAGGCGTCGCGCACGAAAACCTTGCCGCGATCCAGCGATACGTATGCGTGCACGCGGGATACGTGCCGGTCGCGGGGCAGCACGATGGGTGAGGCGGACGCCTTCTTCACCAGATCATCGGACTGCGGGCTGCGGCCGATCACATACGGGCGATCCAGCGGATACACAGCGCCGTCGGGCATTACCAGGGCGCCCGGTCCGGTGTCGGGCGAGCCGATGCCCGCGGCGGGCCGCATGATCCGGGTCTGCCCCTCATCCGGCGGGAAGAGGTTCGCCGGTTCCAGCGGGGCGGGCGCGACGGTGCGCGGCGGCGGATACGGCCGCGGCCAGGTAGGCGGACGCGATTGCGCGCCAGGCGAATTCGGCGGAGGTAGCACGCGGCCGGGTCCGACCGGCCGCGGTCGGGCGATCATGGTCGGCTCGGCCGCCGCCGGATCCGGCCACTGCCCCGCCGGACCGAACTGGTTCGCAGCCCCCGGTCTTCGGCTCCACGCCCAAGGTTGGTTCGGCGCTGGACTCGGCAGGTCCGCCTTCATGGTCACCGCCGCCGAATCCGCTTCCCCCGTACCGGACTCATCGGCGGCGTTCCATGGCGCGGTCGCTGGTTGGTCCGCTGTATCGATCCGTTCCGCCCCGCGCGACTGTCCGCCCGATTCCGCGGCTTCGGCGTCGGTCGTCGCACGCCCCGGTGCATCGAAAACGCCTGGCCTGCGTGACTGTCTGCCCGGTTCGATGGTCCCGGCGTCGGCCGCCTGGCTTGATGCGTTGAAAGTGCCTGCACCGTACGGAGTTTCGCTCCACGCCAGAGCTTGTCCGGTGCTCTCTTGCTGCGCGTTGTCGTCCGATTCGTCTGCGGTGGCGTCCCATGGCGCGGTGGCTGGCTGGTCCGCTGTATCGATCCGTTCTGCCCCGCGCGACTGCTCAGCTGGTTTCGCAACTTTGGCGTCGGTCGTCGTCTGCCCTGGCGCGTCGCCCGCGGCTGTTCCGCGCGTCTGTCTGCTCGGTTCCGTGTCTTTGGCGTCGGTTGCCTGCTGGGGTGCGTTGGAAGCGCCTGCACCATAGGGAGTTCGGCTCCACGGGAGGGATTGGAGGTGTGCGCTGTCGTCTGATTCGTCTGCGGTGGCGTCCCAGGGCGCGGTGGCTGGCTGATCTGCCGTATCCATCCGCTCGGCCGCGCGATCAGGCGCTCCGGCAACGCTTATCCCGGGTACGTCGGGGCTGGCGACCGTTTCGGACCGCACGGTCACATCGGACGCACCGGCTCGCTCGCGCCCACCACTGTGGAGTTCGCCCAGCACCCCGGCGCCGGTGTCGAATCCGGCCGCGCCGCGGATCGCACCGTCGTCGGGTCGCTCGCCTGCGACGGATTTCCCGAGCTCTCCGGATTCGGTTGCGGCACTTGGTGCTTCGGGGATCTGCGGTGTCGGGGCTTGTTCCCGCGGTGCATCAGCGTCACCGGTGCCACTATCGCTTTGGTTGCCGGTGGTGGATCGTCCAGTCGTACCGAACCGCCCGGCGGCTCCCGGCGTCTCGAAACTTGGAACCGCGTTGCCCGGTTCCGGGGATGCGTCGGATCCGCCACCGTCGGCGTCGGAATGGTCGCTGGCGGTGGGTTGTCCGGTTGTGCCGAATCGTCCTGCGGTGCCGGGTGTCTCGGCACCAAATGGTCTGTTGCCAGGTGTCAGGGGTGCGCCGAACCTACCGGTTCCGGGCCGGTCGTTCGCGACCGGTTGGCTGGTGGCATTGAATTGTGATGCGGTGCTTGGTTTCTCGATGCCACTAGGATTGCGCGGTGCGTTGCGGCCGACTCCGCGCGATGTATCGGCCGGACCTCGCGACGCGCCGAATCCGCCGGGATTGCGGTCGACCCCGCTCACGGACCGGTCGTTTGCGCCGGATCCGGAACCACTTGGGGCGCTGGGTGTTCGGGAGATGCGCTGGCCGGGCTCCGGCAGCGCCTCGAAGCCGGAGCCCGCGGTCGACTCGGCTGCCGCGAAACCGGATGCGGCGGTGGTGGGGAGTTCGGGTGCGACGGTTTCGGCGGGCCGGTACTTTCCGTTGCGCCGCACCGTCGCGAGGACGAATCCGCTGCCGGGCACCACGCCCGCCTGCAGGTCGGTGCGGGGGAAGGCGCGTACCGGGGCGCCGCTGTCCGCGCCGACGGTGATGCGCCGCACGGGCTCACGCACGATTTCGTCGACCCAGGTGAACGCCCGCGCGCCGTCGAGTCGCCGAATCCCTTCCGCGCCTTCGACAACCGCGCTCACCGGGCCGCGCAGCAGCACCAGGGTGCCGTCGGCGGTCGGTGCGACGACGCCGAACGGTGGCGGCTCCGAACCGCTGCCGAAGACGACGGCGGCCAGCCGCTGCGCGATCGCGGCTCCCGCGTGCCGCTCCTGCGCGACCGCCTCGACCGCGCCGAGAATGCGGTCGGTGGACGCGGTCTCCTTCGCGAGGTACACCACCACCTCGCCGAAGCGTGCGACGAGTCCGTCACCCGCCGCGATTCCCACGGACAATTTCCTGCGCATCATGCGCCTCCTTCCCGGCGCATCGAAACCGGCGTCCAAGCCAGGATAGTGGCTCGTGCGGACTGCCTCGGCGCGGCGAAGTCACCACCGGTTCCAGTGCAACACCTGCGCGCGCGGTATCCGGCGGGCCGGCCGGAAGTCGGTGCCGATGGTGTAGGCCAGCGGAATCAGCGCCGCCAGCATCACATCGCGGTGCGGAATGCCGAGGGTGTGCGCGAGTTCGCCCTCCAGCGGTCCCTGTGCCGAGGTCCACACCGTGCCGAGGCCGCGGGCCCGCGCGGCCAGCATGAAACTCCAGACCGCGGGCAGAATCGAACCCCAAGTACCCGCCTGGACCTGAACGGGCGCGTGATCGGTGCGGCCCTCGATGGCGGGAATCACATATGCCGGCACCCGGTGCGCGTTGTCCAGCAGGTAGCGTAGGCCGTCGAAAACCTTTGCGGTGGAATCGGGATACCTGTTCATTCGGCGAATATCATTGGCGCGCAATGGTTGTCCCTCGGCCACGGCCATGGCGCGCCGAAAGATATCCGCCACCCGCCTGCGCTGCGCCTCCTCGGTGACCACCAGGAAATGCCAATGCTGGCGGTTGCGCCCGGTGGGCGCCTGGGTGGCCAGGTCGACGCATTCCTCGATCAGCGTGCGCGGCACCGGCCGATCGAAATCCAGGCGTTTGCGCACCGCGCGGGTGGTCGACAGCAGTTCATCCGGCGTGAGCTCGAGGGTCATCGTCTGCTCCGGTGGGTCGGGTTCGAATATCCTAAAAGTATGTTCAGAGATAATCTGTTGTCAAACGATTTGTGAGCAGACGGATGGTAGGCTGAGCGCATGATCAAAGGGGCCCCCGCCGTTCGCCCGGCCTATTTCCCGCGGCTGGCCACCGAACGCGTCGATATCGCGCTGTACCGCGCCTCGACGCTGGTCGCGCGCGCCGCCGAAATTCACGCGGGCGCACACGGACTCGGCGTCGGCCAACATCTGGTGCTGAAGATGCTGGAAAGTCAGGGCCCCTGCTCCCAGCAGGCGCTCAGCGAGGAACTGCGCATCGACCGCAGCGTGATGGTCGGCGTCTGCGACGACCTGGAGAGCTCGGAATACGTTCGCCGCGAACGCAATCCGCACGACCGTCGGTCCTATGCGGTCACCATCACCGATGCGGGCCGGGCCCGGCTCGCCGAGGCGGAAGCCACCGTCGCGGACTTCCTGGACGACACCTTCGCACCGCTGACCGCCGCCGAACGTGCGCAGCTGGCCGGGCTGCTCGGCAAACTCCTGCGGGTAGCGGACTGACGCGGCTGCCCATTCCCGCACGGCAATCAGGCTCCAACGCGTGGAATAGCATGCGCGAGAAGCAGATACATACGCGGGATATGGGGCCGAAGCTGAACGGAGCGGTCCGCGGATCTACGTCTACTGGAACTGTTTCTCCGCAGCGGCCATCGCCGCGGCCCGGTCCGCGGCCACCAGTCCGATCCGAGACCGACGGTCCAGCAGATCGCCAGGATCGAGCGCACCCTCGTGCGTTACCCCGAACGCGAATTCCGCTGCGGTGACATCGATTCCGGGCGCGACCGGCTCCAGCAGCGCCGGGTCCCGTTCGGCCGCGGCCATCAGGTGCGCTGCCTCGCTACCGTAGCGTTCGATCCAGACCGGCGGCGCGGTCATGCGATCGCGGGCCGCACCGGATACGGCTCCCACCAACGGAAGTCGTTTGGTGCGGCACGGACCCGCGGCCAGCCCGGCGCGCGCCACCGCGGCATCGATCGCATCCTCCGCCATCTGCCGGTAGGTGGTGAGCTTGCCGCCCACGATGGTGATGATGCCGGTGGGGGAGCACAACACCGCGTGCTTGCGGGAGATGTCGGCGGTGCTGTTGTCGGCGGTTTTGAGCAGCGGTCGCAGCCCGGCGAACGATCCGCGAATATCCTTGCGGGTCAATGGCTCCCGCAGCGCGCCATTGATGGTGTCGAGCAGGAAATCGATCTCGGTGTCGGTCGGCCGCGGCTCGTCGGGGACGGGGCCCGGCGCGTCCTCGTCGGTGAGACCGAGATACACCCGGCCGTGCGCGGCCGGGAGCGCGAAGACGAAGCGGCTGGTGCTGCCGGGCACCGGGACGGTCAACGATGCGCCGAGCCCGCCGAACGCCTCGGCCGAGAACACCAGGTGGGTGCCGCGGCTCGGACGCAATTCGATGCTCTCGTCGACGGTGTCGGCCCATATGCCGGTGGCGTTGACGACCGCGCGGGCCCGGATGTCGACGGTCTGGCCGGTCAACGTGTCCCGAAGGGTGGCCGAATCACCGGTCACCGCAAGGGCTTCCACGCGGGTGAGGACGGATGCGCCCGCGGCGGCGGCCGTCCTGGCCAGTGCCACAACCAATCTGGCGTCGTCTACGAGCTGGCCGTCCCAGGCCTGCAGACCGCCGCTCAGTCCGTCCCTGCGCACGGTCGGTGCGAGCCGCAGCGCCTCGGCCGCCGCGACCCGCCGCGACCGCGGCAGCAGTGCGGGCGGGGTTCCCGCGCTGCGGCGCAACATATCTCCGGCCACGAACCCGGCCCGGATCAAAGTGCGCTGGAAGGACCGGATTTCGGGCAGGAGGGGAACCAGCTGCGGCAGCGGCCGCACGAGATGCGGTGCGGTGGTGCGGATCAGGATGCCGCGTTCGACGGCGCTCTCGTGTGCGATCCCGACCTGTCCGCTGGCCAGATACCGCAGCCCGCCGTGTACGAGCTTGGAGCTCCACCTGCTGGTGCCGAACGCCAGATCATGCCGTTCGACCAGCACCGTGCGCAGTCCGCGCGCCGCGGCGTCCAGCGCCGCGCCCGCACCGGTGACGCCGCCGCCGATCACCAGCACATCGATCGCGGGGCGGTCGCCGAGCTCGCGCAGCTCCCGCGCCCGCCGGTCGGCATTGAGCGCCGAATCGCCGGTGGTCATCGAATTCGCCGTCATCACAGGTCCTTTCCGGCGGTGGGGTGGGATTCGCGGCTCACCGCCGCGATTTCCGTTGCTCGTCGGGCGGTGGTGCGAGATATCCGTTGACGGCCCTTGCCAATTCGGTATCCAGTGCCGGGCCCGCGAGCAGCGGTGCGACGGTGCCCGCCGACTGGACCGCCGATTGGGCGATCAGCAGCAGCATCGTGGCCAGCTGTGTCGGATCGCCATCCCGGATCGAGCCGTCGGCCTGTCCCTCGCGGATGCCCGTCGCGAACAGGTCGATCAAGGTGCGTTGATTGCGGCCGAGCCTGCCGAACACATAGGTGAGCATGAGGTCGGTGTCGGTGCGGAAGATCTTGCCGAACAACGGATTCGAGCGAATCGTCGCCGCACCCGCGACAATCCCGTTGACCAGCCGGACGCGGCCGGTGCCCGTCGCGGGCATGGTGGCCGTGACGATGCCGCGCAGTTCGCGCACCAGCAGTTCGGCCACCAGCGCGCCGGTGTCGGGCCAGCGGCGGTAGACCGTCGGCCTGCTCACGCCGGCGCGGCGCGCCACCTCGGTGAGGGTGGTGCGCCGCACGCCGAATTCCTCGACGCAGGCGCGGGCGGCGTCGAAGATCGCGAGATCGATGGCCGATGGCGCGGTTTCGGGCTCATCGGGGGTGGACATACGGGTGATCACCACCGGGGGTCGGCGGCGCCGGAGCGCCGAAGCGTGCGTTACTGCTTGACAGTCTATGTCAAACTGTAACGCATGGTCGAGATGCAGCAGCACGGCGATAACGATTCGGCTCCGGCTGGAAAGCCGGGCGTGGCGGCGCCTGCAGCGAGTATGGTGTGGGACGCCTGGGGTATTCCGGCCGGTCACAAACCGCTGTCGGCGCAGATCCGGAACCTGCTCGCGCAGGTGTTCGGAATATCCGGCGATCCGGTGGCGCGCCGCGATGAGGGCGACGTGCCGTTGCGCGAGTCGGCGCTGACGCCGGCCCAGCGCGATGGGCTGGTCGCGGTGGTCGGCGCGCGGTACGTGTCGTCCGACCATCGGGACCGATTGCGCCATGCGGGCGGTAAAAGCACTCCCGATCTGCTGCGTCGTCGCGCCGAAGGTCCGCAGGACGCACCCGATGCGGTCGTATTCCCCGCCGATCACGAGCAGGTGCTCGCCGTGCTCGCCCACTGCGCCGAGAACGCCATCGCGGTGGTCCCGTTCGGCGGCGGCACCAGCGTCGTCGGCGGTGTCGATCCGCTGCGCGGCCGCTTCGGCGCCGTCATCGCGCTGGACCTGCGTCGCCTCGATGGCATCGCGCGGGTGGACCCGATCAGTGCGACGGCTGCCCTCGGCGCCGGCCTGACCGGTCCGCGGGCCGAGGAACTGCTTGCCGCGCATGGACTTTCGCTCGGACACTTCCCGCAGAGCTTCGAATTCGCGAGCATCGGCGGTTTTGCGGCCACCCGCTCGTCCGGGCAGGCATCGGCAGGCTACGGCCGCTTCGACGACATGGTGCAGCACCTGCGGATCGCGACCCCGAGCGGCACCCTCGAACTGGGCCGAGCGCCCGCCTCGGCCGCGGGCCCGGATCTGCGCGAGCTGTTCGTCGGTTCGGAGGGCGCGCTCGGGGTGATCACCGAGGTGACCGTCCGGGTGCATCCGATTCCGGAAACCGTTGCCTACCAAGCATGGTCGTTCCCCGACTTCGAAACCGGCGCGGCCGCACTGCGTTCGGTGGTGCAGGCGGGTGCGGCGCCGACGGTCATGCGGTTGTCCGACGAGGCGGAGACCGGTATCAACCTGGCTCGCTCCGGCGATATCGGCGGCAGGCCGGTGGCGGGCTGCCTGGCCATCACCACCTTCGAGGGCACGAAGGCGCATGTGGCGGCGCGTACCGCCGAGGCGTCCGCGCTGCTCGCGGCCGCCGGTGGTGAAGTGCTGGGGGACAAGCCCGCTCAGGAATGGGAGCACGGCAGGTTCGCCGCGCCGTACATGCGGGATGCGCTACTCGACGTCGGCGTACTCTGCGAGACCCTGGAAACCGCGACATCGTGGGCCAATCTCGCCAACCTGAAGGCGAAAGTGACTGCGGCGCTGACCGACTCGCTGTCCGCCCAGGGCACGCCACCGCTGGTGATGTGCCACATCTCGCACACCTACCCGACCGGCGCGTCGCTGTATTTCACCATCGTCGCCAAACAGCTCGACGACCCGATCACGCAGTGGCACTCGGCCAAACGCGCGGTGGGTGACGCGATCGTCGCCGCGGGCGGCACCATCACCCACCATCACGCCGTCGGCGCCGATCACCGGCCGTGGATGCCGGACGAGATCGGTGAACTCGGTGTGCGCGTATTGCGCGCGGTGAAAGCGGAATTGGACCCCACCGGGATCCTCAACCCTGGAAAGCTGGTCCCGTGAACGAGGATGGCCGCCGCAACGTGACCGTGGTGACCAATCCGCTGTCGGGGCTCGGCAAGGGCGCCGACGCGGCCGGTGCCGCGCTGGCCCGCTTCGCCGAACGCGGCGTGACGGTCACCGAGGTGCGAACCGGCTCACCCGCGGAATCGGTGCGGCGCGTGCGTGATTCGATCGACGACCCGCTGGCTCGACCGGATGCGGTGGTCTGCATCGGTGGCGACGGTCTGGTGTCGATCCTGCTCGCGGCCGTCGCGCGGACCGGCGTCCCGCTCGGGCTGATCCCCGCGGGCACCGGCAACGACCTGGCACGCGAACTCGGCGTTCCCACCGAAGATCCCGTCGCCGCAGCCGATTTGGTGCTCGACGGGCGTATCCGCACCATCGATCTCGGCCGGGTCGAGGCGCGCGACGCGGAACCGATGTGGTTCGCCACCGTCACCGGCACCGGCCTCGATGCGCGAGTCACCCTGCGCGCCAACGAGATGCGCTGGCCGAAGGGGCGTCTCCGGTACACCGTCGCCGCGCTCAGGGAGCTTTCGACCGGACTCACGGTGCCCTACCGCATCGAGTTGACCGGCGTTTCCGCCACGGGCCGCACCACACCGGCGGCGGACCGCGACACCGTCGTCGAAACCGATGCCGTGATGGTCGCGGTCGGCAATACCCGCGCCTACGGCGGCGGCATGCTGATCTGCCCCGACGCGGTGATGGACGACGGCCTGCTGGACGTCACCGTCGTCGGCGCGCTGTCCCGCCTCGAAATGCTGCGTCTGCTGCCCGCCCTGTCGGCGGGCAAGCGACTCGACCATCCGGACGTCAAGCAGTATCGCGCCGCCGGGATCACCCTTACCGCGCCCGGCGTTCCCGCCACCGCCGACGGCGAACCGGCGGGCGGCCTGCCCGTCACCATCCGCGCCGTCCCCGGCGCGCTCGATGTGCTCGTGCCCTGAAAGGGGTTGTCAGGAGCGCGTTTTCGTGCGGGCGCGCAGATGCATCCGCTCGCCCTGGCTGCCGAACAGGCTGAGCACCTCGACCGGCCCGCGTCCGGTGCTGCCGAACCAGTGCGGCTGCCGGGTGTCGAATTCGGCGGCCTCGCCCGGCCCGAGGACGATATCGTGCTCGGCGAGTATCAGGCGCAGCCGACCGGCCAGCACGTACATCCACTCGTGACCCTCGTGCACCCGCGGATCGGGTTCGGTGCGGTCCGCCGGGATGATCATCTTGTACGCCTGTAGCGGCCCCGGCTGGCGGGTGAGTGGAATGATGGTGGTGCCGTTGATATTTCGCGCGGTCGTATGCACCCGCGGATCGGCGACCCGCGGGCCGGAGATGAGTTCGTCGAGCGGCACGTCGTGCGCGTCGGCGATCGGCAGCAGCAGCTCCAGGCTGGCCTTGCGCTGACCGGATTCCAGCCGGGACAGGGTGCTCTTCGAGATCCCGGTGGCCTCGGCGAGCGCGGTGAGCGTGACGTTGCGGTGCGTGCGCAGCGCCCTCAGCCGCGGACCGATATTCATGATGGTCTCGGTGATGGCTGGATTGTTCATGACCACAGTGGACATCGCTTTCCCGTAAACGGCAACAATCGTTGCCGGTACTGGACCGCCGCGGCACGCTGGGCCCGGAGGTGAGCACCGATGGGTGAACGAGGCCGGTGCCGCCGAGATCGCCGTCAACGGCAGCCTGGTAGAAGAGGATGCGCCGGTACCGGCCGACGCGGTGTGACCTGTCCCATTGCGTCGGATAAGTCGGAGTGCGGGGGTGAAGAATGCCGGAATCTGAGAATTACTTGTGGATTCCGGATCGCGACCTAGAACAGCGGTAAGCTTTAACGCATAGGCGGAGTGTTCGGTGTCCCTCATCCACCGAAGGCTCCGCCTTCTTTTATGCCCACACCGCATTCCCTTGCCGCACAGCCGATCTCGCGATCCCTGAGCGATCGGTCTCCCGCATCGGCCCACCCGTCGCAAGCGCGGGAAGCGGATGCCCGTGCGGGCAACATCCGTGCGACACGTTTTCCACGGCGATCCGTCCATCTTCGCCGACGGCGACCGACGATCGGCGCGGTCCCCTCCCACGGCTGACGAGCCGACCGGATGCGCTGGTCACGGAGGCCTGCGTAAATGCCTTGGAGGTGACCACTAGAATCACCGCGTGACCAGCGCAACCCCTGACAACACGCGTAATCGTGCCGATGCCCTCCCGAAGAACTGGAACCCCAGTGACGTAGAGGCTCCGATGTACGAGCGCTGGGTAAACGCTGGCTATTTCACCGCGGACCCCACCAGCGGCAAGCCGCCGTACTCGATCGTGCTGCCGCCGCCGAACGTCACCGGCAACCTGCATATCGGCCACGCCCTCGACCACACGCTGATGGACACCCTCACCCGCCGCAAGCGGATGCAGGGGTACGAGGTGCTGTGGCTGCCGGGCATGGACCACGCGGGTATCTCCACCCAGACCGTCGTCGAGAAGCAGCTCGCCGTCGACGGGAAGACCAAGGAGGACTTCGGCCGCGAACTGTTCGTCGAGAAGGTCTGGGATTGGAAGCGCGAATCCGGCGGCCAGATCCAGTGGCAGATGCGCGCGCTCGGCGACGGTGTCGACTGGAGCCGCGACCGATTCACCTTGGACGACGGCCTTTCCCGCGCGGTGCAGACCATCTTCAAGCGGCTGTACGACGCGGGCCTCATCTACCGCGCCGAGCGACTGGTGAACTGGTCGCCGGTGCTGCGCACCGCCATCTCCGATATCGAGGTGAAGTACGAGGAGGTGCCGGGTGAGCTCGTCTCGATGCGGTACGGCTCGCTCGACGACGCCGAACCGCACGTCGTGGTGGCCACCACGCGGGTGGAGACGATGCTCGGCGATACCGCGGTGGCCGTGCACCCCGACGACCCGCGCTACCGGGTGCTGATCGGCACCACCCTGTACCACCCGATCACCGGCAGGCAGATCCCGGTGATCGCCGACGACTACGTCGATCCCGAATTCGGTTCCGGCGCGGTGAAAATCACCCCCGCGCACGATCCGAACGACTTCGAGATCGGCCTGCGGCACAACCTGCCGATGCCGACGATCATGGACGAGCGCGGCCGAATCGCAGGCACCGGAACCGAATTCGACGGAATGGATCGGATGGAGGCGCGCGTCGCCATCCGCGAGCGGCTGGCCGCGGAGGGTCGCATCGTCGCCGAGAAGCGGCCGTACCTGCACAGCGTCGGCCACTCCGAGCGCACCGGCGAGCCGATCGAGCCGCGGCTGTCCATGCAGTGGTGGGTCAAGGTGGAATCGCTCGCCAAGGCCGCGGGCGACGCGGTTCGCAACGGCGACACCGTGATTCACCCGGCCAGCTCGGAGCCGCGCTGGTTCGACTGGGTGGACAACATGCACGACTGGTGTATCTCGCGCCAGCTGTGGTGGGGCCACCGCATTCCGATCTGGTACGGCCCGGAGGGCGAGGTCGTCTGCGTCGGACCGGATGAGCAGGCGCCGGAGGGGTACGTTCAGGATCCGGACGTGCTCGACACCTGGTTCTCCTCCGGGCTCTGGCCGTTCTCCACCATGGGTTGGCCGGATGCCACCGCGGAACTCGAAAAGTTCTATCCCACAAGCGTTCTCGTCACCGGATACGACATCCTGTTCTTCTGGGTGGCCCGGATGATGATGTTCGGCACCTTCGTGGCGAACGATCCGGTGCTCACCTCGGGCAAGGGCGGCGCGTACCAGGTGCCGTTCAAAGACGTGTTCCTGCACGGCCTCATCCGCGACCAGCACGGCAAGAAGATGTCCAAGTCGCGCGGCAACGGCATCGATCCGCTGGAGTGGATCAACGAATACGGCGCCGACGTCGTGCGTTTCACGCTGGCCCGCGGCGCGCAGCCGGGTAGCGACCTCTCGGTGGGCGAACCGCACGCGCTGGCCTCGCGCAGCTTCATCACCAAGGTGTTCAACGCCGCCAAACTCGCGCTGATGAACGGCGCCCGCCCCGGCGATCTGCCGGACCGCGCGCAGCTCACCGATGCCGACCGCTGGATCATCGACCGGCTGGAAGCGGTTCGCGCCGAGGTGGATTCGGCCCTGGACGGCTACGAATTCGGCAAGGCCTGCGAGTCGCTCTACCACTTCTTCTGGGACGAATTGTGCGACTGGTACCTGGAATTGGCGAAAGTCCAGTTCGCTCAGGATGATTCGCGCGTCGAGGCGACCCGTGTCGTGCTCGGCACCGTGTTGGAGACGGTGCTGCGGCTGCTGCATCCGGTGATCCCGTTCGTCACCGAGACGCTGTGGCAGGCGCTCACCGGCGGCGAATCGGTGGTTGTCGCACCGTGGCCGCAGGCCACCGGCGCCGCGCCGGACGAGGTTGCGGCGCGGCGTATTTCGGATGTGCAGCGGTTGATCACGGAGATCCGCCGATTCCGCAGCGATCAGGGCCTCGCCGAGAAGCAGAAGGTGGCGGCCAAACTCATCGGCCTCGCCGACGCCGACCTCGGCGGCCTGCACGAGTCGGTGACCAACCTGGCCCGGCTCACCGATCCGGAGGCCGGCTTCGCGGCGACCGCCTCACTGGAGGTGCGGCTGAGCACCGCGACGGTGACCGTCGAGATCGACACCTCCGGCACCGTGGACCTGGATGCCGAACGGCGCCGCCTGGAAAAGGATCTCGCCGCCGCGCAGAAGGAGTTGGCGGGCGCCGCCGCCAAACTCGGCAACGAAGCCTTCCTGGCCAAGGCGCCCGAGCAGGTGGTCGACAAGATCAAGACTCGCCGCGAGGTCGCCGCCGCCGAGGTCGACCGGATCACCGCGCGACTGGCGGAGCTGAGCGGCAAGTGAACGACGAACCGGAACCCCAGCACGGCGCCGCCGCCCGCCTCGGCACCGGGCCATCCCCGGTGGACCTGGCCGAAATGGCGCTGGTGGAGGCCGAACTCGATCAGCGCTGGCCGGAAACCAAGATCGAGCCGTCGCTCACCCGCATCGCGACGCTGATGGATGTGCTCGGCTCGCCGCAGCAGAGCTATCCGGCCATCCACATCGCCGGCACCAACGGCAAAACCTCGGTGACCAGGATGATCGACGCCCTGCTCACCGCGCTGCACCGGCGCACCGGCCGGATCACCAGCCCGCATCTGCAGCTGGCCACCGAGCGGATCAGCATCGATAACGCGCCGGTCAGCCCGGCGAAGTATGTCGAGATATATCGGGAGCTGCTGCCGTACGTCGAGATGATCGATAAGCAGTCGGCGGCCGCGGGCGGTCCGGCCATGAGCAAATTCGAGGTGCTCACCGGCATGGCGTACGCGGCCTTCGCCGAGGCGCCGGTCGACGTCGCGGTGGTCGAGACCGGCATGGGCGGCACCTGGGACGCCACCAATGTCATCGATGGACAGGTCGCGGTGATCACCCCGATCGGCCTGGACCACATGGATTACCTCGGCCCGGACCTCGCATCCATCGCGGGGGAGAAGGCGGGCATCATCAAGCGCGCGCCGGAGGGTCTGGTGCCGCGCGACACCGTCGCGATCATCGCCGAACAGGAACCCGAGGCGATGGAGGTGCTGCTGCGCCGCGCCGTCGAGGTCGATGCCGCCGTCGCCCGCGAGGGTTCGGAATTCCGAGTGCTGGCCTGCCAGATCGCCATCGGCGGTCAGCAGCTCCAATTGCAGGGCCTCGGCGGGGTTTACGACGAGATCTTCCTGCCGCTGCACGGAGAACACCAGGCCCGCAACGCGGTGCTCGCGTTGGCCGCCGTCGAGGCGTTCTTCGGGGCCGGTGCGCAGCGCCAGCTCGACGTCGACGCGGTGCGCGCCGGTTTCGCGACCGTGGCCAGCCCCGGCCGGATGGAGCGGATGCGCAGCGCGCCAACGATTTTCATCGACGCCGCACATAATCCGGATGGTGCGAAGGCGCTGGCGGCGACGCTGACCGCGGAATTCGACTTCCGCAAGCTGGTCGGCGTCGTCGCGGTGCTCGGCGACAAGGATGCGGCGGGCATCCTGGCCGCGCTGGAGCCGGTGTTCGACGAAATCGTCGTCACCACAAACGGTTCCCCGCGCGCCATGGATGTCGACACACTCGCCGATCTGGCGGTGCAGCGCTTCGGCGACGAGCGGGTGATCACCGCGGCCACCCTGCCCGATGCGCTGGAATCGGCGATCGCGCTCGCCGAGGAATCGGGCGACGGTGACGAAATGATCTCCGGCGCAGGCGTTGTCGTCACCGGCTCGGTGGTGACGGCGGGTGCGGCGCGCGCGCTGTTCGGGAAAGACCCGGCGTGATCGGTGCGGCCGGAGGCGGTAGCTTGCGTAACCACGCAGGCCGTGCCGATCATGCCGGGGTGGACGCAGCATGATCGGTGCGGCCGGAGGCAGCATCGGAAAGGACGCGACATGACCGACGCCGAGCAGGATCAGACGCCACCGCCCGCCCCCGATCCGTGGAAGGGGCTGCGCGGTGTCATGGCGGGCACCCTCGTCCTGGAGGCGATCGTCGTGCTGCTCGCACTGCCGGTGGTCGGCACGGTCGGCGGCGGCATCGGCTGGTTCTCCGGCAGCTATCTGGTGGTGCTGGCCTTACTGATGATCGTCGGCGCGGGACTGCAACGACGCTCCTGGGCGGTGCCGTTCAACCTCGGACTCCAGGTGCTGGTCATCCTCGGGCTGTTCATCCACCTGTCGATCGGCGTGATCGGCGTACTGTTCGCCGCGGTCTGGGCCTTCATCCTGGTCCTGCGCTCGGATGTGAAGAAGCGCATGGAGCAGGGTCTGCTGCCCAGCCAGCGCACCCAGCGCTCGTCCTGAAACGCCTCCCGCCCCGAGATATCGGGGCAGGCCAAGTTCGGTCTGCCGCGGATATCGTCCGCGCCCATAGTCTTTCGCTCGACATCCGTGATTGCGACGGATGTTCGAACGGGAGGAAAGACAGTGCTGAAGCGCGTATTCGCGGGTGTGGTCGTAGCGGGGGCGCTCGCCGTCGGCATCGCGGTCGGCGCCGCGCAGGCCAGCGCCGAGTACGGACTACTGCTGATGGGACCCGACTCGACATCCGGCAGTTGGGCGCATACCGACGCCTCCGCGATGGAGTACTAGATCACAAGCGTTCTACCAGCGAGTTCTCCTGCGCGCGTAGCCTTTTCACTGGGTACCCGGTGTTCGACGCGGGTATCGAGGCATGGGAGGAACCATGAAGCGAATCATCGCGGGCACTGTCTTCGCGGGGGCGATCGCTGCGGGTATCGCGATTACCGCGGGATCGGCCGCCGCCGACAACGGGGTGATCCACGTGCAGGCGACGACCCACGGCCGATCGGCCGGCCCCGATGCGACGGCGATCGAGTACGGCACTGCGAAGTCCGGCGGCATAGCGCACACCGATGCCACCGCCGTCGAGTACGGCCTGCGGTCGAACGCCCGCTGACATCCCGACGCATGCTCTGACAGGGAAACCGGCAGGTCCCGCCGACGGCGGTGCGCGCTGGTCAGGTGAACGAGTTCGGGCCGGTGCGGTCTGCGGACGGCTACGCCGACGGCGCATATTAGGCGTACCTCCGCCTTCCTCCGGCCATGCGCGGTCTGCGGACAGCTTCGCCGACGCCGCATATTAGGCTGAGCGCCGTGACAGAGCAGACGTTGGTACTCATCAAGCCGGACGGTGTGGCCCGTGGCCTCGTCGGCGAGGTGCTCACCCGGATCGAGCGCAAGGGCCTGAAGATCGCGGCCCTCGAGCTGAAGAACGTATCCGAGAAACTGGCCGGCGAACACTACGCCGAGCATGCCGAGAAGCCGTTCTTCGGCTCCCTGATCGAATTCATCACTTCCGGCCCGGTCGTCGCGGCCATCCTCGAGGGCCCGCGCGCCATCGCCGCGTTCCGGCAGATCGCCGGCGGCACCGACCCGGTAGAGAAGGCCGTACCCGGCAGCATCCGCGGTGATTTCGCCCTGGAAACCCAGTTCAACCTGGTACACGGCTCCGATTCGGCGGATTCGGCCAAGCGCGAGATCGCGCTGTGGTTCCCGGAGTTCCCTGCGTAGTTTCCCCACCGCCGACGCTGCGCGCACCAGGCGCGCCCGAGCCCATGTGGCGCGCGACTCGTCCGAACGGACCGACCGGAGTCGCGCGCCAGTGGCAAAGCCTCGGCGCACGGTGTGGGATACTGGCACTGGTTGCTTTCGATGCCGACTGTTCGCGCAGGTACGCGAGTTGTCGGTGACGTGGCAGCCGGATGACACCGCGGTTCGATGCCGATCATCGCTGCCACGGACGAGCGGCCCGTTACCTCGGGCCCGCAGTTCGCGTCGGCACGCTGGATGAACGCTCGCCTCGCGGAGTTCAGCCAACAGCCAGGCGCCGCGTGACCAGTTAGCCCGACGACGAAGATAATGGAGATAACCGGGCACGCGGGGCGAGACCACTTGACCTCGCGCCAGTGGGCGTGAGTCGAATAAGCAGCGCCCCCGCGCTGGCCGCGTCACTCCGTACCGGGAGGGACGCGCCCGGGGGCCCGAGGAGACTTCGTGGCCGATCAAGAGCCGCTGGACACAACAAAACAGGATGCCGAACAATTGCCGGAGCGAATCCGAGTTCATGCACTGGCCAAGCTGCTTGGTGTAACGAGCAAGCGCATCCTGGCCAAGCTGAGCGAAATGGGTGCCGACGCGCGTAGCGCGCAATCGAATGTGGACCGTGCGGTCGCCGAATCGGTGGTCGACGCCTTCGGGCCGAGAGCGGTCGAGGCCGCACCCGACCCGGTCCCCGAGCAGACCACCGATTCGAAGCAGACCGCCGAACAGAGCGGTGCCGAACAGCCCGCGGAACCCGTCACCGAACCCGTCGTCGAGGTGACCGAAACCGCCGAGGCGCAGGCCGAGCCGTCGCAGCCGCCGGGGATGCAGCTGTTCACCAGCCCGGTGCAGGAGGATCCGCACGTCTCCGCGCCGGTCGTCTTCGAATCCGCCGCGGTGCACGTGCCGTTGTTCCTACCGCCGGACGCCGCCGCCGCGGAGGCCGCGCGCAAACAGCGCCGCGCCGAGCGGCAGGCCCGCCGGGCGGAGGAGCCCGTAGCCGAGGTGGTCGAGGAAGAGCCCGACACCATCACCGCCGATGAGGAACCGGAGACCGCCGAGCAGTCCGGCGATGCCGACGATCAGCCGCGCCGTCGCAGGCGGGGTCGCCGTGGCCGCGGCCGTGGCCGGGGTGAGCAGCACGCCGAAAGCGACGAGCAGGACACCGATTCCGACACCGCCCCCGAATGGCGGGAGACGGAGCGGCCCGGCGAGGAATCTGCCGACGAGGCGAACGAATCCGCCGAATCCACCGATGACGGGGATGCCGACGAGGAGGCCGTGCCGGAGGGTGCGAGCCGCCGTCGCCGTCGTCGTCGCCGTCGCAAGGTGGCCGGCGAATCGGGCGAGGCCGAGCCCGCAGATGACGATCCGCCGAATACCGTTGTGCACGAGCGCGAACCGCGCAACAAGAGCCGTGCCCGCGCCGCATCCGACGAGGTGCAGGGCATCACCGGCTCCACCCGGTTGGAGGCCAAGCGTCAGCGCAGGCGCGACGGCCGGGAGGCCGGTCGCCGCCGCCCGCCGATCCTGACCGAATCGGAATTCCTGGCCCGCCGCGAGGCGGTCGACCGGGTGATGGTGGTGCGCGAGAAGTCGTTCCCCGGGGCGAACGGGCACGATCATCCGACTACCACCCAGGTCGCGGTGCTGGAAGACAACGTGCTGGTCGAGCACTTCGTCACCAATACCGGTTCCGCGTCCATGGTCGGCAACGTGTACCTGGGCAAGGTGCAGAACGTGCTGCCGAGCATGGAGGCCGCGTTCGTCGATATCGGCCGCGGCCGCAACGGCGTGCTGTACGCGGGCGAGGTGAACTGGGAGGCCGCCGGGCTCGGCGGTAAGGAGCGCAAGATCGAGCAGGCGCTCAAGCCGGGCGATCAGGTGCTCGTGCAGGTGTCGAAGGATCCGGTCGGCCACAAGGGCGCCCGGCTCACCACCCAGATCAGCCTCGCGGGCCGCTTCCTGGTCTATGTGCCGGGCGGCACCTCGACCGGCATCAGCCGCAAACTGCCGGACACCGAGCGCAAGCGGCTCAAGGAGATCCTGCGCGATATCGTCCCCGCCGACGCGGGCGTGATCATCCGCACCGCCTCCGAAGGTGTCAGCGAGGCCGAGCTGGCCCGCGACGTCGAGCGGCTGCAGGCCACCTGGCGCACCATCGAAAAGGCCGCGGAGGGTAAGGATTCCGGCGGCCCGAAGACGCTGTACGAAGAGCCGGACCTGCTGGTCAAGGTGATTCGCGACCTGTTCAACGAGGACTTCTCCCGGCTGGTCATCGAGGGTGAGCGGGCCTGGAGCACGGTGGAGAACTACATCCGCACCGTCGCGCCGGACCTGCTGGCCAGGGTGTCCCGGCACGAGAACAACGGTATCGACGTCTTCGAGACCTACCGCATCGACGAACAGCTGGCCAAGGCGCTGGATCGCAAGGTATGGCTGCCCTCGGGCGGCACCCTGGTGATCGACCGCACCGAGGCCATGACGGTGATCGACGTGAACACCGGCAAGTTCACCGGTTCGGGCGGCAGCAACCTGGAGGAGACGGTCACCAGGAACAACCTGGAGGCCGCCGAGGAGATCGTGCGCCAGATGCGGTTGCGCGATATCGGCGGCATGATCGTCGTCGACTTCATCGATATGGTGCTGGAATCCAACCGGGATCTGGTGCTGCGCAGGCTGACCGAGGCGCTCGGCCGCGACCGCACCCGGCATCAGGTGTCCGAGGTGACCTCCCTCGGCCTGGTGCAGATGACCCGTAAGAAGCTGGGCACCGGGTTGGTCGAGGCGTTCTCCTCCACCTGTGAGCACTGCCACGGCCGCGGCATCATCGTGCACACCTATCCGGTGGAGCCGTCCTCGTCCGAGGACAGCGTGGTTCGTACCAAGGAGTCCGGTTCGCGCAGGCGCCGGGGCCGGGACAAAACCACGCCGGCCGTGCCGCCGGTGGTCGTCGAGCCGGCGCACGAGGCCTCCGAGGAGGATGCTGCGGTCAAGCGGGCGCATCCGGTGGCGTTGGCGATGGCGGCCCATCTGGCCGAGGAGGCCGCCGTCCATGAGGCGGAGTCGGCCGCACAGCATGCGAGCGAGGCGGGTGCCGCCGCGGTGACTGCGGAAATCGCTGCGGCAGAGGCGGTTTCGGCCGTCGCCGAGGGCGTGGACGCGGCGTCCGCCGCAGCCGAGGCCGAATCGGCCGCCGCCGCTGCGGAGTCGTCCGCGGCTGCGGCGGAAACGGTTGCCTCCGAGGCGGATTCGGCTGCCGCCACGGCCGCGGTGGCCGCTCAGGTCGCCGCCGAGGCCGCGGCGGAAGCGGTGACGGCCGAGGTGTCGCCCGCCGCTGACGAGAAGACGAAACCGGTTGCCGCTGAAGCGGTTCCGGCCGCCGAAAGCAATGGCACGGCCCGCCCGGCGCGCAGGCGCCGGGTCGCCCGGTCGGCCGCCGCGCCCGCGGCCGACAGCGCGAGTGCCGTATTCGTGTTGTCCGCCGATCAGCCACCCGCCGCGGTGATCGACTACTCCGACCCGGAGCCGGTCGAGCTGCCGCACCGCGGTCGGCCGCGGCGGCGAGCCGTCGGGCGTCCGGCCGGTGCGCCGGAGGCGGGCAGCTAGATCCTCGGCCGGAACAGCTCGGGTGGTCCCCATCGCGGTGAGCGGTGGGGACCACTCGCATTTGCGGGCACCGGTTTCGGCAGGCGTGTCGAGGCAGCTTTCCGGCGCTGGCGCGGCACCCGGTTTTGTCGCGACGGTGCCCGTCCTGTAATCTTGGACAGTCGCTGCCCGGTGACAGCATGTTCTGTCTTCGTGGCCCGGTTCTCGAATTCGCTCGATCCCGAGAGCCACCAGATGCCGAGGCGGCGGTAAATTACCAGACCAGTCGTGCGGCGGTTTCCGGTGGAATGATCCGGCCGGAAATGTCCGCCGCCAGCAAGTGCCTAGCACTACTTAGAGGAAGAAGGGCAGCCGACCGATGGCAACGTACGCGATCGTCAAGACCGGCGGAAAGCAGTACAAGGTCGCGGTCGGTGACCTGGTGAAGGTCGAGAAGATCGAGGGTGAGCCGGGCACCGCGGTGGCGCTGTCCCCGGTGCTGGTGGTCGACGGCGCCCAGCTGACCACCGATGCGGACAAGCTGGCCAAGGTTTCGGTGTCGGCCGAGATCGTCGACCAGACCAAGGGTCCGAAGATCCGCATCCACAAGTTCAAGAACAAGACCGGCTACCACAAGCGTCAGGGACACCGTCAGAAGCTGACGGTCCTGAAGGTCACCGGCATCAAGTAAGCGACTTCGAAAGTACGAGGAGACTCGAGCAATGGCACATAAGAAGGGTGCATCCAGCTCCCGGAACGGTCGCGACTCCAACGCCCAGCGACTCGGCGTCAAGCGGTTCGGTGGCCAGGTCGTCAAGGCGGGCGAAATCCTGGTTCGCCAGCGCGGCACCCACTTCCACCCCGGCGTGAACGTCGGCCGCGGCGGCGACGACACCCTGTTCGCCCTCGAGGCGGGCGCGGTCGAGTTCGGTTCCAAGCGGGGCCGCAAGACCGTCAACATCGTCGTCCCGGAGCCGGTCGAGGCCTGACCGCCGAAGCCACTCCGTAAGACTTAGAGCGGGTCAGGGTGCGAAACCCCTGGCCCGCTTTCTTTGTGCAGATAACAAGCCCTGAAGTACGACCACCTCGGAAGGAGGATGATTCGGCGTATGTCCAAGTTCATCGACCGTGTCGTGCTTCACGTGCGCGCCGGAAAGGGCGGCCACGGATGCGCCTCGGTGCATCGGGAGAAGTTCAAACCGCTCGGCGGTCCCGACGGCGGTAACGGCGGAAACGGCGGGGATGTGATCCTCGAGGTCGACCCGAATGTGCACACCCTGCTGGACTTCCACTTCCACCCGCACGCCAAGGCAGGCAACGGCAAACCCGGCGAGGGCGGCAACCGCGACGGCAAGATGGGCGCCGATCTGCTGCTGAAGGTGCCGGACGGCACCGTGGTGCTCAGCACCGACGGTGAAGTGCTCGTCGATCTGATCGGTGCAGGCAACCGGTTCATCGTGGCCAAGGGCGGCCGCGGCGGGCTCGGCAACGCGGCGCTGGCCTCGAAGGCGCGGAAAGCGCCCGGGTTCGCGCTGCTCGGCGAGGAGGGCGAGGAGCTCGATCTCGTCCTGGAGCTGAAGTCGGTGGCCGATGTCGGCCTGGTCGGGTTCCCGTCGGCGGGCAAGTCGTCGCTGGTTTCGGTGCTGTCGGCGGCCAAGCCGAAGATCGCGGACTATCCGTTCACCACGCTGGTGCCGAATCTCGGCGTCGTGGCCAGTGGTGACACCACATTCACCATTGCCGACGTGCCCGGCCTCATCCCCGGCGCCAGCGCGGGCCGCGGGCTCGGACTGGACTTCCTGCGGCATCTGGAACGCTGCGCGGTGCTGGCGCACGTCGTCGACTGCGCGACGCTGGAACCCGGCCGGGATCCGGTGTCCGACGTCGACGCGCTGGAGGCCGAACTCGCCGCGTACAAGCCCGCGCTGAACGCCGACGCCGGTCTCGGCGATCTGGCCGATCGGCCGCGCGTGGTGATCCTGAACAAGACCGATGTGCCCGACGCCCAGGAACTCGCGGAAATGGTTGCCCCCGAGTTCGCCGAGCGCGGCTGGCCGGTCTTCCAAATCTCCGCCGTGAGCCGGGCCGGCCTGCGGCCCTTGACCTTCGCGCTCGCGGATCTGGTGCGCCGGTATCGCGAGGAACATCCGAAGGCGGCGCCGAAGCGTCCGGTGATCCGGCCGATCGCGGTGGACGAGACCGGTTTCACGGTGCTCACCGATCCGGAGGAGCCGGGCGGGTTCATCGTGCGCGGCGTGCGCCCCGAACGCTGGGTGCGCCAGACACAGTTCGACAACGACGAAGCCGTCGGCTACCTCGCCGACCGGTTGGCCCGCCTCGGTGTCGAGGATCAATTGGTGAAGATGGGCGCCGAGCCCGGCGCACCGGTCACCATCGGCGACGTCACCTTCGAATGGGAGCCGCAGATCTCGGCCGGTATCGATATGGTGCCCACCGGTCGCGGAACCGACGTTCGCCTCGAGCAGAGCAATCGGACCAGCGCGGCCGAGCGCAAACACGCGTCGCGGGTGCGGCGCGGGCTGGTCGACGAGGAGGAATAGCAGTGGCGGGCTGGACGCCGGGAACTGTTGGTGCGCAAGGGCTTTCGGAGGAGCTGCGGAGCCGTCGACTGGCCAGCGGCTGGGTGCTGCGCGACCATGTCGCCGCGCCCGTGCAGGCGGTGCTGGAGTCGACTCGTGGGCGTTCCGTGCGCCGGTTCGACCGGGATGCACGCGCGGTGGACTCGCGGTTCGCCGAACGGCTGAGCTCGGGCTGGGTCGTGCGTCAGACGGATTCCATTGCGGCGCAGTCTATTCGGCGAGTCGGATCGCCGGGCAGTCGGCGCGCCGAGTTCGTGATGGGTGCGCCGTTCGCTGGTTCGTCGAGCTCCGGTGATGTGCTGGAGGATTCGGCTGTTGCGCGGCGTCTACCGGATGGTGGGCGCGGAAATGGATTCGACGCGCCCGGTGGCGGCGTCGCAGGAGGGTTCGGCCGGGGTATGTCCGGCGACGAGACAGATTCCGCTGCGGTGTAGGGAGTTCGGTGGCGATGCGGGCGAATGTGGATGAGGCCGAGGCGGATTCGCTTAGTGAGGCGCGGCAGGCGATCGCCTCGGCGCGCAGCGTGGTGGTGAAGATCGGTTCGTCCGCGTTGACCAGCCTGAAGGGTGGGCTGGACACCGACCGGCTCGACCGGCTCGCCGATGCCGTCGAGGCGCGGATGCGCGCCGGATCCGATGTGGTCGTCGTCTCGTCCGGTGCCATCGGCGCCGGGATTGCGCCGCTCGGATTATCCAGCCGCCCAAAGGATCTGGCCACCAAGCAGGCGGCGGCCAGCGTCGGGCAGTTGGCCCTCGCCCATGCCTGGGGCACCTCGTTCGGCCGCTACGGCCGCACCGTCGGACAGGTGCTGCTGAGCGCGGGCGATTTCGCCCGCCGGGAACACCACCGCAACGCCCAGCGCACCCTGGACCGGCTCCGCTCGCTCGGCGCCGTCGCCGTGGTGAACGAAAACGACACCGTCGCAACGGAAGAGATCCGATTCGGCGACAACGACCGGCTGGCCGCGCTCGTCGCGCACCTGGTCGGCGCCGACGCGCTGGTGCTGCTGTCCGATGTCGACGGCCTGTACGACAGCGATCCGCGCAAAGGCGCCGCCAACTTCATCCCGGAGGTGCGCGGCACCGCCGACCTGGACGGCGTGATCGCGGGCAGCGGCGGCGCGCTCGGCACCGGCGGCATGGCATCCAAATTGTCCGCCGCCCGGCTGGCCGCCGACGCGGGCGTCCCCGTGCTGCTCGCCGCCGCCACCGCGGCCGCGACCGCGCTCAGCACCGGCACCGTCGGCACCGCGTTCGCGGCGCGACCCACCCGCATGTCCGCCCGCAAATTCTGGGTGCGCCACGCCGCCGACAGCCGCGGCGCGCTGCTCATCGACGAGGGCGCCGTCCGGGCCGTCGCGGGCTGCCGCCGCTCCCTGCTCGCCGCGGGCATCACCGGCCTGCGCGGCAAATTCTCCGGCGGCGACGTCGTCGACCTGATCGCCCCCGACGATCGCATCGTCGCCCGCGGCGTCGTCGAATACGACAGCACCGAACTCGAAGGCATGTTGGGTCGCTCCACGGCCGAACTTCCGGAAACCATGCGCCGCGCGGTAATCCACGCCGACGACCTCGTAAAGGTCTGAACGCGAGGCCGGTCCCCGGTTCGGGGAGGTGTCGGTGCGTCAGGTGGGTTGTCGCGCCGCTACGACGACGTAATCGCCCGAGGTAGGCGCGTGGTGCGTTGGCATGTGGTGCGGCGGTTTAAATCTGGGCTGCCGGACCCGTTGTCGGAAGACACGCCGCACGACACGCCGCTGGTTTTTATGAAGGGGGTGTGGCAGTTGCGAACGGGGTGTGGCAGCGACAACGTGCGCGGAGTGTGGGGCTCGCATGGTGTGAACGTTACCGCCGCATATCAACGCACCACGGGCCTGCCTGGGGCGATCACGTCGTGGTAGCGGCGCAACCAACTGCTCGTCGCACCGATTTCTCCGAGCCGGATGCGAACAGTGGTGCCCGCGAACATCATTCGCGTGCGGGGCGGTTTGCGGTCAACTCGGGATGCCGCCGGGTTGGTCGGTGTCACCGCGGATGACTCTGTACCCGTCTAGGTTTCGGCTTCTCGTATGGGTTGCTGCGTGCGCTGGAAGCCAATTGCTATGCCGGAACCGGGGTTTCGGTGCCCTGAGGTGCGTCGGGTCAGCTCGGGATGACGCCTGGTTGGTCGGTGTCGCCACGGGGGGTGTTTCGGTCTGCGGCTGGGATGGGGCCGGTTATGCCGGGTTGGCCGCCGGGGTCGGGGAGTGGGGCGGGTTGGCTCGGGGGCGGGATTACGCCGGGTTGGCTCGGTTGGGTCGGCGATTGGCTGGGCGGGACCGGGGCCGGTTGTGGTGGCGGCGCTGGTTGTTGGGTTGGTTGCTGTGGTGGGGGTGCCGGTTGTTCGGTTGGCGGTGCTGGTTGTTGAGTTGGTGCGGGCTGCTGTGGTGGTGGTGCCGGTTGGTCGGTTGATGGTGCTGGCTGTTGAGTCGGTGGGGCCGGCTGCTGGGTTGGTGCCGGTTGTTCGGTTGATGGCGCTGGTTGTTGAGTTGGTGCGGGCTGCGGTGGTGGTGCCGGTTGGTCGGATGGGGCCGGTTGCTGTGTCGATGGCGCCGATTGGGTTGGCGGCGTTGGCTGTTGAGTGGAGGGCGGTTTAGGCGACTCAGTGGAGGGAGCCGTTGGTGGAACCGGTTGGGGGGTTTGGTCTTTGGGGTGTGGGGTGGCCTGGTCCGGGACGGGTTGGGGGGTCTGGGTTTCCGGTGGGGGCGGGCCCTGTTGCGGACGCTGTGGTTGCTGATCCCGTTGCGGTGGTGCGGGTTCGGGTTGCTGCGGTTGGGTTCTGGGCTGGGGCGGGGCCGGGGTGGTGTCGGGGCCGTTGGGCGGGGCGGGCAGGGCGGGTACGCCGGTGCCAGCGAGGGTGTAGGCCGGTTTGTAGATCATGTTCATGGCGAGCACGGCCTCTTGGCGCAGCGTCTCCTGCGCCATCTGCGCATCGATGACGTGTGCGGCCTCCAGCAGTTGCGCTATCGCGCCGATCGGGCCCGTATTGCCCGGCGGCGCGACGGCGATCTTCACCGTCTCGGCGGCCGCGGCGACCGCGCCGAGGCGCGCGCCGACCTGGCCGAGTACCGCGGTGAGTTCGTCGACGGAGGCGGCGAAGCTGCGGGTGCTCGCGTATGCGGCGTCCGCCGCGGCGCCCTGCCAGCCCGTCGCGTTCATCACTCGGTCGGCGCCGCCGCGGGTGAGTGGGAAGGAGGTGGCGAGCGTGCCCGCGACCTCCACCCAGGCGGCCGAGGCCTTCAGGATTTCCGCGGCGTCGATCTGCTGGGTCTTGGCGTAGATCTCCTCGTGCGTCAGCGATTCGAAGTGTTCCATCGAGCTGATGTAGGTGGGGTCCGTTCCGGTCATGACCGCACCCCACGGCTGATATGCCTTGTGCGGGAGTCCCATTCGGCGGCTGCGCGGTCCAGCTCGCCGCCTGGCCGTGCTGTCGTCGCCGCCGATACAAGCCCGGTATCGGCTCGTCCGACGAGCTGGGCCACGGACACATCCGGCCGGACTTCGACGCAGGGCCTATGGGCGCCCGGCTCCGCGTTCATCGGGGCAACCTCGACTGCACGGCGCGCAGCGCGGCTGCGTTGGCGGCGTCGGCCTCCTCGTACAGCCCGGCGCTGAGCAGGAACGCCTCCTTCATCCGGTACGCGGCCTCGATGTACCGGTCGAGCAGTGCGGCGGCATCGCGCGCCTTGTGCCCGAAACCGGCCTGTAGCTGCTGCGCTGAGACGAAGCCGCCGAAACCTGTGAGATCCGAGACGGATTCGAGCCGCTGCCGCAGGTAGTGCAGCTGTTCGGCCTGGTTTTCGTACATCTGCGCACACCGTCGCGCCGCGGCCGGATCGAATTGCACACCGCCGCTTTGCACCTGGGCCTTGAACCGGGCGATGTCGGCGCGGCTGGTCTCGATCGTCATGGTGCACCCCTGAATCGGTCGGTCCGCTCAGCGTAGCGGGAAGCCGAGTGTCCGGTCAGCAATAGTTCTCCGTTATGCGTTCGTCAGCGGACCTGTGCTGGAATGCGTTTCTGGAGTTGCGCGGCTATCTGTTCGGCGGCCGCCGGGACGATGTGCACCTCGGCGCCTGCCCGGAGTAGATAGCGCCCGTCGCCTTTGACGTCGATCCAGGTGTAGTGGACCGGTGGTTGCGGTGTCGGTTGGTCGAGCCGCGATTCGATGCGGATATGTCCTTCTGCCGTATGCGGTTTCAGGAGCAGCCGCCGAATCAGCTGGGCCGCGCGCTGATCCGCGGTCCGGTCGCCGTCGTCGTGCACCGCGGATGTCGCGGCAGCTCTGGCCGGTTCGTGTCCCGGCGGCGTCTGCGGCAGCATTGCCGCGATACGGACGCCGAGTTTACCGCTGTGGCCGATCGAAATCCGCACCCGCCCACCGTAATCCGGTGAACCACCGGGCTCCTGCACGGCGAGCACGGCGTGATCGAAGATGGCGCAGGCCAGCATTCGCAGCTCGGTGCCGGGCCGGTGGCCGCCGCCGACCGCGACGATTCTGGTGTGCGGCCGGGCCAGGATGCGCAGGCATGCGGTCAGATCCGGATCGCCGCCGAGCGGTAGTCGCTCGGCGAGTTGGGTGCGCAGCTTCTCGGCCTCGGTGTCGGTGCGCGGCGTCTCCAGAATCCGGATCGGATACGGGTGCCGATCGGTGTCTGTTTCCCGCCAGATGTGGGCGAACTCGTCCGGGGTGAAGGTCCAGCTCACCGTTAGATCACATCCTCACCGCACCCACGAACTCGGACTAGCGTAGCTGTGATCCCGCCAGGATTACCGGCTAACGCAACGGTGAATTCTGGGATATATCCAAACAACCCCTTTGGTTATCGCTTGTCACACGGGCCGGGACACCCTGTCCCTGCCCCGGTTATCAGGGGTGATGGGAGTGTGTTTGTGCAGGTACTCGGAGCGTGGACCGATAGCGAGACATTCGCCGCAGTCGCAGGTGGCAAGGCACGCGGTCTGCACGCGCTGCACAACGCCGGATTCCGGGTCCCGAACTGGGCCGTTCTGGGCACCGACGCGTTCACCTGGTTCCTCGCCGAATACGATCTGACCCGGGCTGTGATAAACGTCACGACCGCCGAAGATCTCGAAACCGCGCTCGCGGCGGCCGCCGAATTGCGCGCCGAAATAGCCGGTGCGGAGCTGCCACAGGCTATCCGCGAGCTGATCGGCGCGGCCTACGAACGGATCGGCGGCGGCGCCATCGCGGTCCGCTCCTCGGTGGTCGCCGAGGACGGTGCCGGGTATTCCTATGCGGGACAGTTCGATTCGTACCTGAACGTGCACGGCGCCGATGCGGTGGCCGAGCGGGTGCGCGACTGCTGGATCTCGGCGTTTTCGGAGCGGTCGCTGCGCTATGCGTTCGCACATGGTCAGCCGCGGGCCACCGCGGCCGCCGTAGTGCTGCAGCGTTTGGTGCCCGCGCGGGTGAGTGGGGTGTTGTTCACGGCCAACCCGGTATCGGGCGCCGCCGACGAACTGGTGTTGAGCGCGGTGTACGGGCTGGGTGAGGGACTGGTATCCGGCTTCGTCGACGCCGATTCGGTGATCGTCGACAAGGCCTCCGGTGTGGTGACCGATACCGTGGTCGGGGACAAGGACCGCAGTTATCTGCCCGCGGCTGGCCAGGGAAGTGAAGTGCGGGAGGTGGATTCGGCGCTGCGCGAGCGAATAAGCCTGTCCGACAGTGAGATCGCCGAGCTGGTGGCGATCGGCCGCAAACTGGAGGACGGTTTCGGCGCGCCGCAGGATGTGGAATGGGCCATCGACGACGACGGGATCTGGTTGCTGCAGTCGCGCCCGATCACCACGGCGATCGGCGCGCCCGTCGACGCGATCATCATGGGCGCGGGCGAGGACGTGCCCGACGGTGAACTGCGAATCTGGGATAATTCCAACATCATCGAAAGTTTCAGCGGCATCACCTCGCCGCTCACCTACACCGTCGCGGCGGATATCTACGGCCGGGTGTACCGGGGATACGCCGAGTCGCTGCGGGTGCCCGCCGCCCAGCTGCGTCAGACCGATAGCTGGACTCCGGTGCTGCTCGGTTACTTTCATGGACGTGTCTACTACAACCTGCTGCACTGGTACCGAATGGTCGGCATCGCGCCCGGCTACCCGCTGAACCGGCGGGTGCTGGAGGCGGCGCTCGGAGTAGGCGAACCGCTGTCGGCCGAACTCGCGAAAACGCTGCGCCCGTTCACCTTCGGCAATCCGCTGGCCCGGCTGCGGTCGCGGGCCGTTACCACGGCCACCTACCTGCGCAGGCTCAACGGTATCGACGATCTGGTCGAGGAATTCCTCGACGATTTCTACCGGGTGTACGACGAATACGACGCCATCGACTACACAACGATTTCCGGCGCGCAGGCGTACGCCGCGTACCGGCGGGTGGACCGGGATCTGGTGCGGCGCTGGGGACCGCTGATGGTGCTCGACGCGATTCTGTTGACCACCACCGGATTACTGTTCGCGCTGACCAAACTGCTGCTGCCGAAGGCGCCGGAATGGTTCATGTACGCCATCGTCGGGCCGGGCGCCGATGTGGAGTCGGCGGAGCCCGCCCGCGCGATGACGGCGCTCGCCGCGGCGGCACACGCCGATCCCGAACTGACCGCACTGGTGAATTCGACGGCGCCGGAACGGATCTACGCCGAGCTCCAGCGCACCGGACGGACCGAATTCCTGGCGCTGGTCGACGACTACCTGAACCGCTACGGGTACCGCAGCCTCGACGAACTGAAGCTGGAAACGCCGGATCTGCGCGAGGATCCGTCGGGTCTGTTCGTGATGCTGCGCAGCGCGCTCGGCCGGGCGGCCGATACGGCGCTGCCCGGCGCCGAACCGGTGGACCGGCGCGCCGAGGCCGAAGCCTATCTGGACGAGCGGCTGCGCGGCTGGCGGCGGCGCGTCTATGAACGGTTGCGCGGCAAGGTTTCCCGGTGCGCGGGTCATCGCGAGCGGCTGCGCTTCTGCCGGACCAGGGCTTTCGGCATGGTGAAGCGGATGCTGCGGACGATGGGCCGAGATCTGGTGGCGCGCGACATGATCGACGATTTCGCCGATGTGTTCTATTTGACCATCGATGAATTGCGCAACTGCTACGACGGCGCGGAAGCGGCGGAGCTGCGCCCGCTGATCGTCGCGCGTAAACGCCAGCGCGCCAAGGATGCCGGGCTGGTCGCGCCCGCGCGATTCGTCACGCACGGAACATCCTTCGGCCGGGCCGAACTGGCCGAGCAGGGGTGGGTGCCGATCGCCGATACCCCGGCCGCCGAGGCGGGCACCGTGCTCACCGGAACGCCGTCCTCTGCCGGAACGGTCGAGGGGATCGCCGTCGTCGTCGACGAGCCGCGCGACGTCGCGGGCGGCATCTTGATCGCCTATCGCACCGACCCCGGCTGGGTCGCCGCGCTGCCGTCGGCGACCGCGCTGATCATCGAGCGGGGCAGCCCGCTGACCCACGTCGCGATCGTGGCGCGGGAACTGGGCGTGCCGACCGTGGTTCAGGTCCCCGACGTCACCCGGAAGATACGGACGAATATGCGAATCAGAGTCGACGGCGCCGCCGGAACGGTCACCGTGCTGTCCGAAGGAGATGATCGCGATGACCTATGAGCGCGATGTCTCGACGGTCCGGCAGTGGCTGGCCGATCCGGCGCAGGACGCCGGAATCTACCTCGCCGACGAGGCCGACGGCTGGGCGTACCGCAGTTATCGTGAGCTGGCCGATACGGCCTGGTCCATCGCCGCGTTGATGCGGGCGCGCGGCATGTCGGGCGGCGACGGCGTCTGCGTCATCATGCCGACCGGATTCACTTGTGCCGCAGCGTTTTACGCGGTCTGGGCGGCGGGCGGGGTATTCACGCCGGTGGCGCCGCCGATGTTCGGCGATCTGCAACAGATCATCGCCCATATCGCGGGCATCGTCGCGCGGGCGCAGCCTCGGCTGGTGGTGACCTCGCCGGAATTCGCCGACCTGGTCCGGCGGGCGGTCACCGAGGCGGGCCGGACGGACGAGCCGCTGATCGTCGACGCGGCCGCACTGGCCGCCCCGCCCGTGGACCGGACCTTCGGCGAACCGGCCGAATGCGCGCTGCTGCAGTTCACTTCGGGATCGACCGGCAGCCCCCGCGGGGTCCGGGTGAGCTGGCACAACCTGGCGAACAACATCGATATGATCTCGCGCCTGATGGGTTGGCGGCCCGGCGATACCAGCGTGTCCTGGCTGCCGCTCTATCACGACATGGGTTTGGTGGGCGCGTTTCTCACCACCGTGACCAATCAGGGCGACCTCTACCTGATGCGCCCCGATCAATTCGTCCGCGACCCGGCGCGCTGGCTGCGGGCGATGGCGCACGCACAGCATTCGCCGTCGCCATCGTTCGCGCTCGGCTACGTGGCGCACCGGGTACGTCCGGAGGAGATCGCCGACCTCGACCTGTCCGGTTGGCGCACCCTGGCGGTGGGTTCGGAGCCGGTGGAACTGGCCGATCTGCAATCGTTCGCCGAACTCACGGGGCCGCAAGGCTTCTCGACCAGCGCGTACACCCTGGCCTACGGGCTGGCGGAGGCGACGTTGATGGTGACCTCCTCCTCGCGCACCGAACCGGTGACGGCGCTGCGCATCGATAACGCGAAATTGCGCTTCGGCGAACCGATCACGGTGCTCGACGAGCGACGCCTCGGCATCGGCGGGCCGATCGAGGGTCCGGGCTGGATCACCGGGCTCGGCTATTCGACGCCCGAATCCACCGTGCGCGTGGTGGACGAGGACGGGAACGAACTGCCCGACGGCACGCTGGGCGAGATGGTGGTGATCGGCGATTCGGTGGCATTGGGCTACACCGGTGACGCGACCGGTGCCACCGCCATCACCGACGGCAAGCTGTTCAGCGGTGACGCCGGATTCCTGTACCGCGGTGAGGTTTTCGTACTCGGCCGGATGGGTACCAGCCTGAAGGTGCGTGGGCGTTCGGTATTCATGGAGGACATCGAGTCGCGGGTGTCCCAGGAGACCGGCATCACCAAGGGCAAGCTGGCCGCCGTCGCGATCACCGAGGCGGCCGGGCAGGGCATCGCGCTGTTCGCGGAGGCCGCGTCCGGTGAGTGGATCGCCAAGGCGCGCGCCACCATTCGCGGTGAGCTCGGCCCGGCGCAAACCATCACCGTGGTGACCGGCCCGCGCGGGTTGATCCGGCGCACCTCCAGCGGCAAACCGCGGCGCAGGCATATGTGGCAGCTGTTCCGGGCCGGCGAGCTCGACGGTGCGGTGGTGCACGACGCCGAATCGGCGGCCGCCGTGCCCGAACCGGCGCTGCCGCTCGACCGCATTCACCAGCTGCTCGATATGGCCCTGGAAGACGTTGCGGTGCCGCAGGATTCGACGATCCTGTTCGAGGGTTCACTAGCCGAGGGTTTCGGCAATGCCGGATCGGATATCGACTTCCTGGTCCTGGTCGCGGGCGACGACGAGCTGCCGACGCTGCCGACGGTGCTGTTCCTCGACGGCCGCCGAGTGGAGGTGCGCACCCGGTCGCAGGCCCAGCTGCGCGGCCAGCTCGAACGGGTCGCCGCGGGCACGGATCTCGACGAGGACGTATTGAACCGGTGTCAGCGCTTCCTGCGCGCGACCGTCCTGCGGCCGGGTGCAGCGGATGTCGATGAGTTGCGGGACTTGCTGCCATACAACGAGTTTCGCGAGATAGTCGCGCGCTGGTGGCTCGATCGCGCGACGCAGGCCATGCGCTACGCGGTGGCTCTGCGGGCATTCGACGCACGGGCGGAGGCGGTCGGCTGGATCCGCGACGGCCTGCTGCAGGCCATGAAGGGGTGGGCGGCCCGGCGCGGCGAAACCTACCTGGAGACGAAATGGCTGCCGCAGCAGCTGGATCGGCTCGGCACCGACGAATTGATCTCGCGCTACCGGGAATTGAGCGATCCAGCCGCCTGGTCCGACCCGGACCGGAACTACGGTGAACCCACGCAGGGCATTCTCGGTGACGCGACGGCACGTGAACTGGCCGAACGGATTCCGTGGGAGCAGTCCTTCGAATTGGCGGCCGCGCTCGGCGTGACCGATGTCGCGGACGATCCGCACCAGGTGCTCTTCGCCCGGGTGCCCCGGGTCACCACATGGAGTATCGGTGGCCGCGTACATGTACTCCGGGACGACCGCGATATTTTCGCGCTGTCCGAGAAGGCGGGCCGGGCCTGGCGCGGTGTCGTCTTCCGGCACTCGCTGCGCGATGTGCTCGGGCGTGCGCCGGAGGACCACCGCGCGGAGCTGGCCGAATTCGTCCGGCTCGGCCTGGTCGGATTGCAGTGGCGCGGAGCCGGATTCGTGACGCCCGCGCTGGCCATGTGTAAGCCGGTGAAGCCGTATACCCCGGTGCCGTGCTCGGTGATTCCGGCGCTCGGCGTCGCGGGCGCGGCCCGTGACGGCGCCATCGCCACCCTGTCACCGCTGCCCGCGGACCGTTTCACCGGCTGCGCGCTCGATCTGGTCTGGTCGAATGTGGTGCTGGAGAACGCCAGGGAGGATCTGGCGGGCGCGGTGAAGGACGGCCAGGGCGAGGTGGCCGATATCGCGGCGCATCGGCTCATCGCCATGACGGTGCGAATGGTTTTGTCCGCTTACGGAATTCACCCGCTGCCCGCGGATCTCGCGCCGGTGGAAACCCTGCGCAGAATCCTCGGCGGCGGCGCTGACGAACTTCTGGTGTGCTTGGAAACCGCCGAGCGCCAACGATTCACGGAACTCATCCGATCCGGCGTCGGCACCGATGCGGCGATCGTCGCACTCGACGATCTGGTCGCCCGGGTCCGAAAGCTCGCGGGCGGCGCGGACTTCCCCGCCTCCTTCGATTCGCGCGAGCAGTGGCGGCGCACGCTCGCCATCGGTTACGACTGGCTGCGTCTCGCCGGATACCTGAATAGCGAACTGCCGCTGGACGAGGCCAGGGACCTGTTGAGTTCCGGTGGGCAGCAACCACATCTGCGTCGAGAGGGGTCGTCATGACGGCGGACCGGGTACGCGGACTGATCTCGGCCATGGCCCCCGACCGCGGGGTTCCGGTCGAGGACGGCCGCAGGCTGATCGAGGACCTCGGATTCGATTCGCTGCGCCTGATGGAGCTGACCGTGGTGTTGGAGCGCGCCTTCGACCTGCCGCGCTACCGGCCCGAGGAGCTGATCGGCGTGCGCCGGGTCGGCGATGTCGTCGAGCTGATCGCGGGCAGCCTGCGGGCGAAGGATGAGTCGAGCGAGGTGCGGGCATGACCGAGCGGGATACGGTATTGCTCACCGGCGCAACGGGTTTGGTCGGGGCCGAGGTGATGGCCCGGTTGTCGGCGGCCGGTCGGCCGGTGGCTGCGGTACTGCACAGCAATGGCCGGATCGTGCGTAACGACGGCACCGTATTGGTGGCGGGCACTGCGGTGGCGGGCGATATCCGCGCACCAGGCTTCGGCCTCGCCGAGCGTGACCTCACGGACCTGGCCGACCGGGTCGGGATCATCGTGCACTGCGCGGCCACCACCGCATTCGACGCGCCCGCAACGGATTACGAGCAGCTGAATGTCGACGGCGCGGCCAACGCCGTCGCGCTGGCGCTGCGCTGGGGCGTGCCGCTGGTGCAGGTGAGCACCGCGTACGTGTGCGGTATGCGCGGCGGTGTCATCGCCGAGGACGAACTCGACGCGGGCCAGACATTCGGAAGTGCGTACGAGGAGAGCAAGTTCCGCGCCGAACAGCTGGTGCGCGGTGCGGCCGGGCTGCGGTGGGCCATCGTGCGTCCCGGCATCGTCACCGGAGCCACCGGCACCGGCGTGATCCGCGAATACAAGAACCTCTACACCGTGGTGAAGCTGATGGTGGAGGGCAAGCTGCGGTCGCTGCCCGGGCGCTACGACGCGACGCTGTCGCTGGCCCCGGTGGACCACGTGGCCGACGTGATCGCCGCGGCCGTACTGGATTTCGATTCGGCGGAGGGACGGACCCTGCACGCGCTCGGCCGGGATACCCTGTCGCTGCGCGAGGTATCGGATGTACTTGCCGAGTATCCGTCGTTCGCGGTGGCCACCTTCGTCCCGGAGGCCACCTTCGACGAGGCGGCGCTGGATTCGATCGAGCGCGAGTACTACCGCCGCATCGGCGTGCTCTACACGAGTTATTTCAAGCGGCGGTTGACGTTCGAGACCGCCCGCGCGCAGGTGCTGCTCGGCAGGCCCGCACCGGCCACCGGCAAGGACTATCTGCGGCTGCTGCTGGACTACTGCCTGGAGTCGGGATACCTCGGAGCCCCGCTGCCGTCCATCGAGGATGTGCTGGCGGGCAACGACTTCGGGAGCGTGCCGCGATGACCGATACGGTGCGGGAGCTGCTCGCGACGCTGACGCCGCAGGCGGAGAAGGTGGACGCGTACGTCGCCGACACCTATCTGCTGGAGATGGTGGACCACCTGGACCGGCTCGGCATCGACCCAGCGAAATTCGGCAGGCAGCATTCACTGCTGCTGCTCAAACCGGACGCGATCGTCGCCCGCGCGGTGGAGCCGACACTGGAGTGGTTGGCGGACAACGGATTCCAGGTAGTTGGTGCCGAACGGGTCGCGGTGAACCGGCATGTCGCGCGGGCGCTGTGGTATTTCGCGTGGAATATCGCATCGCCGGAACGCAGGCGGCTCGCCGATCTGCTCGTCGGCATTTCGGATGTGCTGGTGCTGGTGGTGCGGGCCGCCGATGCCGAACTGCCGGTGTCGGTGCGGCTCACCGAGGCGAAGGGGCCGACCGATCCGCGCAAGCGGAAGCCGGGTGAGCTGCGCCATCTGCTCGGCAGGCACAGCTACCTGCTGAACCTGGTGCATTCGCCCGACGATCCGGCCGATACGCTGCGAGAATTCGCCATCTACTGGGATGAGCCGCGCCGCCGCGAGGTGATCGCGCGGGCCGAGGCGGGCGCGGACGGCACGGCGCGGGCCCGCGAGATCGCGGCCGAACTGTACGCGGGCACACCGGCCCGCAGCTTCGATCGGGCTGATGCGCTGGAGCGGATCCGGCGCGATATCACCGATGGGGGCGCACCGGTTCCCGCCGACCTCGAATCCGATGCGGACTGCGCGCGGTTGCTGTACGACGCGTGGGCGGCCGGACAGCAATTGGATCCGTGGTCGGTGCTGGTGCTGGGTTCCCATGTGCTTCCCATGCGAATCGGAACCGGGCCGCAGACCCTGCGGCCGGTTTCCGCGAAAGAGTGGTTGGAGGGCCCTCTATGACGGCAAGTGTCGGCGCGGCAACGCATCTGCGCACGATCTCACGCGAATTGGCGCACCGGTGCGCGGTTTCCGAGGTGTTCGTCACCTCGCTGGATGACGCGGGCTCCGGCGAATTCGTGGTCGGAGCCCAGTTGCCGCGCATGCACGCCTACTACGGCGATCATGCGGGATCGCTTGCGGCCCGCCATGATCCGCTGCTGGTGATGGAGGCGGCGCGGCAGGCGGCGCTGGCGGTGAGCCACGAATTCTTCGGTGTGCCGCCGGAGATGGCGTTCATCGTGCGCACCTTCAACGGTGCGGCGTCCGACGGCGCGGTATGGGAGATCGGTTCGGCCCCGGCGGATCTCGTGATGTCCGTGCGGGCGCCGCGGCAGCATCGGCAGGACGGCGTGCTGCACGGGTTGGATATGGTGCTCGATATCGAATGCGATGGCACGCCGATGCTGACCGTCGACGGTTCGTTCTCCTGGACCACGCAGGCGCGGTGGGCGCGGTTGCGCTCGGGCTTCCGGGAAAGCCTCGGGCTCGGCCCGTTCCGCGGCGCGGCGGCACCTGCCGAACAGGCCGTCGCGGCGACGGTCTGGCGGGAGAACCGGCGCAACGTGGTGATCGGGCCGCCGTCCTCGGCGGCCGATGGGTCCGCGGCGGCGGTGATCGTGGCCGATACGACCCATCCCTTCCTGTTCGACCACCAGCTCGATCATGTGCCGGGCAGCCTGCTGCTCGAGGCATGCCGTCAGCTCGGGCTCACCCTCGTCGGCGGCGAATCGCCGCGATTGGCCGGTATCGCAAGCACTTTCGACAAGTTCGTGGAGCTGGACCTGCCGGCCGAATGCCGGGCGGTGGTCGCCGAACGCGAGGTCGGGCGGACATTGCTGCACTGCGAGATCCAGCAGGCGGGCGCGATCACCGCCCGGATCGAACTCGAATTCGCCGAGGGGGCATAGCGATGAACGCCGAACTCCTGACCACGACGCGGTCCTTCCGCAGGCGGCTCGATCTGACCCGGCCGGTGTCGCGGCAGGATCTGTTGGCCTGCTTGGATATCGCCGTCTGCGCGCCGAGCGGCAGCAACCGGCAGCCGTGGCGGTTCCTGGTGATCCAGGACGCCGAACTGCGGCAGCGCGTCGCCGAGTACTACCGGAAGAGTTTCACCGCACTGCTTTCCGCGCGCAGCCCGCGCCCGGATCAGCTCGGCGATATCGCCTCCGGACAGTATCTCGCGGACCATTTCCACGAGGTGCCCGCGCTGGTGCTGGTGTGCGCGCCGGGCCGCCCGCCCGCCGACGGTTCGGCGCTGCGGTTGGCCAGCTTCTACGGCTCGGTCTATCCGATGGTGTGGAATTTCCTACTGGCCCTGCACGATCGGGGTTTGGGCGGCACCATGACCACGGCCCATCTGGCGTTCGAGCGCGAGATCGCGGAACTGCTCGACATTCCATTCGACGAGGTGACCCAGGTCGCCCTTGTTCCGGTGGCCCATCTGCGTCCCGGCGCCGAGCGCCCGGGGCCGCGCGTCCCGGCCGCCGAGGTGACGAACTGGGATCGCTGGAGCGCGACGTGAGCGTCGCCGCTCCCGCCCTCGAATCCCTCACCCGCGTAGCGCGTTTCACCGCGGTGATGTACAAGCCGCACTACTTGGTTTATGGGATTCTGTGGGTGCTCGCCGTCGAGAGTACGGCGGCCGTTGCGGCGCAACCGGATTCGGCGTGGCGGCCGGGCGGCGCCACCGTCGTGCGCATCGTGGTGGTCGCCGTGGTGCTGCTGTATCTGCGGATGGTCGACGAGCAGAAGGATCTCGAATACGACCGGGTGCACAACCCGGACCGGCCGCTCGTCACGGGGGCGGTGTCGGCCAACGAGCTGCGTGCGGCGATGGCGGTGCTCGGTGTCGGCACGATCGCATTGAGCCTCACACAGTCCGTCTGGTCCGCCGTAATGCTCACCGCCACCTTGCTTTACGGGTTGGCGCTGTGGGCGCTCGAGGTTCGGTCGGCGGCGGTGCGCGGCAACGCCCTGCTGAATCTGGCCGTCACGTATCCGATTCAGCTGTTGCTCGCGGCGTACGTGCTCACCGCCGCGGCGGCCACCGGCCAGATCCATTTCCATTGGCGCGCGGTGCTTGTCGTACTCATATTCACCGGAGCCTTCCTGCACTTCGAATTCGCCAGGAAGACCGCGCAACCGCCGGAACAGGACGAGCACAGCTATTCGGCCGTGCTGGGACCCACGGTGAGCGCCGTCGTCACCTTGCTGCTCGCGGCGGGCGCGGTGCTCACCGACCTGCTGCTGCTGGGACCGGGCGGCCAGGCGGTCGTCACCTTGATCCCGTTGGCGCTGTTGCTTATTCCCGGATATTCGACGTGGACGTTCCTCCGAGAGGAACGTCCGGTGCATCCGGTCGTCCCCTCGGCGGTGTTCGTGCTCGCGTTCTACGCCGTCCTGATGGTCCAAGCGTTGGTCCGCTCCTGAATTCCCTAACGGCGCGTGAGCGTCACCGGGAGGCCGGACGGGGTCGGAACGAAGTCGAGCGTTGTCGGCCGCACCCGGTACTCCGGATCCGGAGTCGGCCGCCAGCGGGTGAACAGAGCGGCGGTGGTGAGGGTGATGGTCATGGTGGCGAAGGTGTTTCCGGGGCAGTGGCGGGGTCCGAGGCCGAATGGGAGCAGGGCCTTCTTATCGATCTCGACGAGTCGATCCGGTGCCCAGCGGCCGGGGTCGAAGGTTTCGGGAGACGGGTAATAACGGGGATCGTGGTGAATCATGTAGGGGCTGTACGCGATCATCGATCCGTCCGGCAGCGTGGTGTCGCCCAGCGTGACCGGGCCGTCGGCGGTCTGGGTACTCACCCACGGCGACCAGATCCGCAGGGTCTCCATGATGACCTGACGCAGATACGGCAGGGACGGAATATGGTCCGGCCGTACGGGTTCGGTGCCGACGACGGCGTCGAGCTCGGCGCGCACCGCGGCCTCGACGTCCGGATGCCGCATGATCTCGTGCCATACCCAGGACAGGATGGATGCGGTGGATCCGACACCGGCGGCCAGCATGAGCAGCAGCTCGTCGATGATGTCGGCGTCGGAGAGTTGGGTGCCGGTCTCCGGGTCGGTGTGCCGGACCAGCGCCGAGAGCACATCGTGGAAATCGCGGTCGGCGCGGCGGTATTCGGTGACGACCTTGCTGATCTCGGCGCGCACGCGGGCCGCCTTGGCGGTGAAGCGGCGATTGGCGACCACTCGCAGGCGGCGCACCGGCTCGGGCAGCGCGGCGCGCTGGATCACCTGACCGAGCAGCCACGGGATATTCTGGCGCACTTCGCGTTTGGCGTCGGCACTGAAATCGGCGGTGAACAGCGTCGCCGAGATCGTGTCGAGGACCAGGCGGTGCGCCTCGTCCACCAGGTTGCGCCGTTGGCCCGACGGCAGTGCGGCCGCCCACGAATTCGCGAGATCGGCGGCGACACCGGCGTATTCGTTCAACCGTCGCTGGCGCAGCGCGGGCGCGATCATCCGGCGGCGCAATTCGTGCGGCGGGCCGCTGAGCACGTTGGAGGCGCCCCGGATGACCTCCTGGATGGCGCCGCGCAGCTCCTCGCGGTGGAATTCGCCCGCGTCGCCGAACGCGACCGCGCGAATGAGTTCGGGTGTGGTGACCACGTAGGCGGGCCGGGGCCCGAGGTAGATGGCAACGATAGGGCCGACATCGGACAGCGACCGGACGAAGTCCAACCCGCCGCGCAGCGCGACCAGGCTGTGCCCGAGCAGCGGAATCCGGCCCGGTGCTGTCGGAATACCAACCGGCGCAGCGGATTTCGGACTATCCAGCACCTCGTCGTATATGTCGAGGATGGTAGCGGTGAGGCCCGACTGCCTGGCCGAATCGGCATGCTGGGCAAGGACCTTGCGCATCGGCGCGAGCAGCGCCCGATCGCCGGACAATTCACGCAACACCGAGGCGATCGCCGCGGACGACGGATCGCCGGTGCGAACGCCGCCGCCCTCCGGCACGGTCTCGGCCAGGTCCGGATCGCAGTAGACCACGGGCAGCCGCATCGCGACGGCCTCCAGCACCGCCATGCCCTGGGTATCGAAACCCGAAGAGGGGAAAAGCATTACATCGTGCCCGGCCATCGCGGCGAGGCAATCCGCCTGCGGCACATCGCCGTGCAGCCGCACCCGGTCCGCGATGCCCGCCTCTTCGATCGCCGCGCGCACGGCCTCGCGCAGATCGCCGTCACCGTACATATCGAGGGTGCAGCCGGGTGCCGCCGCCACCGCCTCGATGGCCGCCAGCGGCCGCTTCTCCGCGGAAAGGCGCGCGCACCACAGCACCCGCAGTGGGCCGGAAGATGCTGTGGTACCGGGGATTTCGACCCGCGCGCGGTCGAGCAGTTCATCGTCGACGCCATTCGAGACGACGTGCGCGGGCCGGGTCAACCCGTGCGCCCGCAGCCGTGCCGCGAAATGCGCGCTCGGCGCGATCACCGCGTCGGCGGCCTGCGCCTGCCCGACCATGGTGCGCCATGCGTGCCTGGCCGCCCTGGATTCGGCGTTGCGCGGCATCGGCCAGCGGTGCGAGACGAACCTGCCGTGCAGCAACCGCAGCGTGAGCGCGGAAAGATAGGGGACAGGGGAGGTGTGCTCGATGAATGCGTCATCGCGGCTGTGCACCGTCTGCACCAAGGGAATTCCGTGCCGCCGTGCCGCCCGCAGCCCGGCGATCGCCACCCCGTAGGTCGTGTGCACATGCACGATGTCGACCGGGCCGCGCTCGGCGAACACCGCATCGACGCGGTGATTGTTCGCCGGCGTCGGCAACACCATGGCGAATCCGTTCACCGCGACGCCCGCGAGCGCGGAAAGAACAACCACATCGGGATCCGGTTCGGTAGATTCCGGCGCGGGCGCGGTGAATACGGTGACTCGATGGCCGAGACGTTCCAATCCGCGCCGTTGCGCACGCACCGAGGTCTGAATCCCACCGATGGTCGCGGGATGAAAGTCGGTGAACAGCACTACATGCATGCTGATCACGGTAATGATGAGGAGGGCCGATGAGCCACTTTCGGATAGCCACCAAAAAACTGGGGGCGGCGGCATGAGGATCTCGATACCACTGACGGGCACCCGCGGCGATGTGCAGCCCGCGCTGGCCCTCGGCCTGGAACTGCAACGGCGCGGCCACGACATACTGGTGGGCGCACCGCCGAATCTGGTCGATTTCGTCACCAGCGCCGGACTGTCCGCCATCCCGTGCGGACCCGATGTGCAGCAGCTCTATTCGTCCGATGAAGGTCAGCGCACCTTGGCCGCGGGCAGCAGCTTCCGGTTGATGCAGTTGGTCGGCAAGCAGATGGCCGATTACGCGGATCAGATGAACCACGAGGTGATCGAGGTCTGCAAGGGTGCCGACGTGGTGGTCGCCACGATGACCACCGAGGATCGGGCGGCCTCGGTGACCGAGGCGATGCGGGTGCCGCTGGTCGTGCTGCACGGATTCCCGTGCCGGAAGAATCACGCCTACCCGGTGCCCGGCACGCTGCCGCCGCACTGGCAGCCGCCGGGTGTCGTGAACGGCGCGACCTGGACGCTCGGCGAGAACCTGCGCCGGGTGGTCTTCATGCGCTATCTGAACCAGCTGCGCGCCGAGCTCGGCCTGCCGAAGACGATGGCCAGTCCGGCCGCGGAAATGGACCGGCGCGGTGTGCCCGAGGTGCAGATCTACGATCGCGCGCTGATACCCGGGCTGGCCGAGGAGTGGGGTGAGCGCCGTCCGCTGGTCGGCTTCCTGCCGCTGGAGCGCTCCGCGCGCGAGGCGGTCGGCGAGCTCGCCGCCGATCACGGTGAGGTGGTGGCCTGGGCCATCGAGGGCGAACCGCCCATTTATTTCGGCTTCGGCAGCATGCCGATTCGCGACGGCGCGGCGGTGCTCGCCATGGTGGAGGAGGTATGCGCGCGGCTCGGCAAGCGGGCGCTGGTCAGCGCGGGCTGGAGCGATCTGTCTCCCGAGGACGCGCGCACCGGGCCGAACACCAAGGTGGTCGGCCCGCTGGCACACGACATCGTCTTCCCGCTCTGCGCCGCAGCGGTGCATCATGGCGGGCCCAACACCACCTTCGAGAGTCTGCGGGCCGGGCTGCCGACCCTGGTGTGTTCGGTGTCTTTCGATCAGCCGCTGTGGGGTGCGCAGATGGAGCGGCTCGGCGTCGGCGCGCACGTGCCCTTCCGCAAATTGAACCGGGATACCCTGACCGATGGATTGCGCAAGGTGCTCTCGGATGCCACCGCGGCGCGCGTGAAATCCTTTGTGGAGCAGCTACAGTCGAATTCGGACGCGACGATGCGAACCGCCGATATCGTCGAGGCGGCCGCCGGATGAGCCGGGGGAGCCGCTGAATGGGCCGTACCGCAGCGGCTTTCGCGGATTCGTATGTCATGTTCCTGCGCAGCGTGCGGCATACCCTGCGCAGCCCCGACACCCTGCTCATCTCACTGACGCTGCCGGTGCTGATCATGCTGCTGTTCGTCTACGTCTTCGGCGGCGCGATCCAGGTGGGTGGACCGTACATCGATTTCGTGATCCCCGGAATCATCCTGCTGTGCACGGGATTCGGCGCATCGATCACCGCGACCGCGGTGGCGACGGATCTGCGCACGGGCGCGGTGGACCGGTTCCGCACCCTGCCCAGCTTCCGGCAGGCGTTGCTCGTCGGCCATGTCGGCGAGGGTGTGCTGCGCAACCTGGCGGCCGTCGGCATCGTGCTGGTGCTCGGGGTGATTCTCGGATTCCGTTCCGGTGCGGGTGTTTTCGGGTGGCTGGGCGCGGTCGTGACGATCGCGCTCTTCGTCATCGCGATCACCTGGATCGCGGTGGCGCTCGGTCTGCTGGCCCGCAGTCCGGAGGCGGCGGGCGGGTTCACCTACGCGATCATGTTCATCCCCTATGTCAGCGGCGCATTCGTGCCGACCGGCTCGATGCCGTCGTGGCTGCGCGGATTCGCCGAACATCAGCCGGCCACCCCGGTGGTCGGGACGATCCGCGGACTGCTCATGGGCGATGCGGTCGGCGGCACCGCCTGGGTGGCGGTGCTGTGGTGCGTCGGGCTCACTGTCGCCGGATATACCTGCGCCGCACGGCTCTTTCGGCGGTTGACCGATTGATCAGCCGTTCTTCCTGGAACTCTTGCGGTCGCGCTCGGCGGCGACGGCCAGATAGTCGCCGAGCTCGCGCCCCAGCGTGACGTCGAGCGAGCGGGCGAGCGTCGTGTGCACCGAGGCCACCGCGAGCTCCCGCATTTTGTTGAGCATCGTTGTGGTGTCGGCGATTTCGGTATTGGTCTCGGGCAGCCAGCCCGGGCCGTGCTCGTCGACGATGTGCTGTTTGGCGGCGGTGATCATGATGTGGGTGATGTCATCGATCCGGTCGGCCACCTTGGCGTATATCTCGATGAGCGTGCGCAGTTCCAGGCCGTACTCGTGCAATTCGGCGAAGGCCGTGAGCAGCTGGGTGTCGGTGAACACCACCGTCTCGCCCTCGATCCGCACCAGCTTCATCTCCAGCAGCCGCCCGACCAGCTCGTCGGCCTCGGCGCCGAGGATGGTGCCGATCAATTCCCTTGGCACCTCGAATGTTTCGTCCCTGCCCCAAGATGCCGTCACGGCGTGCTGCAGGCCGAGCACCTCGCTGAGATCCTTACCCGTTTCCCAGCTGGTGATGAAGTCCGAGATGTGCGCGGTGGTGAATCCGCGCTGCAGCAGCGCATCGATCAGGCGCAGCCGGTCCAGGTGCGAATCGTCGTAGATGCTGGCCCGGCCGTCCTTGCCGACCGGCGGCGGCAGCAGGCCGCGCTCCTGGTAGGCGCGCACGTTCCGGGTGGTGGTGCCCGCGGCACGCGCGAGGTCATCGATGCGGTATTCCGGTATCGAACTCACCTCCTCCGTGCGAGCCGGGTGGCCTGCTGATCGAGCAGAGTCTAGTACGCAGGCCACCCACCGCCTCCGGCTACGACACCGCGGCGACCCGGGCCGGGCGGTCCGCCGCCATCGGCACCGCGTCGTAGTCTTCCAGCCGCACGGTGCGCAGCTGGTTGACGTACTGGGTGGCGAATCCGGGGTACATCGTCGCGTTGAACCCGTCCTCGGTCAGGTACCAGCTGCGGCAGCCGGAATTCCAGGTGGTGCCGGTGAGCCTGCGCTGGATGCGCGCGTTGTACCGATCCTGCCGGTCCCTGCGCACGTCGAGCAGCCGCAGGTCGCGATTCAGGATGATGCCGATGGCGCGCACCAGGTAGTCGATCTGGGCCTCCATATACACCAGCGCCGAATTGTGCCCCGGCCCGGAATTCGGTCCGAAGGTGAGGAACAGGTTCGGATAGCCGGACACCGCGACGCTCTTGTACGCGTACGCGCCGCGCGACCATTCGTCGGCCAGCACCCGCCCGCCGCGGCCGCGCACCGGAATGGGCGTCCCGGTCTTGGATACGTCGAATCCGGTCGCGAAGACAATGCAATCCGCTTGGTGCTCAACACCTTCCGCGGTGCGAATACCTTTCGGCGCCAGGCGGGCGATGGGCCAGGTGATCAGCTTGCAGTTGTCGCGCTGCAGCGCCGGGTAGTAGTCGTCGGTCATCAGCAGGCGCTTGCAGCCGGCCCGGAAGTCCGGGGTGAGCTGACGGCGCAGCCACGGATCGGCGACCTGCCGCCGCAGCTGCGCCCGGCCGACGAGCTCGACGACCCTGGTCAGCGGGGTATTCCAGACGACGCCGAGCGCCACCGACTCGTGCCCGTAGAACCAGGCCAGCCGGGCCAGTGATTCGGTGGCGGGCACCTGGCGATACAGCTGTTTGGTGAGCCCATTGGTGCGCCGGTTCACCCGTGGCAGCACCCAGCCGGGTGTCCGCTGGAAAACCTTGACGGACGCGGCCTTTTCGACGAGCTCCGGAATGATCTGCACCGCGCTGGCCCCGGTGCCGATCACCGCCACCTTCTTACCGGTGAAGTCGTAGTCGTGATCCCAGCGGGCGCTGTGGATCTTGTGGCCCTCGTAGGTTTCGATGCCGCGGATGTCCGGGAAGCTGACATTGGCCAGCGGACCGGAGGCGAGGACGACGGTGCGGGCGCGGATGGTGTCGGCCCGGCCGTCCACCGCGATATCCCACTCGCCCGCGGCCTCGTCGAATTCGATACCGGTGACGTTGTGCCCGAACCGGATACGCGAATGCAGCCCGTACTCGGCCGCCATCGCCTCGATATAGCCGAGGATTTCGTCGCTGCCCGAGTAGGTGCGCGACCAATTCGGGTTGGGCGCGAAGCTGTACGAGTACAGCCGGGACGGAATGTCGCAGGCCGCACCGGGATAGGTGTTGTCCCGCCAGGTGCCGCCGATCCTGCTGTCCCGCTCCAGGATCGCGAAGTCGCGAATCCCCTGCTGTGTCAACCGGATAGCGGTGCCGATCCCGGCGAATCCACCGCCGATGATCGCCACGTCGAGTGTTGCCATGCCGTGGTCTCCGATCATGCCGCGGGCTCGTAGGTGAGTTCTTTGGACCACGTCGGGTCCTTGCGCAGCAGCCGCTGCGGCATCCGGGCGGTGATCTTCACCAGCGCGTCGGCCAGCAGGTGATAGGGGTGATCGCGGTTGATCACCCAGCCGCCGTGCATCTTCACGATCTGATACATCGGCAGTCGCTTGGCGAATTCGCTGCGCTCACCGACATTCGCGTAGCGCTTGAGCGCGGCGTAGAGCTTCTCCTCGTCGACGCCCATCGCGACGATATTGTCGCGCATCTTGTTCAGCAGCGGCACATAGCTCAGCACGCCGATGATGAACGACGGCTTGGCCCAGCCGCCCACCAGATCGATGAGCAGTTTGCGCGCGTGCGCGTGGCCGAGCAGATCCATCACCGCGAAATCCACTGCCAGATGCCGGGATTCGTCATTATTGATCCGTTTGAACGCCTCCTGGCATACCGGATCCTCGATCTCGTCGACGATGAATTTGATCAGCGCGCCGTCCAGCGCGACCTCGAGCATCGGGATGACGGTGCCGAGGAAGGACAGCGACATCTCGTCGGAGTACTTGTCCAGGAAGTCGATCACCAGCTTCACGTTGACGTTCGGCTGCGGGATCTCGTCGCCGTTCAGCATGCCCCACCGGCGCATCAGCGCCAGCTCGGCATTGGCGTGCTTCTGCTCCTCGGCATGGAAGTACTGGTAGATCTCGCGCAGGGTTTCGTTGGGCGCCTTCTTCGCCATGGCGGCGAATCCGCGCGCGCCGACGTTCTCGATCCACATCAGGTCGGCCATGAAGGGCTTGAGCTTGGCGTGCAGTTCGGGCGTTATCGTCTCCGAACCCGGTGCGTCCCAGTCGATATCGGCCAGCGCCCACTGCCGATCCTTGATCTTGCGGAGCATATCGTCGAAGTCCATGGTGATCGCCATGTCAGACTCCCGTCTTGTCCGAGACCGACGTGCGGTCGATGGTTGTCGAATCCTCGTGCGGCAGTAGCCGTTCCATAAGTCCGAGGGCAAAGGTGTACTGCGCGGGGAAGTAGCGCTTCAGCATCCAGACGAGGTGGGCGTCCAGCTGCGGCAGCACGTACAGCTGGCCGCGGTCGTGTGCGTCGAGGGTGGTGCGCGCGACGTATTCGGGGCTGAAACCGGTCCAGCGCATGAAGGTTTCGGCGATTTGCAGGCCCTGCCGGGTGATCCGGCCGTCCTTGGCGACGTTGGTCTTGACGAAGGTGGGACACAGCACCGTCACCGCGACTCCGCTGCCGCGCAGCTCGGCGGACATCGTTTCCGACAGCGACATCACCGCCGCCTTGGACAGGTTGTACGCAGCCATCGTCGGCAGGGCGGCGAATCCGGCGGCCGAGGCGACATTGATGATGCCGCCCGCGCGCGCGGCGCGCAGCCGCGGCGCGAAGATCTCGCAGCCGTACACCACGCCCCACATATTGATGCCGAGCGTCCATTCCCAGTCTTCGAATCCGATGTCGCCCACCGGTTTTCCGCCGATTCCGACGCCCGCGTTATTGATCACCAGGGTGGCGGGGGCCGCGAATATCGATTCGGCGAAGCGGGCCAGGTTCTCCACGTCGGCGCGGTGGGACACATCGCAGCGGAAGGCGTGCGCTTTGCCGGGATGGTCGCGTTCGATCAGCGCGACGGTGTGATCGGCGCGCGCCTCGTCGATATCGGCGCAGATCACCTGGCCGCCGCGGGCGGCGATCTCCAGCGCGAACGCGCGTCCGATACCGCTGCCCGCGCCGGTGACCACGGCTCGCGCGCCGTACGACCGGCGCGGTCGAATGCCAAGGGGCAGCAGCTTTTCCAGTCCGAACATGTCAACTCACCTTCTCCGGGACCAGGGTGGCGCGCAGCGCGGTGCGCAGAAAATCGGCGGCCCGGTCCAATGCTTGGGCCGCCTCGGGCGTCACCAGCGGCAGCGCCTGGAATACATGCACCTGACCCGGCCAGATCTCCAGGTCGCAGTGGCCGCCCGCGGCGCGCACCATGGCATGCAGCGCGCGGGCGTCCGCGCTGAGCATCTCCGCACCGCCCGCCTGCACCAGGATCGGCGGCAGGCCGGTGCCCGGCGGAATCGAAAGCCGAAGGCGCGGTGCGTCATCCGGCAGGCCGCGGGTGTACTTGCGGGGCAGCCGGCCGGCGGCGCGGGCCGAGATCACCGGATCGCGGCGCAGCCGTTCCTGCTCGGCGGCCAGGCCGAGGGTGAGATCGAGCAGCGGCGAGAACATGACGACGCCGGCGGGTTGCGGCGTTGTGCCGCGGCCGTTTTCGATCAGCAGATCGAGGGCGAGGTGACCGCCCGCCGAATCACAGCCGATCACAAGGTCTTTCGCGGCGTAGCGGTCGAGCAGCCAGCGGTAGCCAGCCTCGACGTCGTCGGCGGCCGCCGGGAACCGGTGTTCCGGGGCGAGCCGGTAGTCGGTGAGGAATACGGGCAGGCCGGTCCGGCGGGACAGTTGCGAGGCCAGCCCGCGGTGCGTGCGCGGGGAGCACAGCACATATCCGCTGCCGTGGATGTAGTACACCGCCTGGCGGCCGAACTCCACCCCGGGCGCGCGGACCCATTCGCCGCGCACCGCGCCCGCGCGGACCCGGCTCACCCTGGTGCCGCGGATGGGCGGACCACCGAGGGCCATGATGGTGGCGATCAGTGTGCGGGAGAACCAGACGCCCGGCGCGTTCAGCGGAATCGCGTTGTTGAGCGGCCGCAACCCGATCTCGGTTGCCGTCGCGGCGAGGCGGGACCGGGCGGACGGCACGGTGGGAACGCCGGGGACCGAGGTCCTCGTTGACCTTGTCATGCATCGATAGTCAGAGATCAATGTGCCATTTGTCAATGGCACATTTGATGAAGAATATTTGGAGTTTGGGCGCGCGAGCCGGCTGGCCCGCGTCAGGACTGCTTGCGACCCAGGTCCGCGACTGCCCGAACGGCCTCGGCGATGGTGCGGAAGTCCTTACGCAGGATGTTGCCGTGGTTGCTCGGAACCTTCGCGTGGATTTCGATATTCGGGTTCCGTTCGACCACCTTGTGCAGGCTGGCGCGGATGCGTTCCTGCGAATCGCCTTTGCTGCCGAACGAGTTCCCCGAGGCGTTTACGTAGCGGGTCGGAACGGTGATGCTGTCGATGACCGGGCCCAGGACTCGTTCGCGGGCGATCTCCCCTGCCTCTATATTGCTGTCGGCCATCTGTTCCGCGGTCATGCGCGCGGCCATCCCGAACGGTCGCAACAGTGGCATCATCCAGCCCAGGCGCCGCCACAATCTGCGCATCGCCTCGATATCGACCTCATCGATCCAGTCGTTCGGCTGCGCGCCCTCGACCAGGACCGCGCCCACCGTCCGATCAGGATTGCGGCTGGCCCAATGCGCCGCGACGAAAGCTCCGTAGGACCAGCCGACCACCAGCACCCGTTCCACACCTCTGGCCGCGAGAACGGCATCGACATCAGCGACATTGGTCTCGAACGAATAGTCCGCCGACGTCTTCGACTTGCCACGGGCCCGCATGTCGTAGGTGATGTGGCGCCACCCCGGCCCGAGTTCGGTGATCACGCGCCGCCAATTCCGTTGCGTAGCGACGTGGCCGTTGACATAGAGCACCGGGACGCCAGGGCCGCCGGTGTCGGTGACAGCGAGGGCCGTGTCATCGACGGCCACCATGCCGGTCCATGTCGAATCGGTCGCGGTGGTGGTGTTGTTCGTCATCGGTCGACTCCTTTTGGCGTTCTGCAACTCTTTCCTGACTGCAGAAACGCTACGTAGCTTTCCTATATCAGGCAATCAGAAGATTGAGCCGACGTTTGTATTGGAGCAGCTAAAAGCCTATTAATTATTGCGATTGGCTTCGAGCTAACGCAACGAAGCTCAGATAGCTCGTTGCGATGAGCAACACGAGGCACCTACAGTGAGGTGACCAGTGACCGATACGAAAGACACCCGGGAGATCACTTATGTCGGGAGGCAGGCTCACTCGAGCCGAACGCAAAAAGATCGCGCTCGGCTTGGCCGACAACCTCCCCTATGCGGCGATCGCCCGCGGACTGAATCGTCCGACCTCGACGATCACCCGGGAGGTGATGCGCAACGGTGGACCTACGTCCTACCGTGCCGATCGGGCCCAGCGCGCCACCGAACAGCGCGCCCACCGGCGCACACAGAGCGCGCCCCGAACGCGACAACCGCTGGCGCCGAGTCACGGACGCGACGCCGCGGCCGTGCGCCGGTACGAGGAGACCTTTACCACCCTGCTCATGCACCAGGGCATGCCCAGAACCACAGCCAGGGTGCTGACCTGCCTTTTCACCTCGGACGCCGGCAGTCTCACCACATCCGAACTCGTCGAACGCCTGCAGATCAGCCCGCCGTCGGTTTCCAAGTCGATCAAGTTCCTCGAAGTCCAGGGCCTCGTGCGCCGCGAATCCGACGAACGTCGGCGCGCGCGCTACATCGTCGACGACAACGTCTGGTACCAATCCACGATCGACAGCGCCCGCGGCATGGCCGAGGTCGCCGAGATCACCCGACAAGGCGTCGAAATCTTCGGCTGCGGCACCCCGACCGCCAGACGCCTGGAGGATATGGCTCGCTTCACCGACTTCATCAGCGAAACCATCCTGCAGGCCGTGGCGCGCAGCCGCGAGGTCCTGTATCCGAAATCCGGAACAACCCAATAGGCCATGGAAGTGCGATAGACGTCGATGATCCGTGCGACTCGTCAGTACCCGCGCTCGACGTCGACTGGTGCCAGCAGTTCTCGTCCATCGACGAATCGTGCGACGTTCGCCGAGACATGATCGGCGAACGCCGCGAGCCGCAGCTGTGGGGGATTCGAATCATGCGGTGTCACAATCGCATTCGGCAGCACCCAGAGGGGATGTCCGTCGGGCAGCGGTTCCGGATCGGTGACGTCGAGCCCGGCGCCGCCGATCTGGCCCGCGGCCAGTGCGGCCACGAGTGCGTCGGTATCGATCAGGCTGCCGCGCGCCACGTTGATCACCCACGATGTCGGCTGGAGGCGGGCGAGTTCGTCGGCTCCGATGAGGTGCCGGGTGGCGGCTGTCGCGGGTGCGGCGACGACCACATGATCCGTGCGTGACCACAGCTTGCCGAGTTGATCGGCGGGTACCGTTTCCACGCTGTCCGGAATGCCGGGACCGGTGACCGGATTGCCGGTCCGGTTGACCGCGATGACGTGCGCGCCGAGCGGAACCAGCATGGGGATCAGCGCCCGGCCGATCCCGCCCGCGCCGACGATGGTGACCGTCTTGCCGCGCAGCGACCCGACGTGCGGGAAGAAATCCCGCTGCCGCCAGCTGGCGGCGCGCAGCTGCTCGGGCAGATAGCGCACTCCGGCGAGCAGCAGCATGAGCGCGTGCTCGGCCACGCTCGCGGCGAAAGCTCCTGCGGCGGAAGTGAATCGAACGTCGGGGTGGCGTGCGAAGATGCCCGCGGTGAACCAGTCCTCGATACCGGCGGCGGGCAGCTGCACCCATTCGATGCTGCCGGGCAGTTCATTCGGGAATTCGCCGGGGCCGCCCGACCAGACGAGCGCCCGCGCCGCATCGAGTTCGGCCAGCCGGGCGCCGCCCTCGACTACGGCCTTCTCCAGCAGCGGAGGCGGCGGCACGGCCGGACCGATCGCCACCGGGACGGTTTGCCGCATGATTCCTCCTCGCCCGCGCCCGGTTCGGCCGCCGCGTTCGTTCCTGGTCTGCCAAAGGCGCTGCCGCCTCGACCTTATCGCGCGCCGGCTACTGCTCGTCCTCGGGCAGCTCGTCGATCTTGTCGCGGTCCGCCCAGTCGAGCAGCGGATCGAGCCGGAATACGGTGTTATCGATGTCGGCGTGTAGATCGCCAAGTGCCGCATAGCGTTTGGGCATGGTCGAGATGGTGAAATCGTGCGGGTCGATATCCGGGATCTCATCCCAGTGGACCGGCGCGGAGACGGTCGCCGCCGGGACGCCGCGCACCGAATAGGCGGCGGCGATGGTGTGGTCGCGGGCGTTCTGGTTGTAGTCGACGAACAGCATTTTCGGATCGCGATCGCGCCGCCACCAGGTGGTGGTGACGTCGTCGGGCGCGCGGCGCTCGATCTCGCGGGCGAAGGCCAGTGCGGCGCGGCGCACCTCGCGGAATCCGTGCTCCGGTGCGATCCGCACGTAGACGTGAATTCCGTTGCCGCCGGACGTTTTCGGGAATCCGGTGGCGCCGAGTTCGTTGAGCACCTCGCGTACGACGCCCGCCACCTGCTGTACCCGCGACCACGGGCAGTCCGGCATCGGGTCCAGGTCGATCCGCCATTCGTCCGGGCTCTCGGTATCGGCGGCGCGCGAGTTCCACGGATGGAATTCGACCGTCGACATCTGCACCGCCCAGATCACATCGGCCAGTTCGCGTACGCACAGTTCGTCGGCGTGTCTGCCGTAGCGCGGGAAGTAGACGCGCACCGTATTGATCCAGTCGGGCGCGCCCGCGGGTAGTCGCTTCTGGTGCACCTTGTCACCGGCCAACCCCTTCGGGAACCGATGCAGCATGCACGGCCGCTCGCGCAGCGCGTTGACGATGCCGTCGCCGACGCTCAGGTAGTACTGCACCAGGTCGAGCTTGGTCGCACCGGTTTCCGGGAAGTAGACCCGGTCCGGATTGGACACGCGCACGGTGTGGTCGCCGACCTCGAGTTCGATGGCGGGCGCCGCGGACTTGCTGGCCACCCGTCCGACGATAACGGGTCATCCGGTCCGATGTGCGGATCCGCCGGATAGTCAGTCAAAACTGAACAGGTACAACTGGACAGTTTTAACTGAATAAATTAGGGTCGGTGACAGACCGAGTGATTGCGAGCGACTATGGGAAACGCACCGAAACTCGATGGCCGGGTTGCCGAATCCGCCGTCCGCGCCGCCAACGACGTGCGCACCGTCTTCAGCAGATTGCGCCGCAGATTCCGTGAGCTGGCGGTCGACGACGATCTGACCCCGTCGCAGACCGCGGTGCTCAGCCGGCTCGAGAAGGACGGCCCCGCGTCGACGAGCGACCTGGCCGCCGCGGAGCGGGTGCGGCCGCAATCGATGGCGATGACGGTCTCCGCGCTGGTGGGTTACGGATATGTGGAGCGGCGGCCCGATCCGGCGGATGGCCGCAGGCAACTGCTCTCGCTGACCGAGACGGGCCGGGTCAAGGCGCTCGGTGACCGGGCGGCGCGCCAGGAGTGGTTGTCGCACGCTCTGCACGAGCGGTTCACCGAGGCGCAGCGCCGCACCATCATCGAGGCGATGGCATTGCTCGACGAGGTCGCGCAGTCGTGACGGCGGTATCCGAAAGATCCGACAGCACAACGCGATTCGATCGGAAGCTGATCGCGCCGATGATCCTGGGTTCGATACTGAACCCGATCAACTCCTCGATGCTCGCGGTCGCGCTCATCCCGATCGGCCAGGCCTTCGGCGCGCCGCCCGCGCAGACGGCGTGGCTGGTCACCGCGCTGTATCTGGCCACGGCGGTGGGGCAGCCGGTGATGGGTCGGTTGGTGGACGGCTACGGGCCGCGCCCGCTCTACCTGATCGGCACCGGACTCGTCGGAATCGCCGGTCTGCTGGGCGCTTTCGCGCCGAACCTGGGCGTGCTGATCCTGGCCAGGGTGCTGCTCGGCTTCGGTACCTCGGCGGCCTATCCGGCGTCGATGTTCCTGCTGCGCAGCGAATCCGAGCGCACCGGGCTGGCGAATCCGGCGGGCATACTCGCCGCGCTGTCGATCGCGAACCAGGTGATGGCCGTCGTCGGCCCGACGCTCGGCGGGGTGCTGACCGCGCTCGGCGGCTGGCATCTGATTTTCACCATCAATGCGCCACTGTCGTTGGCCTGCTTGGTATTCGGCTGGCTGTGGCTGCCGAGATACGCGCAGCTGCCCGCCGTGGTGCGGCAGGGCCGCGACACCGGTGTCGATATGCTCGGTATGGCGCTGTTCGCCGGTACGCTCGTCGCCGCACTGCTGTTCTTGATGAAACCCCTTGCGGCGCACTGGTATCTGCCGGTGCTGGCGATACTGCTCGGCGTCGCGTTCGCGATCCGTGAGCTGCGCACCGCGGCGCCGTTCATCGACCTGCGGGTGCTCGGCGGCAATGCCGCGCTGCTGGCGACCTACGGGCGGCAAATGCTCGCCTTCATCACCGCATACGCTTTCCTCTACGGCTTCACGCAGTGGTTGGAGGAGGGACGCTCGCTCAGCGCGTCGGCGGCCGGGCTGGTGCTGCTGCCGATGTCGGTGTGCGCCATCGCGATCACCGCGATCACCGGGCGGCGCAGTCAGGTGCGCGGCAAACTCGTCGCGGGCGCGCTGCTGCAGGTCGCCGTGAGCGTCTGCCTGCTGTTCATCGGCGGGGGCAGCGCGGTGTGGCTGCTGGTCGGCGTCGGCGCCCTGGCCGGATTACCGCAGGGGCTCAACGGATTGGCGAATCAGAACGCGCTGTACCACCAGGCCGATCCGGCCCGGATGGGCTCATCGGCGGGTCTGCTGCGCACCTGCATGTACCTGGGCGCGCTGCTGGCCTCCGCCGCGACCGCCGCGGTGTTCCCGCACGTCGCCGACAGCGCCGGGATGCATCACCTCGCGGTGCTGTTGATCGTCGTCTCGGCGCTGCTGCTGCTGTTGACGCTCGCCGACCGCTCGCTCGGGCGCGTCGGCGTGAAACAAGCTGTGTCAGAACAACACTGAAAGGGATAGCCATGACCGTGACCACCCTCGACGAGCGGACCGCGCTGGTCATCATCGACCTGCAGCACGGCATCGTCGCCGCGCCGAGGGCGCCGCACAGCGCCGAAACCGTCGTCGCGAACTCGGCCGCGCTCGCACACGCCTTCCGCGCGCACGGCCTGCCGGTGGTGCTGGTGCGGGTCAGCTTCGCACCCGACGGCGCCGATCAGGCCAAGGGCCGCAACGAATTTCCGTTCCCGCAGGGGACGCCGCCGGAGGGCTGGGACCGGATCGTCGACGAACTCGTCGGCCATCCGGAGGACATCAACGTCACCAAGCGGAACTGGGGCGCCTTCTACGGCACCGACCTCGACCTGCAACTGCGCCGCCGGGGCATCACCCAAATCGTGCTGGCAGGCATCGCGACCAGCATCGGCGTCGAATCCACCGCGCGGGCCGCGCACGAACACGGCTACCACGTCACGCTCGCCGTCGACGCGATGAGCGATTCCGACGCCGCCGCACACGAGCACAGCGTCGGCAAGATCTTCCCGCGCCTCGGCGAGACCGGGACCACCGCCGAAATCGTCGAATTGCTCGACAAGACCCGCTGACCTGTCTTCGCTGGCGGCGAACAGTCTGGGCGGGCACCGGAAATCAGCGCACACTGGCCGCATGGCGAAGAAACCGCGGCGACGCATCATCCGGCGACTGTTCATCCGAAGACGCACCGCACCCGTTGGCGGCGCACGCGGCTCCGACGACGATCCCGGCGGCACGGCGGGCGTGCGCGAACCCCGCCGCCCGCTCCCGCCGGATCGTCCACTGCACGCGGCAAGCGACCTTCCGCGCGAAACGCGGGTGGTGGAGCTGCCGGATGCGCGTCAGTAGCGTAATTGGTTGGGGCGCAACGAGTCTCTAGTGGACCGGAGGCGAGTATCGTTCAATCGGATCGCTGGCGACACGCCACAACCCCGAGTTCACGCACGGCAATCAACTTCCCGCTCTGACTATTGCAGGCGCAGGAAGCTGAAACCCACGCGGGGGCAACGTCATCCGTGGTGCGCTATGTCACCGAGGCCAGTGCGAACGGCAGTACCGCGGTGGCGCCCGCACGGCGGAGGGTGTGGGCGGCGAGGGTGAGGGTCCAGCCGGTGTCGGTGCGGCTGTCCACCAACAGGATCGGTCCGTCGACGGTGGTGAGATCCGGTACTTCCCACGAGTCGAAGAGTCCCGCGACGCGGTAGGCGGAGTTGGCGGCCGAGGCCGGGGTGCGGTCGGGGCGGGTGCGCAGGACGCCGAGGTCGCGGAGGCGGCCCACCTGTGCCAGTCGGGCGGCCAGGCTGGTGGTGAGGATCGGATGGTCGGCGGAATCGATGGCGATGACGGCGGTGGGGCGCGCGACCCAATTCCAGTCGCGCAGCACCGCTATGCATGCGTCGAAGACGCTGTCCGGTACCGGGGCGTCGGGGCCGTCCAGGACGCCGCGCAGGCGCTGACCCCAGCCGAGATCGGTGAGCCTGCCGAGTACCCGGCCCGGTTCGGCGGTGTCGGTTATCTTGCCGGACAACGGGATTCCGAGTTTCGCCAGACCTGTCGGCCACTGTTTGCGTGGCGCCAGATCGATACCGGGCCGGTCGAGCCGGGCGCGGGTGGCGGCGACGGCGTCGGCGGCCACCGCGGTGTCGGGCCGGGTGCCGGTGCAATTGTCGCAGCGGCCGCAGCCGGGTGAATCCGATTGGGCGGCAGGCAATCCCGGGTCGTCGAGCTGGCGGCGCAGGAACTCCATCCGGCAGCTGGCAGTGGACTGGTAGTCGATCATGGCCTGCTGTTCCAGCTCGCGGGCCGCGTTCAACCGCTCATAGCGCTCGGCGTCGTAGGTCCACGGTTCGCCGGTGGCGAGCCAGCCGCCGCGCACCCGGCGGACCGCGCCGTCCACATCGAGCACCTTGAGCACCATCTCCAACCGCGACCGGTTCAATTCCACCAGCGGTTCCAGCGCCTGCGTCGACATCGGCCGCTCCCGGTCCAGCGCGTCGAGTACCGCGCGGACCACGTGTTCGCGCGGAAAGGCAACGGAGGCAAAGTAACTCCAGATCCGCTGGTCCTCGGGGCCGGGCAGCAGCACCACCTCGGCCCGTTCGGTGCCGCGACCGGCGCGGCCGACCTGCTGGTAGTAGGCGATGGGGGAGGAGGGTGCGCCGACGTGCACCACGAAGCCCAGGTCGGGTTTGTCGAACCCCATGCCCAGCGCCGATGTCGCGATGAGCGCCTTCACCTCGTTGTTCAGCAGTGCGGCCTCCAGCGCCTCCCGCTCGGCCGGATCCGTCTGCCCGGTGTACGCGGCGACGGTGTGCCCGTGCGAATTCAGCACGTCGGCCAGATCGTGCGCCGCCGCGACGGTGAGCGTGTACACGATGCCGGAGCCGGGCAGCCGGCGCAGGTGGCCGCTGAGCCACGCCGTGCGCTCCACCGCATCGTCGAATCGGACCACCGACAGGTGCAGCGATTCGCGGTCCAGGGTGCCGCGCAGCACCAGGGTGTCGGCGCCGATCTGCGTCGCGACGTCACGGACCACCCGGTCGTTGGCGGTCGCGGTGGTGGCGAGCACCGGGACGTCGGAGCCGAGATCGGCGATCAGGGTGCGGATGCGGCGGTAGTCGGGGCGGAAATCGTGCCCCCAGTCCGAGATGCAGTGCGCCTCATCGATCACGACGAGTCCCGCGTCGGCGGCCAGCTTCGGCAACACCTGATCGCGGAAGTCCGGATTGTTGAGCCGTTCCGGACTCACCAGCAGCACGTCGACCGCGCCCGCCGCGACACCGGCGTGTATTTCATCCCATTCGGTGACATTGCCCGAATTGATGGTCGCCGCGACGACCCCCGCCCGCCCCGCGGCCGCCACCTGATTGCGCATCAGCGCGAGCAGCGGCGAGACGATCACCGTCGGCCCGCGCCCCGCCGCCCGCAGCAGTTTGGCGGCAATGAAGTACACCGCCGACTTACCCCAGCCGGTGCGCTGCACCACCAGCGCCCGCTGCCGCCGCACGACCAACGCCTCGATGGCGGTCCACTGGTCCTCGCGCAGGCGCGCCGACGGCCCGGCCAACTCCCGCAGCAGTTGCTCGGCGCGTGCGCGCAGTTCGGGGCTCGCCAGGTCTGCGATGGTTCCGGTCGCCGTGGTCACCCGGACCATACTGCCCGAAGACACCGACAAGAGTTGTCGGCTATCGGTCCGACATCGGACCGCGCCGATTCATTCACCGCGAATTGTCTGGGGAGGAAGGAGAATAGGGCGAACATCATCCCCATCGGTGGGAGCGCGCAGGAGGCCAAGCATGTCGAGCAACTATCAGCCGCCGGCGGGCTGGTCCCCGCCCGGCGCCCAGTTCCGGAGCAAGTCCACGGTGGGCCGCACCGTGTTCGGAACGGTATTCGCGCTGGTGGTGACCCCGATCGGGATAGGTCTAGCGGCCAACGGCGCCGCCGACACCAGGCAGTGGATCATCCTCGGCGATGCCACCGCGCGCTGGGGTTCGTCGTTCCAGATCATCGGCGGCGCGCTGCTGCTGTTCCTGGTCGCGGCGTTCGCGGCCTACTCACCCGCCGGTACCGCGATCGCGGGACTGGTATGGGGTCTGGTGCCGGGGCTGGCGCACGTGTTCTTCCCGGAGGACACCTTCACCCAGATCCATGATCTGCCCGCGCTGTCGGATTCACTGCGTCAGGCGCTGTACTCGTGGGTGATCAACGGCTTCCCGCTGCTGCTCGGCGCGCTGCTGATCGCCACCGCGGTCGCGGCGACCCTGCGACGGCGCACCGACTGACCGGGGTCGAGGCGGGCCGCGAATTCACCCGGCCCGCCTCGTTTTTCAGCCCTTGACGCAGAGCACCTGGCGCAGCGTCGCCACCACGTCGACCAGATCCCGCTGCGCGGCGATGACCTCGTCGATGTCCTTGTACGCGGCCGGGATCTCGTCGACGACACCCGCGTCCTTGCGCGATTCCACGCCCTCGGTCTGCGCGACCAGATCGGCGACGGTGAACTGGCGCTTGGCCGCGGCCCGGCTCATCCGGCGGCCCGCACCGTGCGATGCGGACTGGAAGGAATCCGGATTTCCCTTGCCGCGCACCACATACGAGCGGGTGCCCATCGAACCCGGAATCAGGCCGAGATCGCCGACGCCCGCCCGGATGGCGCCCTTGCGGGTCACCAGCATCGGCATTCCGTCGATCAACTCCTCCGCGACATAGTTGTGGTGGCAGGAGATCGGCTCGTCGAAATGCACCGGGCGCCCGGCGAATTCGTCGCGAACCGCGCGGCATACCAGGGCGAGCATCACGGCGCGGTTGCGCGCGGCATACTCCTGCGCCCAGGTGAGATCGCGCCGGTAGGCGGCCATTTCCGGTGTGCCGGAAAGGAATACGGCCAGGTCGCGATCGGCCAGGTCGCGGTTGTGCGGCAGCGCGCGGGCCACCGTCATATGCCGCTCGGCCAGTTCCTTGCCGATATTGCGGCTGCCCGAGTGCAGCAGGATCCATACGGTGTCGTGCTCGTCCAGGCATACCTCGATGAAGTGGTTACCGCCGCCGAGCGTGCCCATCTGCTTGTGCGCCTTGGATTCCCGTGCCTGCACCCCCTCGTCGAGCGAGCCGAACGCGCCCCAGAAGGTGTCCCAGCCGCGTGCGCTGCGGGCCGCCGCACCGTGCGATGCGGCGAATTCCGCGCCGAGCCGGGTGACGTTCACCGGATCGTCGTGCGCCTGGAAGCCGACCGGCACCGCAGCCTCGATGCGCGAACGCAGCGAGCGCAGATCGTCCGGCAGGTCGGCGGCGGTGAGATCGGTCTTCACGCTCTCCATCCCGCAGCCGATATCGACGCCGACGGCCGCCGGGGCGACCGCGTCCCGCATGGCGATGACCGAACCGACCGTCGCACCTTTACCGAGGTGCACGTCCGGCATGACGCGCACGCCGTGGACCCATTCCAGCCGCGCGATATTGCGCAGCTGTTGCACCGCGGCAGGCTCGATATCCTGTTCGGTGGCCCACATCAGCGTCCGCGCACGGGTTCCGTGCAGCTCGACGGGCAACATCTCGGTCGTCCTTTCTCGTGTCCGTGACCATCAACGGTAGGGACCGAGCGGTCGCGACGCACTCGAATATCAGAGCCGGTAGGTGCGCTCGGCGTTGCCGTACGCGATCGCCGCGATCAGGCGGTCGGCATCGGCGAGGGTGAGCACGTCGTCGGCGAGCCAGCCGTCGACGACGGCGCCGAGGCCGTCGCGCCAGAGTTTCGCGCCGAGGTAGTGCAGTTCGGGCAGCCCGTAACCGTCCGATGAATAGAGCAGCGCGCCGAACGGCGCGAGTTCGAGCGTTTCGGCCAGCAGTGCCGAGGCACGTTGTCCCACAAAGGGAATGGCCAGCCCGAGGTCCAGCCGGACGTGGTCGAAGGCGTGTGCGAGATAGGCCGCGTTGCGGTGAAATGGCCAGCAGTGCAACAGCATCACCGAAAGTCCGGTGCCCGCCGTCGCGTGCAGGAAATCGGCGAGCAGCGCCGGATCCGCGCGGTGCAGGCGCAGGTCCGGATCGCCGAATCCGGTGTGGATCTGCAGCGGCAGACGGTATTCGGCGCCGAGCCGGGCGCCGAGCCCGACCAGCCAGCCGATGAGGTTGCGGTCGGTGATCCTGTCCTGCGGGATGAGCGCGGCGGGCGGCCGATGGGTGACCGGGAAGTCGAGCCCACAGCGGTAGGCGGCGATGGTTTTGAGCCCGACGGCCGTGCCGATGCGAGCGCGCAGGGCCGCCTCGATATCCTCGAATATCGTTGCCGTAGGGCCGTTCTCGGCGATGACCTGCTCGGCGATCTGTTCCAGCCGGACGATCTCGCGCACCTCGCCGCCGCTCAGCTCGGCGAAGCCGGCCAGGTCCGCACCGCCGTAGCCGGTGTCGAGGAACCAGCGGGTCACCCCGGCCGCGCCGAGTAGTCGGGAAGTGGCTTCGCGCCAACCGATTTCGGCCCGTCGAGCTAGATACTCCTCGGCACTCGCATGTGGTGGCAGATCGAGTATCGGTGCGCACCAACGCCTTACCGCGAGACCGATCGCCGAATCGAAGGTGCCGTGCGGTCCCTCGCTGAGCAATTCCTCGAAGCCGGGCCGGTCGAGTTCTTCGGTGACGACGCCGTGGCAGTGGTGATCGGTCAGCGGTATCTCGGTGGTGCGCACGTCAGAACCGCCAGCGGGTCAGCTCGACGAGTTCCAGCGGATCGGTCTGCGCGTACCGCTCCGCCTCGGCCCGGCGCACCGTGAGCAGCGCGTCGTGTAGTTCCGGGCCCATCGCCTCGGCCAGCACGGTGGATTTGGCCAGCCGCTCCGCCGCCTCGACGGACGACATCGGCAGCCGCCGCACCCCGGACAGCATGAGCTGCTCGGCGTCGAAAGTCATCGGATCCCCGGTGATTTCGGGTGGAAGCCGCAGTTCCTCGTGCACTCCGGCCAGACCCGCCGCGATCACCGCACCGACGATCAGGTACGGATTACCGGTCGCGTCAAGGCATTTCACCTCGACATTGGCCGCCCGCTCCTCGGTGCCGCGCACACCGGTGATGAAACGCAGCGCCGCCTCCCTGGTCTCCCGGCCCCAGCACTGCCAGACCCCGGCCCAGCGCGACGGTTCCAGTCGCAGGAAACTCGCCGGATTGCCCGCGCCGACCGCGACGAGCGCGGGCAGCTCGCGCAGGATGCCGGCCAGGAACGCCTCACCCGCCGGTCGCATCCCATGGTGGCCGGTGCCGCCGGCGAACAGCGAGCCGCTCCCGTCGCGCACCGAAAAGTGCAGGTGCGCACCGGATCCGGCGCCGCCGGGCTCGATGCACGGCGCGAGCATGGCCCGCCAGCCGTATCGGCGGCTCTGCTCCCGGATGGTGTGCCGCACCAGCACCGCGTCGTCGGCCGCGCCGACCGGTTCGTTCGGCGACACCGACAGCTCCAGCTGGGAGAGCGCGTATTCGGGGTGGAACTGCTGCACCTCGATCTGCTGGCGGGTCAGCGTATCGACGAGATCCCTTGCGTAGTCGGCGATTTGGCCCAGCCGGGTGATGCCGTACCCGGGACCGTACAGCACCGGGTCGAATTCGGCGGTGTCGGCGCCGAGCGCCCACTCGGTTTCGAACGCCATCGAAAGCCGCAACCCCTGCCGCCGCGCCGCCTCGGTCTGGCGGGCCGCGAAATCGCGTTGGCAGGCGACGAAGCGGGTGCCCTCCTGGGTGTACTTGTCGGCGGGCGCCCAGGCCCAGCCGGGCTGGCAGGCCAGTTCGGTGAGCCGGGACAGATCCGGGATCAGCCGCAGGTCACCGTCGGGACCGCCCAGATATTTGCCGGTGGTCATCAGGTCGTCGAAGGCGAAGGTTTCGAAGCACGGCGATACCCCGACCCCGAATCGCGCGGCATCGGCCAACCGAGCCGCTGGCACGGTTTTCACCCGTGTGATGCCCGCATTGTCCACGAAGGACAACACGACCATCTGTGCATCGATACGACCGATCGCGCCGAAATCGCCGTCGGCCGGTATGCGTTCCGGCGTTGAGGACATGGAATCGACGATAAACGGCCGCGGCCGGGTGTGCTGCCGAGTCGATGAATCGGCGGATGCCGCACTACTGTTCGCCGGCGAGCGCGGCCGCGATATCGGCGCGGGCCGGAATGGAACTGCTCGCACCGAGTTTCGTCGTGGCCAGCGCGCCTGCGGTACTCGCCCAGGCCAGTGCGCGTTCCGGGCCGCGGTGCCAGGCGGCGGCGAGCGCGCCGGTGAAGGTGTCACCCGCACCCGTCGTATCGACCACCTCGACTCGCGGGCTCGGCACCTGTGATTCGCCGCCGGGCCCGCGATAGGTCGCGCCCGCCGCGCCCTGGGTGATCACCAGATGCGCGACCTTGTCGAGGGTGTCGCCGAGCTGTTCGGCCTCACCGGAATTCACGACGGCGATATCGACATTCGCCCACAACTCGTCCGGGAGGGGTTGTGCCGGTGACGGATTGAGCATCACCATGGTGCCGTTCGCGCGGGCGTGCCGGGCCGCGGCCGCGACGGTCGGAACCGGAATCTCCAACTGGCACAGCAGGATATCCGCCTTCGCGATGACATCGAGCTCGGCGGCGGTGAGGGTGGTGAGCGTCGCGTTCGCGCCGCCGACCACGATGATGCTGTTCTCGCCCGATGCGTCGACGACGATCGCGGCGACCCCGCTCGGGCCCGCGACGGTGCGCAGCAGGCCGGTGCCGACACCGGAATCCGCGAGCACCCGCCGCAATTCGGCGGCGAACAGATCGTCGCCGACCGCGCCGACGAATTCGACGGTATGCCCGGAACTCCTGGCCGCGGCGATGGCCTGATTGGCGCCCTTACCGCCGGGCACCAGCCGGAAACCGGTGCCGAGCACGGTTTCCCCCGGCGCGGGCCGCCGCTCGGTGGTGGTCACCAGATCCATATTGATGCTGCCGAGTACGGCGATCAGTGGCTCTCGATCGGGACACATATACCGGACGCTACCCGTAACCGCGGGTCAGTACGCTGTACCCATGACGGTAGGTACGACGCCCGAGCTGGATGTTCGCGAGGCGGTGCACGCGGCCGCGCGCCGGGCTCGGATCGCGTCGCGGGCGCTGGCCCAGCTCACGACCGCACAGAAGAATACGGCCCTGCACGCCGCGGCCGATGCGCTGCTCGCCGCCGCCGATGCCGTGCTCGCGGCCAATGCCGAGGACATCGCCGCGGCCGCCGCCGCGGGCACCGAGGATTCGCTGCTGGACCGGCTGCGGCTGACCAAGGCCAGGATCGACGGTATCGCCTCCGGCCTGCGTCAGGTGGCGGGCCTGCCGGATCCGGTCGGCGTGGTGGTGCGCGGTTCGACGCTGCCGAACGGTCTGGAGATCCGGCAGGTGCGGGTGCCGCTCGGCGTGGTCGGCATGGTGTACGAGGCGCGGCCGAACGTCACCGTCGACGCCTTCGGGCTCGCGCTCAAATCGGGTAATGCCGCGCTGCTGCGCGGCTCGTCCTCGGCCGCGAAATCCAATGCGGCGTTGGTCGCGGTGCTGCGGGAAGCGCTTGCGGCACAAGATATTCCGGCCGACGCGGTGCAGTTGCTGCCGAGTGCGGACCGGTCCAGCGTCACCCATCTGATCCAGGCGCGCGGCCTGGTCGACGTGGTGATCCCGCGCGGCGGCGCCGGACTGATCAACGCCGTCGTGCGCGACGCGCAGGTGCCGACCATCGAGACCGGCACCGGCAACTGCCACGTCTACGTGCACGCCGCCGCCGACCTGGACATGGCCGAGCAGATCCTGATCAACGCCAAAACGCGCAGGCCCAGCGTGTGCAACGCCGCCGAGACGGTGCTCATCGACGCCGCCATCGCCGATGTCGCGGTGCCGAGGCTGACGCAGGCGCTGGAGCGGCACGGCGTCACCATTCACGGCGACCTGCCCGGTCAGGTCCCCGCCACCGACGCGGACTGGGGCGAGGAGTACCTCACCCTGGATATCGCGCTCAAGGTGGTGGCCGACCTGGACGCCGCGGTCGAGCACATCAACACCTGGGGCACCGGCCACACCGAGGCCATCGTCACCGGTGAGCTGGCCGCCGCCCGCGAATTCACCGCCCGGGTGGATGCCGCCGCGGTCATGGTGAACGCCTCCACCGCCTTCACCGACGGCGAGCAGTTCGGGTTCGGCGCCGAAATCGGCATCTCCACCCAGAAGCTGCACGCCCGCGGCCCGATGGCGCTGCCGGAACTGACCTCCACCAAATGGATCGTGTGGGGCGACGGCCAGATCCGGCCGGTTTAGCCGCGAGCACCGCAGCGCGGCGGTTCTACAGGAAGGACTGCACAGTGGCCGATGCAGAGCAGAAGCCGATCTTCACCTCGGTCGACGATGTCGTCGAGCGTCTCGCCGAGACCGGCTATCTGGCCGACAAGGCAACGGCCACTTCGGTTTTCCTCGCCGACCGGCTGGGTAAACCATTGCTGATCGAGGGCCCTGCCGGTGTCGGCAAGACCGAGCTGGCCCGCGCCGTCGCCCAGAGCTCGGGCGCGGAGCTGGTCCGGTTGCAGTGCTACGAGGGCGTCGACGAGGCCCGCGCGCTGTACGAGTGGAATCACGCCAAGCAGATTCTGCGCATCCAGGCGTCGAGCGAAAATGATTGGGCCGAAACGAAGGCCGACGTTTTCACCGAGGAATTCCTGCTATCGCGCCCGCTGCTCACCGCGATCCGGCGCACCGAGCCGACGGTGCTGCTCATCGACGAAACCGATAAGGCCGATGTCGAGATCGAGGGACTGCTGCTGGAGGTGCTCAGCGATTTCGCGGTCACCGTCCCGGAATTGGGCACGATCACCGCCAGCCGGAAACCGTTCGTCGTGCTCACCTCCAACGCCACCCGCGAACTGTCCGAGGCGCTCAAACGACGCTGCCTCTATTTACATCTGGACTTCCCGGACGAGGAGCTGGAGCGGCGCATCCTGGCCAGCCGGGTGCCGGAGCTGTCCGCCGCCGTCGCCGCCCAACTGGTGCGGATCGTGCACGTGCTGCGCGGTATGCAGCTGAAGAAGCTGCCGTCGGTGGCCGAATCCATCGACTGGGGCCGCACTTTGCTCGCGCTGGGCCTGCGCGATCTCGACGATGCCACCGTGCGCGCGACACTCGGCGTCGTGTTGAAACATCAGAGCGACCATCAGCGCGCCCTGACCGAGCTGAAGCTGGCCTGAGCCGTGGCCGCGGGTTCGGCGCCGACGGGGCTGCCGCTCGATGCGCCGCACGGGCTGCCGGGTCATCTCGTCGGTTTCGTGGAAGCGTTGCGGGCCAGGGGAATTCCGGTCGGTCCCGCGGAAACCGTTGACGCGGGCCGGGTGCTGACCGTCCTCGATCTGCTCGATCGTGAGGTGCTGCGCGAGGGTTTGGCGTGCGCGCTGCTGCGCCGCACCACCCACCGCGCCACCTACGACGGGCTGTTCGATCTGTGGTTCCCGGTGGCGCTCGGCGAGCGAACCGGCGCGCTGGACGAGATCGAGATCCCGCATCGGCCGTCCGGCGAGGTCGACATTCCGGCGCTGCGTGAACTGCTCGCCGGACTCCTCGCCCAGGACAATGCGACCCGACAGCTGGAGCTGCTGGCCGCGCAGCTGGTCGACCAGCTCGGCCAATACCAATCCGGGGGCGGCCCTTCGTTTTCCGCGTACCAGGCGCTGAAAGACGTACAGCCGCAGACGCTGTTGGCCAGGATCCTGGCCGGGCTGGCGGCCGGGCCGGACACCAGCGAATTCGATATGGAGATCGCGCGCCGCGCGGCCCGGCAGCGCATCGATGGCTTCCGCGGCGCGGTGGAGGCCGAGACGCGCAGGCGGGTCGCCGAGCGCGTCGGCCGCGAGCGCGTCGCGGGCTACGGGGTGGCCCGGCAGGCCGAGGACGTGGATTTCCTGCGCGCCTCCGAACGCGAACTCGCCGAGCTGCGCCGCAGCACCCAGCGGCTGGCCCGCATCCTGGCCTCGCGACTCGCGGTGCGGCGCAGGCATTCCCGGCGCGGCGAGATCGATCTGCGGCGCACGCTGCGTAAGTCCATGTCCACCGGCGGCGTGCCGATCGATCTGGTGAACCGCAAGCCGCGGCCCGGTCGTCCGGAACTGGTGCTGATGTGCGATGTTTCGGGTTCGGTCGCCGGATTCAGCAACTTCACCCTGCTGCTGGTGAGCGCGCTGCGCCAGCAGTTCTCCCGGGTGCGGATCTTCGCATTCGTCGACGATGTCGACGAGGTGACCCAATTCTTCGATCCGCGAACGCAATTGGATAAGGCGATGGCCCGGATCTTCACCGAGGCACATGTGGTCGGCAGCGACGGGCATTCGGATTACGGTGCGGCGCTGCGCGGATTCGCCGCGGGCTGGCCGGACGCCGTCACCAGCCGCAGCTCGCTGCTGATCCTCGGCGACGCCCGCACCAACTACCGGGACCCGCGCCTGAATACGCTGCGCGACCTGGTCGGCGTCGCGAAACACGCGCACTGGCTCAACCCGGAACCGATGGGCCAGTGGGGTTCCGGCGACTCCGCCGCCGACGAATACCGGCAGGTGATCGAGATGCACGAATGCCGGTCGGCCCGGCAACTCACCGCGGTGGTCTCCCGGCTGCTGCCGGTGTGATCGAAGCGATCAGCTTTCGTTAAGCCGACCATAGGGTCTTTGCGGGACCATGCGCGGCATGGCGAATACGACCAACAACGTCTTCCAGGTCGATCTGCGGGGAATCGTCGATCTGTTGTCGCACCATCTGTATTCGGGCCCGCGCGTGTACGTTCGCGAGCTGTTACAGAACGCGGTGGACGCGGTCACCGCCCGGCGGCAGCACGATCCGTTGGCGCCGAGCGATATTCGCCTCGATATCGAACAGGGCGGCCTGTGCGTCACCGATCCCGGTATCGGGTTGACGGAGGCCGATGTGCACCGTTTCCTGGCCACCATCGGCCGCTCCGCCAAGCGCGACGATATCGGGGGCGCGCGTCGGGAATTCCTGGGACAGTTCGGCATCGGGTTGCTGGCCTGTTTCACCGTCGCCGAACATATCCGGGTGGTGAGCCGCTCGGCGATCGATCCGGCCGCCGCACCGGTGGAATGGGTGGCCGCCGCCGACGGCACCTATTCGGTGCGGGTGCTCGCGCCGCAGGACCATCCGGAGCCGGGTACGACGGTCCATGTGACGCCGCGCGCCGGGGCCGGATCGTGGTTCGCCCCCGAGCGGGTCGTCGAGCTGGCCCGTGAGTACGGTTCGCTGCTTCCGTATCCGGTGACGGTGTGCGCCGAGGGGGAAACCGTCTGTGTCACCGAGGGTTTGCCGGTGTGGCGGCGGAAGTTCGGTTCGCCGGAGGAGCGCAGGCTCGCCCTCCTCGAATACGGCGCGCGCACACTGGGTTTCGCACCACTGGACGTCATCGAACTGGATGCGGACCTGGCCGGGGTGCACGGCGTGGCCTATGTGCTCGCACAACCGGGCAATCCCGCCGACACCGGCGCGCACCGGGTCTACCTGAAAGGGATGCTGCTCGGCGCGGCCGTGCGCGGATTGCTGCCGGACTGGGCGTTTTTCGTGCGCTGTGTGCTCGATACCGATTCGCTGCGGCCCACCGCCTCGCGCGAGGGTCTCTACGAGGACGAGCGCCTCGCCATCGTGCGTGAGGTGCTCGGCGAGCAGGTGCGCTGCTGGCTCACCGAGATCGCCGCCACCGCGCCGAACCGGCTGGCCGCCTTCCTCGCGGTGCATACGCTCGGTGTGAAGGCGATGGCCAGACATTCGCCGGAGCTGCTGCGAATCATGCTGCCGCACTTGTTGTTCGAGACGACGGACGGTCGCGTCCCACTGAGCGAATTCGCCCGCAACCATCCGGTGGTCCGGGTCACCGCGACCGTCGAGGAGTTCCGCCAGGTGGCCGCGATCGCGGCGGCTCAGGGCGTCGGGGTGGTCAACGGCGGCTATGTCTATGACCGCGAACTGATCTCGCTGCTCCCGCACGTGCTGCCCGAGGTGACGGTCGCGGAGCTGGATCCGGACACGCTCACCGCGGCACTCGATACCGTCGCGGCAGCCGACGAATTGGCGCTGGCTCCGATGCTGGCGACGGCGCGCGCCGCACTGGACCGGGTGGGCTGCGAGGTGATCGTGCGGGCCTTCCATCCGGTTTCGGTACCCGCGCTGTACCTGGACGGCCGGGCCGCGCGCAACGAGCGCGCCAGGGCCGAGATCGCCGCCGACGCCGACGAGCTGTGGTCCGAAATCCTCGGCGCCCTCGAATCCTCGGTTCCGCGTGCGCAATTGGTGCTGAATCTGCACAGCCCGGTGGTGCGCGGCCTGCGCCGCATCGACGACCCCGCCTTCCTGCGCACGGCCGTGGAATCGCTGTACGGCCAGGCCTTGCTGATGACCCACCGTCCGCTGCGGCCCGCCGATACCGCGCTGCTGAACCGCGCCTTCGGCGAATTCCTCGACTGGGCGACGCGGTACGCCGTCGGGAACGGTGAAGGAGAACGCTGACCATGAACCCCGACGAAATCCGCGCCGCACTCGACCGGAGCGCGGCGCTGCCGCACGGCCGGATCCGGACCGAACACCTGGAAACCCTTGCCGCGGCGGCGAAATCCGGTCCGGACCGGCGGCTGGAAGGGCAGGTGCTGCTCGACCTGGTGCAGGCGTACAGCTACGCGGGTGAACGCGACCTGGCCCCGGTCGCCTACGGCAGGCTGCTGCACATCTACGACGAATTCCCGGCCGAACTCGGGCCGCTCACGTCATCGATCCACTGGTACCTGAAGTGGATGACGTGGGGCCTGATTGATAACCCGGCCATTCCGCTGTCCACCGTGCACCGCTGGCTCGACGAACTCGAAAACCGTTACCGGCTGCGCGGTTACAGTCTGCGACCGGTTTTCGCGTTGCGCGCCGAGCTGGCCAGGGAGACCGGTGACGCGGATTCGGCGCGGGCGCTGCTCGACGCGTCGATGGCCGCGCCGCGCGACGGCATGTCCGACTGCGTGGCCTGCGAGCGCAACGAATGGGGCAGGACCAGTGCGTATTTCGGCGATGACGAGGCGGCGCTGACGCACTGGCAGCCGGTGCTCGACTCCGAGCGCACCTGTGTCGAGGAACCGCACCGGGTATTCGCGCAGGCGCTCCTGCCGCTTGTACGCACCGGCAGACTGGCCGACGCCCGCAATGCGCACCTCACCGGCTATCAGCTGGTGCGGCACGCGCCCGACCTGCGGCATTCGGTTGGTATGCATATCGAATTCTGCGCGTTGACCGGTAACGAGGCGCGCGGTCTGGAAATCCTGGCGGCACATGCCGGTTGGCTCACCGATCCGGGCTCGGATGTGGCACACCGGCTTTCGTTCGTGACCGGGGTGTGCGTGCTGCTGCGGCGGTTGACCGTACTCGGTCTCGGCGAACTGACCATCGGCACCGGATCGGCGAATTCGCTGCTGGCCGAGCTGGATTCGGAGATCGCCGAGCTGTGCACCCGGTATGACCTGCGCAACGGCAATACCGTCGTGAGCACCAGGATCGCCGGGCGGCTGGCCCGGCAACCGCTCGTCGACCAGCTGCCGCTCGGGCTGGGCGCCACCTTCGTGAAACGGATGCACGGATCCGCCGCACCCGCATTCGCCGACGCGATCACCGAACGCGGGACGGTCATCACCCGATCCGGTGGTCCCGCGGCGTCCACGGAGTTGGCCGATTCGGCCGTCGCGCCGGACAGCGACGCCGCGGACCGGGCCGCCGAGGCGCGCCGGCTGGCCGAACTCGGCACCGCCCAGCTCTCGGATGATCCGAGCTCGGCGGAAGCGCTACTGCGCCATGCCCTTTCACTCGGCGCCCCGGTATTGCCCGCCGAGCATACGGCGCGGATGAGCGCGCAACTCGTCATCGCGATCGCCGGACAGCCCGGTAACGAGCTGAAGTTGGCCGACGCGGCCCTGCGGGCGGCCGCCCGGTGGGAGGAGATCTCCGTCGCCGATGCGGTGCACCACACGCTGATCGCGGCACGGGCGCTGCACCGGGCCGGACGGCACGGCGAGGCGGTCGCCCTGTTCGAACAGGCGTTGGCGGGTACCGAGATTCCCTATCCGGACGTCGAATTGGCGGTCGTACGCGGCCAATTCGGTGAGTCACTGCGGGCATTGCGCCGGGACCGGGAGGCGATCGAGCAGTTCGCGCTCGGCGCCGGACTGGTGCCGCCCGACAGCGACCGCGGCGTGCTGCGCGCCGAACTCGCGCGCTCGGCCGCGGCGGCGTTGAGCGCCTGCGGCGAGGACGAACGCGCGCTCGCGGCGTACCTGCATGCCGCCGAGATATTCGGCCGCGCCGGACGGGCACTCGACCGGGCCCGCTGCCTGCGCGCCGCGGCCCGGACACAGCGCTGGCTCGGCGCGCCCGAGGCCGGGGGCCGTCCATGGCTGGACACGATGGCCGCGGTGCTGGCCGAGCTGACGGAACTGGCGGCCAGGGATACCGCGCCGGAAGTTACGGCCGAACTCGCCGATGCCAGGGATCAGCTGGCCGAAATGCTGCGGCGGCGGGATGGTACCGGCAGGGCCGACTGAACGGTTCGGTAGCTCACGGTGTCCATGGTTCGCTCGCGAGCTCGCTCACAGCGAACGTACCGCTCGTAACGTCAACCACTAAGCTCGGCAATCATGCACGAGAACGGTCGGCGCCGACGCAAGCTGGGGGTGATGGGCGGCACCTTCGACCCCATCCACCACGGCCACCTGGTCGCCGCGAGTGAGGTTGCCAACAGGTTCGAACTGGACGAGGTGATCTTCGTCCCGACCGGTCAACCATGGCAGAAGGCGGGCGTGGCGGTCAGCCCGGCCGAGGACCGCTACCTGATGACGGTCATCGCGACCGCCTCCAACCCGCGGTTCTCGGTGAGTCGCGCCGATATCGATCGGGGCAAGGTCACCTACACGGTGGACACCCTGCGCGAGATGCAGGCCGCCTATCCGGACGCCGAGCTGTACTTCATCACCGGAGCGGATGCGTTGGCCAACATCCTGACATGGCACGATTGGGCGGAACTGTTCGAACTGGCCAAGTTCGTCGGAGTGACCCGTCCCGGATACGAGCTGAACACCGACCATCTCGAGGAACATCTGCGTGATCTTCCCGCCGATGCGGTGACCATGATCGAAATCCCGGCCCTGTCCATCTCGTCGAGCGAATGCCGGCGCCGCGCCGCCGAGAATCGGCCGGTGTGGTACCTCGTCCCCGACGGCGTGGTGCAGTACATATCGAAGCGGCACCTATATGCCGCGCAGGAAGCGGAAGGTCCATTGAGCGTGGGTAAGCGGAGCGAGGCACAGGAATGACGGCATCGGTGGAGTCGGTGGAGATGGCGCAGGTCGCCGCGCGGGCCGCGGACGAGAAGCTGGCCTCCGACGTCGTGGTGCTCGACGTGTCCGAGCAACTGGTGATCACCGACTGCTTCGTCATCGCATCCGCGCCGAACGAGCGGCAGGTCAACGCCATCGTCGACAATGTCGAGGAGAAGCTACGCGCGGCCGGGCACAAGCCGGTGCGGCGCGAGGGCACCAGGGAGGGCCGCTGGGCGCTGCTCGACTACGTGGACGTCGTGGTGCACATCCAGCACAACGACGAGCGCAATTTCTATGCGCTGGAACGGTTGTGGAAGGACTGCCCGGTGGTTCCCGTCGATGGCATCGGCGTCGATCCGCGTCAGGTCAGAACGGATGTGGAAGGCGCCGAGTGAGTAAGTATGCCGGTGTTCGCACGCTGATTCTGTTGCGGCACGGGCAGACGGAGTGGAACGCTGTCGACCGGATGCAGGGGCAGATCGACACCGATCTCACCGAACTCGGTAGGCGTCAGGCGAAAGAGGCCGCGCGCGAACTGGTTTCGCGCAATGCCATCGCGATCGTCTCCTCCGATCTGCGTCGCGCGTACGACACCGCGACGGCGCTGGCCGAGCACACCTCGCTCTCGGTCGAGACCGATCCCCGGCTGCGCGAGACGAACCTCGGCCGGTGGGAGGGGCTGACCCATTACGAGGTCGACGCCGAATACCCGGGCGCGCGGGTGGCCTGGCGGCTGGACGCCGAGTTCACGCCGCCGGATGGAGAGAGCAAACTGCGGGTCGGGGCGCGGGCGCTGCCGGTCGTGCGGGAGCTGTACACCGAGCGACAGGATTGGCCCGGCCGCACTATCATCCTGGTGGCGCACGGCGGGCTGATCGCCGCCCTCACGGCCGCGCTGCTCGACCTGCCGCCCCGCAACTGGCCTGCCCTCGGCGGATTGGCCAACACCAGCTGGGTGCAGCTCAGCAGCCACGGCCCGAGCATCGATCAACCCGGCTGGCGCCTGGACGTGTGGAATGCGGCGGCGAAGGTGGCACCGGATGTCCTCTGAAGATCCGACCAGGCAGGGCCGGCCGGTGCTGCTGGTGATCGCCGACTCGCTGGCCTATTTCGGCCCGAAGGGCGGGCTGCCCGCCGACGACCCCAGGATCTGGCCGAATCTCGTTGCGGCCGAATTGGGTTGGGATGTCGAGTTGGTGGCCAGGATCGGTTGGACCTGCCGGGACGGATACTGGGCGCTGATCGGCGACCCGCGGGTGTGGGCGGCGGTGCCGCGCGCCGGCGCGGTGGTGTTCGCGGTCGGCGGCATGGACAGTCTGCCGTCCCCGCTGCCGACCGCGCTGCGCGAGCTCATCCGTTACCTGCGCCCGCCCGCGGTGCGCAGGCGGGTCAGACAGACCTACAACTGGCTGCAACCGCGGCTGTCCAAACTCGGCAGGCCGGTCGCGCTACCGCCGCACGTGAGCGTCGACTATCTGGAGCAGTCGCGAAATGCGTTGGCGCAGTTGCGGCCCGAGCTGCCGATGGTGGCCGTGCTGCCGTCGGTGCACGACTGCGCGGCGTACGGCCGGGTGCATTCCGGACGTGAGCCGGCGGTGCGTGCGCTGCTGGAATGGTCTGGGCGCACCGGTGTTCCACTGGTCGACCTCGCGAAAGCGGTGCGCGACAACATATTCTCCGGCGAGGCGAATCCGGACGGCATCCACTGGGGCTGGGCCGCGCACGTCGAGGTGGCCAGGGCCATGGTGAAAACCCTGCAGGAGGTTCGGTAGTTGGCCGTCGTGGTCGTCACCGATTCGTCCGCCTGTCTGCCCGCCGAATTCGTCGACGAACTGGGAATCGCCGTCGTCCCACTGCATGTGCTGATCGGCGACCGCGCGATCCGGGAGGGCATCGACCCGATCGAGATCGACTATGCCGCCGACACCGTCACCACCTCGGCTGCGTCGCCTGGTGAGCTGCGCGAGGTCTACGAACGGGCGTTGGTCCGCAGCGGCGGGGACGGCGTTGTGGCCGTACATATTTCGCGTCAGCTGTCCGGAACCTGGGAGGCGGGCAGGCAGGCGGTGCGGGATATGGACGCAGCAGATCAAGTGCGCCTTGTCGATTCGCTCGGCGCCGGGCTGGCCACCGGGCTGCCGGTGCTCGCGGCGGCGCGGCGGGCGCGGGCGGGCGCCGCGCTGGACGTCGTCTACGACACCGCGGTGGCGACTGCGAGCCGGGCGCGCACCTTCATCCTGGTCAACCGCACCGAACAGCTGCGGCGCGGCGGCCGATTGAGCAGTGCCGCAGCGTTTTTCGGCAGCGAGCTGGTCACCAAACCGCTGTTGCAGATCGTCGAGGGACGGCTCGAACTTCGGGAGAAAGTCCGCACCAGGTCCAAGGCGTACGCGAAACTCGTCGCCGCCGCGGTCGATGCGGCGGGCGAGGACGGGGCGGCCGTCGCGGTGCAGCACCTCGGCGCGGCGGACGCGGCCGAAACCGTTGCCGCACAATTGCGCGAGCTGATTCCGGGCATTCGCGAACTCGTCGTCGCCGAATTCGGCCCAGCGCTCGGCGTACACCTCGGCCTCGGTGCGGTCGGCGTGCTCGTCGTGCCCGGCGGCTGCGCCTGACCACCACCCGCACTTCGCGGCCGCCGCGGTCCGACTGTTTCGCCGAGAATCTGGTGCGACGCTGATCGTGCGGCGTGGCGGCGGCGAGTTGTGCACAGCGGCGCGGTTATCCCCAGACTTCTTGAAATGCCTGGTCGCAGCGCGGATTCGGCGGTAGGCCGCGCTTAACGTCGCGGCCATGTCACGACATGACGAGCGCGAGCGGATTAGGCGGCGGCTCGGCGCGCTGCAGCGCGATATCGGGGCCGGGCGGGCTTCGGTGATCGGGGCGGACCCGGCGCGGGCCGGTGGGGTGCGGATGCGTCCCATCCCGCTCGGCTCGCCGATCAGCGGATTCCGCGGACGGCCCGGCGATCCGAGATCCGTCGCGCGACCGGACGCCGCGGACTCCGACGTGTGCGGCGCCGCAACGGATTTCGGGAAGTGGGAGCTCGAACAGCTCGCGCCCGAGCCCGGCCGCCGTGCCGGGGAATTCGCCGCCGTCGAACGACCCAAATGGCTCGACGAACCGGCGGATCGCGCCGGTTGGTGGGAACGCCTTGTGCCGGAACGGTTTCGCGGGACCCGGCTCGATCCGGGCCGCCGTGGCGTACTCACCCTCGCCGCGGTCGGACTCGCCACGGTGGCCGTCGCCGTCGTCATGGTGGTGCGCGACCGGCCCGTCGCCCAGGCGGTGCCGCCGCCGACGGTTCATCCGGCGGCCACCTCGGCCCGGTCCGCGCACACCTCGGGCGCACCCTCGGTCGCGCCGCCCGCGAACACCGAATTGGTGGTCAGCGTGGTCGGATTGGTTCGGCGCGGCGGCCTGCATCGGCTGCCGCCCGGGTCCAGGGTCGCCGATGCCGTCGCGGCCGCGGGCGGCGCCACCGAGGAGGCCGACCTCACCGGCCTCAACCTGGCGCAGCGCCTTCAGGACGGCGACCAGGTCGTCGTCGGCTCCCGGCAGAGCCAAGCCAGATCCGGCAGCAGCACCGTCGGCGGCGCGAACACCACCGCGTCCGGACGCCCCGCCGTTCGCGTAGACCTCAACACCGCAACCGAATCCGAACTCGACGCCCTCCCCGGCGTCGGCCCGGCCACCGCCCGTGCCATCCTCACCTGGCGCGCCACCAACGGCCGCTTCACCGACGTATCCCAGCTATCCCAAATAGACGGCATCGGCCCGGCCAAACTCTCTCGCCTCCGCGACCTGGTGACCGTATGACTCGGAAACGTGCCGGCGAGGCGCGCGGATGAGCGGAATCGATGGGGCCGGGGATGTTGATCCGCGGGCGGCGGATGAGCATGCGGGGGAGTTGGCCGCACTGGATGCGCGGCTGGTGCCCGCGGCGGTGTGCTGTTGGGCCGCAACGATTGTGGCGTTGGCGGCGGGGTGGGTTGCCGGACTGCTGCTCGCTGCGGGGTTGATGGTGGCGGCCATCGGGTTGTGGGTGCTGCTGCTGTGGGCGATGGCGCATCGCAGTGAGCGGTTGCGGGCGGTCGCATTGGTCGCGCTGGCGGCGGTGCTGCTCGGCGCCGGATTCGCGGTGGCCGCCGCATGGCGGGAGTACCGGGTGGCGACCCATCCGCTGCGGGCCGTCGCCGGGCGGTCGATGCAGGTGGTCGTCACACCGAGCGCGGACCCGAAGGCGGTGCGGTCCAACGCTTTCGGCGAACAGCGCTGGGTGGTGCGAGCCACGCTGCGCGAGTACCGTAGCGGCGCGCAATCCACCACGGTGGGCGGCGCGGTGGTGATCCTGGCATCGGGCGAGGAGTGGGCCGCCCTGCTGCCGGGGCGGCCGGTGACCTTCCGGGCCCGCGCCGAGCCGCCGCGCAGACACGATCTCACGGTGGCCACCCTGCGGGCGCAGGGTCCGCCGGAACCGGCCGGCGCACCGCCGTGGTGGCAGCGGGTCGCCGGTTACGTGCGCGCCGAACTGTCGGCCGCCGCCGCGGGCGCGCTCGACCCGGATGCGGCCGGACTGCTGCCCGCCGTGGTCGTCGGCGATACCTCTCGGCTGCCCGAACATGTCACCGAGGATTTCGAAATCGCGGGGCTGGAACACATTTACGTGGTGAGCGGAGCCAATTTCTCGATTCTGCTCTCGGCCGTGCTGTGCGTGGTCCGGATGTTGACGCTGGGACCGCGCGCGCAGGCGGCCGTCGCCACGCTGACGCTGCTGCTGTTCGTGGTGATCGCCAGGCCCGATCCGAGCGTGCTGCGGGCCGCCGGGATGGGTGCGGTGACCCTGCTCGCCATGGTGACCGGCCGACGTAAGCAGGCGCTGCCCGCCCTGTGTGCCGCGATCATCGGATTGCTCGCGTTGGCACCGGAATTGGCGATGCGAGCCGGATTCGCGCTGTCGGCGTTGGCCACCGCGGGCCTGATTCTGCTGGCACCGAGCTGGTCCGACTGGTTGCGGGCACGCGGCTGGTGGCGCGGGCCCGCCGAATCGGTTGCGGTGGCCGTCGCCGCGTTCGTGGTCACCACTCCGCTGCTCATCGCGCTGTCCGGCAAGCTGAGCACGGTATCGATTCTGGCGAACATCCTGGTGGAGCCGGTGATCGGTCCGATCACCGTGCTCGGCGTGCTCGCGGCCGTGCTCTCGGTCGTCTGGCCGCCGCTCGCCGAAGCGGTGCTGTTGTGTGCGCGCCCACTGCTGTGGTGGCTGCTCTCGGTCGCCGAGCGCTTGGCCGCCGTGCCGGGCGCGGAGCTGGCGATACCCGGCGGAACCAGCGGCGGCATCCTGGCATGCCTACTGCTCGTTGTCGCCGTGCTGGCGCTGCGGTCGCGGCGGGTGCGCAGGCTGGCCGCCGTTATCGCGATTTGCCTTGCGGCCGTGCTGGTTCCGGTCCGGGTCTGGCATCCGGGCTGGCCGCCGCCGGGCTGGGTGCTGGCCGCCTGTGATGTCGGTCAGGGCGACGGGCTCGCACTCTCGCTCGGCGGTGGCGCGGCGATCGTCGTCGATGTCGGTCCGCAGCCGCGACTCATTCGCTCCTGCCTGGATCGGTTGCGTATCACCACAATTCCGCTGTTGCTGTTGTCGCATCCGCACGCCGACCATATCGGCGGCCTCGCGGGAGCACTGCGCGGCCGTACGGTCGCGGCGATTGCGGTGGCCGAGGGAGAGGTGGCGGCCTCTCACTCACCTCCGGCGAATGGTACTGCGGCACAGCATCATTCGTCGAAAACCAGCTTCGAGCGTGAGCCGGTCGCCGATATCGCCGAGGTGGTCGCCGCCGCACGGGCGGCAGACATTCCACTCCTGGAATTACAGTCCGGTGCGGAATTGAATTTCGGCCCGGTCGAATTGACGATTCTGGCCCCGATATCGAGCGGTGCCGCACAATCTTCCGTCGACAACGCCAACGACCGCTCGATTGTCTTCGCTGCCAAAACTCCTGCGGGTCGAATCCTGTTCACCGGAGATATCGAGGTCGAAGCCCAACGCGCGCTGGTTAACTCCGGTGCACCGGTACAGGCCGACATCCTCAAGGTCCCGCATCACGGATCACGAACCACCGCAACGGAATTCCTGGACGCTGTCCATCCGCGACTGGCGGTGGTGAGCGTCGGCGCGGACAACACCTTCGGCCACCCGAATCCGGCCATCCTCGCCCATCTCTCGGCCCTCGGCGCGACCGTCGTTCGGACGGACCACCAGGGTGACGTGCTGATCCTCGGATCCGGCCCGACCCTGCGCACCGTTGCGCGCCAGCGAAATTCCGGCGACTGATGGCCGCAATCGACTTAGTCTTTTATGAGAGGAGTTGGCTATCAACGAGGAGCGTGATCATGACGGACATGAGTATCACCACGGTGTCGGCTCCGGCCGGATTTTTGGAATTCGCGATGAAGGAGTTGGGCTACACCACGACACAGGACATGATGCTGGCCCTGGTCCAGCAGGCACTGGAGCAGGAGCGTCAGCTCTATGTGCTGGAAGGACCGGGGGAGGGCGAGCTGGAAGTTATGGACCTAGCCACACTGCAGGAGGAACAGCAAAGGGCGTTCGATATCATTTCGGCGCATACAGGTCTGGCTTTGCTGGCGGATCCGGAATTTCGTGCGATGGCGCGCCGCTAGTTCTCTGCCAGGAATCTCCGCCGACCAGGAAGCCGGGTCGGTACCTGCTCGATTGCAGTGCGTGGTCTCGGGTGCAGTCAGGGCAGCTCGATTACACGGCAATCCGGAAGCGATATGCCGGTCCTGGCTCGATGCTGGTCACGACGACGATCCAATTGCTGGAGATCCTGTTCACCGCGCAGAGTCCTGCGGAGTGGGAAAGGCTCCACACCGTAATGGCGCGATATCCGTTGCTGCACGCCAACGTTCGAACGCACCGAATAGCCACCGGCATTCAGCGACGGCTCTGGCAGCAAGGCCGCAAACGAGCCGCGGGCTCCGCCGATATCTACATCGCCGCGATCGCCGTGCAATACGACACCACGGTCGTGCACTACGACAACGACTTCGAGCACATCGGCGCGGTCGCTCCCGAATTCCGACACGAGTGGGTCGCCCAACGGGGAACACTGTGAGCGCCACCGAGTTCTGTCGGCCCGCACCCGTAGGATCGTTTCCCGTGGCGGATTCCATTGCACCCCTGCACCTGGTGCTCGGGGAAGAAGAACTGCTGATCGAGCGGGCGATCGCGGAGATCACCGGCCAGGTGCGGGCGGGTGCGCCGGATCCGGACGCGGTGCCGGTGGATCGTCTGCGGGCGGGCGATGCGAGCACCGCGGAGTTGGCGGAGTTGTTGAGCCCGTCCCTGTTCGCCGAGGACCGGGTGATCGTGCTGGATTCCGCGGCCGAGGCCGGTAAGGAGGCCGTCGCGGTGATCACCGCGGCAGCGGCGGATCCGCCGCCCGGCGTGGTGCTCGTGGTGCTGCATTCCGGCGGCGGCCGGGCCAAGGCGCTGGCTCCCGCGCTGCAGAAGGCGGGTGCCGCGGTGCACAACTGCGCGAAGCTCACCAAGGCGGCCGAGCGGGTCGAGTTCGTGCGCGGCGAATTCCGCGCGGCGGGCATCAAGGCGTCCGGCGATGTCGTCCAGGTGGTGCTGGAGGCGGTCGGTTCGGATCTGCGTGAGCTGGCCGCCGCGTGTTCGCAGTTGGCCGCGGATACCGGCGGCAAGCTCGACGTGGCGGCCGTGCATCGCTACTACTCGGGTAAGGCCGAGGTTTCCGGCTTCGATGTGGCCGAGCTGGCGGTGGCGGGTGATCGCCCGGCCGCGATGGAGGCACTGCGCTGGGCCAACGATCGCGGCGTCCCGCATGTGCTGCTCGCCGACGCGCTGGCCGATTCGGTGCACACCATCGCGAAGGTCGGCTCGGCGGGCCGGGGCGACCCGTTCAAATTGGCTTCCGAGCTGGGTATGCCGCCGTGGAAGGTGAAGAAGGCGCAGCAGCAGGCGCGCGGCTGGACCCCGGCCACCATCGGCTCGGCGCTGCAGGTGGTCGCGACGCTCAACGCCGATGTGAAGGGCGGCGCGGCGGATTCGAGTTATGCCCTGGAATACGCGCTCACCAAGATTCTCGATTTACACGCGGCGGGCTGACCAGGAGATATCGGTCACTCGACCCCCGAAATGACCAGTTGATCCAGGCAAACTGGAAACTGGTTATGAATGAGCAAACTCCACTGAAGTCCAGCCCCGGCGAGCGAGCGCGCGCCCGGCACCGCCGGATCCGCGGCGCGCATCGGCGCGCGGTGCGGCGGCGGATCGGTCGCGCGACGGCCAAGGTGTGCACGGCCGGGCTGTCCGCCGCGGTACTGGCCGCGACCGCGGTGGGCTGGGCGACGGCGGGCAGCTTCGACAGCGGCTTCACCCGGTCCGGCGCGGTGGCGGCCGACGCGCCGCGCTCCCTCGGTGGTGATCTGAACGTCCTGCTGGTGGGCCTGGACACCAGGAAGGATCAGAACGGCAACAATCTGCCGCCGGAGATCCTGTCCCAGTTGCATGCCGGCGACGGCGACGAGGGTGGCTACAACGCGAACACGCTGATCCTGGTGCATATCCCCGCCGATATGAAAAGGATTGTCGCCGTGTCGATTCCGCGCGACGACTACGTCCCGGTGCAGGGCATACCAGGCTACACCCACGCCAAGATCAAGGAGGCGTACGGGCTGAAGAAGGCCGCGGTCGAGGATCAGCTGATGAGCCAGGGCATCACCGATCAGGCCACGCTGGAGCATGCGGGCCGGGAGGCCGGGCGCGCCTCCATCGTGCAGGCGGTGCGCGACCTGACCGGGGTGCCGATCGACCGCTTCGCCGAGGTCACCCTCGGTGGTTTCTACGATCTGGCCAAGGCGCTCGGCGGCGTCGAGGTCTGCCTGAACCATCCAGTGCGCGATCTCGAATATTCCGGCGCCGATTTCCCGGCCGGACGCCAGCGCCTGGATCCGGCGCAGGCGCTGGCCTTCGTCCGGCAGCGGCACGGCCTGGAAAACGGTGACCTGGACCGCACCCATCGCCAGCAGGCCTTTCTCACCTCGGTGGCCAAGGATCTGAAGAGTGCGGGCACCTTCACCGATATGCGCAAGCTTTCGGCGCTGATGGAGGTCGCGCATCGCAATGTCGTGCTGTCCGACGGCTGGAATGCCACCGATTTTCTGCGCACCGTCGGCTCGGCCGACAACCCGACCGTCGAATTCCGCACCCTGCCGGTGCTGAGCTACGACGTGATCAACGGGCAGGATGTCAATATCGTCGACCAGGACGCCATCCGGCGCGAGGTGCGGGCCGCGTTCGGCGATCAGGACCCCGCGCCTGCGGCACCGACCACAACGACCCCGACCGTATCGGAAACTCCCGCACCGGATGTCGGGCAACCGGTCGATACCGTCATCGGTGGCGACTCCATACCCTGCGTGAACTGATCTCTCCCACAATATGATTCGCCCGCACAGCGAAATATGCTGTGCGGGCGAAATTTTCGTCCCGAAGGAATGCGGAGCTGCGCCACGCCGAATCAGGCGATCCGGCCCGCCACCTTCAGGTCGCCGAACGTCACGTTCTGCGTCATCGGGCGTGCCAGAAAATCGTGCGGGAAGCCGAGTTCGATGGCGCTGGCCTGCTCCAGCCGAGCGAGCTGTTCGGCATCGAAGGTCACCTCGAGCGCACCGAGGTTGTCATCCAGTTGTGCCGCGGTGCGCGCCCCGATGATCGGCGCGGTCACTCCCGGCCGCCGCAGCGCCCAGGCGAGCGCCACCTGTGCGGGTGTCTTACCCAATTGTGCCGCAACGTCTTTCACGGTATCCGCAATGTCGAGTCCGCGTTCGCTCAATGCCCCGTTGGCCGCGGCGACGTTCTTCCTGGTACCGCTCGGCGACGCGTCGGCCTGATGTTCGAGGTCGGCGCGGGTGTACTTGCCGGTGAGCACACCGCTGGCCAGCGGCGACCACGGGATCACACCCAGCCCCAGTTCCTGGGCCATCGGGATCAGATCGCGCTCGACGGTCCGTTCGATCAGGCTGTACTCGATCTGCAGCGCGATCAGCGGCGACCAGCCGCGCAGGTCCGCGATGGTCTGCATGCGCGCGATCTGCCAGGCCGGCGCGTCGGAGATGCCGAGGTAGAGCACCTTGCCCTGGCGCACCAGGTCGTCGAGCCCGCGCAGGATCTCCTCGACCGGGGTCAGGAAGTCCCAGGCGTGCAGGTAGAGCAGGTCGATGTAATCGGTGTTCAGATTGCGCAGGCTGGCCTCCACCGAGGCGACCATGCTCTTGCGGTGGTTGCCGCCGGAGTTGGGGTCGCCCGGCCGCCGCAGCATGGTGTATTTCGTTGCCAGCACCAGGCTTTCGCGATTGTCCTTGGTGAACTCGCCGAGCAGCCGCTCGGACGAGCCGTTGGTGTACATGCTCGCCGTGTCGATGAAGTTGCCGCCCCGCTCGACATAGGTGTCGAAGATCTTGCGGGACTCGTCCTGCTCGGCGCCCCAGCCCCAATCGGTGCCGAAGGTCATGGTGCCGAGCGACAGCGGCGACACCCGCAGACCCGAGCGGCCGAGCAGCCGGTAGGTGTCGAGGGTGAGCGCTCCGGTCATGTCGAACTCCTGTCGATCTCGTGAATCTCGTTGTTCGACAATGAGTCTGCGACGGGTGAAACCGGCGGATAAGGGAAGGTTCTTCCTGGGAAGGCCAGTACCAGGCAGCCGTAATATCAATGGTGATGACTGCAACGGCGAATGCGACAGGGCGGTGGCTTGCGTAACCAGATAGCGCCCGGGAGCGCCACGAATCCGATACAGGAACTGGCGGCCTTCCTGCGGGACCGGCGCGAGCGCCTCGCGCCGGCCGCGGTCGGGCTGCCTGAGCGTAAGCAGGTCCGGCGCACCCCCGGTCTGCGCCGCGAGGAGGTCGCCGAGCTGGCCGGGGTCAGCATCGACTACATCGTCCGGCTGGAGCAGGGCCGCGGGCTGCGCCCCTCACCGGAGGTGCTGGAGGCGCTGGCCGACGCTTTGCGCCTGGACAACGCCGAACGCGCCTACCTGTTCGATCTGGCCCAGCAGCGCCAGCCCGGGGGCGGCAAGCCGAGCAGTGTCGCCGCGCCCGCGCTCGCCCGGCTGATCGAGGATCTGCGTCCACTGCCCGCGATGCTGGTCAACCACCGCTACGACATCCTCGAGTGGAATCCGGAGATGACGCGGTTGATGGTGGTGGATTTCGCCACCCTGCCGACGGCGCATCGCAACACTATGTGGCTGTGCGTAATGCATCCCGCACTGCGTGACTTCTACGCAAACCGGGACCAGACCATCCGCGAGGGCATCGCCGACCTGCGCGCCGCGTGGGCGGCGCATCCCGACGATCGGGTGCTCGGCGACATGATCACGGAGCTGCAGGCCCGCAGCGACGAATTCGCGACCGCGTGGGCGCAGCACGACGTGATGGTGCGCGGCCGGGGCTGCAAACCGCTGCGGCATCCCGATGTCGGCGCGCTGGCGGTGAATTTCGAGGTGCTGATCTCGGCGCAGGACCCGGATCAGCGTTTGGTCATCTACCGCGCGGCGGATCCGGACTCACAGGCGGCACTGGACCGCCTCGCCGCATCCGCCGCGCGGTAGTGGGCCGGAATTATTCGCCCAACAGCACGGCTGTCAGTTCCGCGTCCTCGCCCTCGTCGGACTCGTCGTAGCGGCCCTCCCAGTCCTCGTAGAGGGGCACCTCCTCGTCTCGGGTGACGACCCACTCCAGCGAGTACCCGCCGTCATCGTCCGGGACCATGACGTTTTCGATCTTCAGGCCGAAGCCCAACACTTCGGCCGCCCGGATGATGTCCGGGAGATCCTCGGCTCGCACCACAGTCTGATTGGCGTACACGGTTACCATGCGCGGCATCGTAGCTGGCTCGGGTGACAAGGCCCGCCGTGATCCGAAAACAGGCCGCTGACCGGGGGGAGTTCGTCGGCGGGTCGTGCCGGGGGAATCAGGGTCTTGCCGGTGGGCCGAGTAGGGAACTCACGCTGACCCTAGGCGGACGGCAAACCTTCGGCATCCAATCGGGAGCGGGTGCCGGATATCGGCATGTCGCACCGATTCGTTCGGGCGGCGAGATTATGTGTACATGACAAAAGCCGCCATGGTCATCGAGGCCACGGCGGCTGCGTCAGTCGATCGGCTCTATGCCGAAAATCAGATCTTGTTGACGGCCTGCGAGAGCGCCGACTTCTTGTTGGCGGCCTGGTTGGCGTGGATGACGCCCTTCGAGGCGGCCTTGTCCAACTTCCGGCTGGCGAACTGCAGCAGGTCGGTGGCCTTGCCCTTATCGCCCGCCGAGATGGCCTCCCGGACCTTGCGGATCTGGGTGCGCAGCTCGGACTTGACCGACTGGTTGCGCTTGCGCGCCGCCTCGTTCGTGCGGATCCGCTTCATCTGGGACTTGATGTTGGCCACGCCTGTATCCTCTGATTCCTGTCACTGAGTGGTCTGGTACTGACGAAAAGTTCGTGAGCGTGCGTCGCACCATGAATATGGGTAACGCAATGCCGAAGGTCGAGGTTACCAGCCGCAGCGTAGAACCAGAAATCGGTGGTCGCGCGGGTCACCGGAGCGGGTGCGGCGCCGCCCGAGTGATGCCAGAAATTTATCTGTGACCTGCCCGGCATCGCCGCTGCGTGTAGCACGATTTCTGCATGACATCCGCCGCGACTCCGCGTTCGGCGCGAGGTGCCGCGCCCGCGCCGGGGCGCGGCAATGGGCAAATCGCTGGCAACGGCCGGGCCGGGCCGACGGGCCTGTTCGACGGCTATCACCCCGGTCGTTTCGCCGACGCCTTCGACGAGATGTTCGACGCGGCGGGCCGGGTGCGTCAGCCGTACAAGGGCATCTATGCCGCGCTCGCGCCGATCGATGTCGCGGATCTGGCCCGCCGGGCCGACGCGCTGGACCGGGCGTTCATCGATCAGGGCATCACCTTCTCGCTGTCCGGTAAGGAGCGGCCGTTCCCGCTGGACCTGGTGCCGCGGGTGATCGCGGCGGCGGAGTGGAACAAGCTGGAACGCGGGATCAAGCAGCGGATGGTGGCGCTGGAGTTGTTCCTCGCCGATGTGTACGGCGAGCAGAACATCCTGCGCGACGAGGTGATTCCGAAGCGGCTGGTCACCTCGTGCGAGCACTTCCACCGTGCGGCGGCGGGCCTGGTGCCGCCGAACGGGGTGCGCATCCACGTCGCGGGTATCGATCTGATCCGCGACGAGAGGGGCGATTTCCGGGTGCTGGAGGACAATCTGCGCTCGCCGTCCGGCGTCTCGTACGTGATGGAGAACCGCCGCACCATGGCCAGGGTCTTCCCGGACCTGTTCGCCTCGCACCGGGTGCGCGCGGTCGGCGACTATCCGAGTCATCTGCTGCGGGCGTTGCGCGCGTCGGCCGCGCCGAACGAGGCGGACCCGACGGTGGTCGTGCTCACGCCAGGGGTCTACAACTCGGCGTATTTCGAGCATTCGCTGCTGGCCAGGCAGATGGGCGTCGAGCTGGTGGAGGGGCGCGACCTGTTCTGCCGCGACAACGTCGTCTACATGCGGACGACGGCGGGGGAGCGGCAGGTGGACGTGATCTATCGCCGCATCGATGACGCATTCCTGGATCCCATGCATTTCCGGCCGGATTCGGTGCTCGGCGTCGCGGGCATCCTCAACGCGGCGCGCGCGGGCAATGTGGTGATCTCCAGCGCGGTCGGCAACGGTGTCGGCGATGACAAGCTGATCTACACCTACGTGCCCGCGATCATCGAGTACTACCTGAACGAGAAGCCGGTGCTGCCCAATGTCGAAACCCTCCGCTGCTGGCACGACGCCGAGCGGGCCGAGGTGCTCGACCGCATCGCCGAATTGGTGATCAAACCGGTCGAGGGGTCCGGCGGTTACGGCATCGTCATCGGGCCGGATGCGAATTCCCGTGAGCTGGAAGCGATTCGGCGCAAGGTCCGGGCCGATCCGCGCGGCTGGATCGCTCAGCCGGTGGTGCAGCTGTCCACGGTGCCGACCAAGGTCGGCAACGAATTGGTGCCCCGGCACGTGGATCTGCGACCGTTCGCGGTGAACGACGGCGAGGACGTGTGGGTGCTGCCCGGCGGGCTGACGAGGGTGGCCTTGCCCGACGGCTCGCTGGTGGTGAATTCCAGTCAGGGCGGCGGCAGTAAGGACACCTGGGTGCTGGCGGGCCGGGCCTCGCCCGCCGATCGAGAACTGGCGGGCGGCGAGCTGGTCACCGATCCGCCGCCCGCCCGAGCGCGGGAACTGGGACGGGAATTGACCGCCGCCCAAGCGAATCAGCAACAGCAGCAACAACAGCAGTCGTCCGGAATATCCTGCCGCCCAATGGGAATGGGACCGTGATGCTGGCTCGCAACGCGGAATCCCTCTACTGGATCGGGCGTTACGTCGAACGCGCCGACGATACCGCCCGCATCCTCGATGTCGCGGTGCATCAACTGCTGGAGGATGCCACCGTCGACCCCGATCGCACCTCCCGGGTGCTGCTGCGGGTGCTCGGCATCGAACCGCCGGAGGGCGACCTGGATGTCTGGTCGGTGACCGATCTGGTCGCGTTCAGCGACGAACATGGCGGCTCGATTATCGACTCGATCGCCAAGGCCCGCGAAAATGCCAGGGGTGCAAGGGAAGTGGCCTCCAGCGAGATGTGGGAATGCCTCAACGCCACCTACAACGGACTGCCCGCCGCGGAACGGGCGGCCAGGGCGCTGGGTCCGCACGAATTCTTCCACTACATCAAGGATCGGGCGGCCATGTTCGCCGGGCTGTCGGATTCCACGCTCAGCCGCGACGACGGCTACCGCTTCCTGCTGCTCGGCCGCTCCATCGAACGCGTGGATATGACGGTGCGCCTGCTGCTTTCGCGCGCGGGCGACCGCGCGTCGTCGCCCGCCTGGGTGACGGTGTTGCGGTCGGCAGGTGCGCACGACACCTATCTGCGCACCCATCGCGGCCTGCTCGATGCCACGCTCGTCGTCGAATTCATGTTGCTGGACCGGCTTTTCCCGCGTTCGGTATTTCATTCGCTGCAGGTCGCCGAGACCTGCCTCGCCGAATTGGATCAGCGTCCGAACAGCCGAGTCGGCGCCAGGCACGAGGCGCAGCGGCTGCTCGGCCGGGCCCGCAGCGAACTCGAATTCCTGCCGCCCGGAGCGCTGTTGGAGGATCTGCAGAACCGCCTCGACGCGCTGCAGACCACCTGCCGCGAGGTCGGCGAGGCCATCGCGCTGCAATACTTCCATGCCGCGCCCTGGGTGGCGTGGACCGACCTGCGCGGCGGCCGCGGTCGGGACGCGGTGGTGGAGGGGGAGCTGTGAGTTGGCGAATCAGGGTGGTGCACACCACCGGATACGTGTACGACGCACCGGTCACCCGCTCGTTCAACGAGGCCCGGCTCACCCCGCGCGCCGACAGCAGGCAGAACGTCATCCTGAACCGGGTGGAAACCGTTCCGTCCACCCGCTCCTACCGCTACACCGACTACTGGGGCACCGCCGTCACCGCGTTCGATCTGCATGCGCCGCATACCGAATTGGAGGTCACCGGCTCATCGGTGGTGGAGACCGAACCGTTCGGCGGCCCCGGCGAGGAACTGGACTGGGCGGCCTTGCACAGCAGTCAGATCGCTGACCGCTTCGACGAAATGCTCGCGCCCACAACGTATGTCCCGCACGATCGCAAGCTCGCCGCCGTCGCCGAACGGCTCGCCCGCGACCTGTCACCGGCGCAAGCCGTTGTGGCGGCGGCGCAATGGGTGCACGACACCATGGACTACATCCCGGGCACCACCTCCGTGCACACCTCGGCGGTGCAGGCGTACGCGGAACGCGAAGGGGTGTGCCAGGATTACGCGCATCTGACCCTGGTCCTGTTGCGCGGCATGGGGATTCCCAGTCGCTACGTCTCCGGATATCTGCACCCGAATCCGGTGGCCGAGATCGGCGCGACGGAGGCGGGCCAGTCGCATGCCTGGATCGAGGCGTGGACCGGACTCTGGTGGGGCTACGACCCGACCAACAATATCGCCGTCAACGAACAGCACGTCTCGGTCGGCGTCGGGCGGGATTACGCCGATGTGCCGCCGCTGAAGGGCATTTTCTCGGGCGGCGGCTCGACAGACCTCGAGGTCGTTGTGGAGATCACCCGCCTCGCGTAGCGTCCGGACTGCGATACCCCATCTCGTCAGGCAGTTCTGCGTTCAGCAACCGCGTCGGAAGGTGGATCGATGTCTCCAACGGCTCAGGAAGTGGTCGAGGACGTAACCGAGAACGTGCCGACTCCGGAATCCAAGAAGTGGGCGGCCGAGGCGTTGGGCACCTTCGTACTGGTCATCGGCGGCGTCGGCACCGCGGTGCTGGCCGGCCAGCGGGTCGGCGCGCTCGGTACCGCGCTGGCCTTCGGGCTGACGCTGATGTTCCTCGTCTACGCGATCGGGCCGATTTCGGGCTGTCATGTGAATCCGGCTGTAACCGTCGGTCAGTTGCTGCTCGGCCGGATTTCCGGGCTCACCGCGGCCGGCTATGTGATCGCGCAGCTGATCGGCGCGTTCCTGGCCGGAATCGTGCTGTTCGCGCTGGCGAAGAACCTGCCGTCCTACGATCGCGCGGTGAACGGTCTCGGCGCGAACGGCTGGGGCAGGCACAGCCCGTCGGCGGAGACCGGCCCACTGGGCCAGGTGGTGGTCGCGGACGGTTACGGGATGGCGGCGATGATCATCGTCGAGGTGATGCTCACCGCGCTGCTGGTGTTCGTGGTGCTGGCCTCGACCGATCAGCTGTCGGACGTGCCACTTGCCGGGTTGTCGATCGGCGTCACCCTGGCCGTGATCCACCTGGTTTCCATTCCGGTGGACAACACCTCGGTGAATCCGGCCCGCAGTCTCGGCGTCGCGCCCTATCAGGACGGGGCCATGGGGCAGGTGTGGGCGTTCGTGGTGTTCCCGTTGATCGGCGGGGCGCTCGGCGCGCTCGTCTACGGAATGCTGTTCGGCCGATCGCGGCCGCTGGTGTCCTGAACGGCGTTGTGCGCGGGGCGATTTCAGTCGGCGGTGCGGCCTGGTGGCGTTGGCGTGCAAGTCAACGTCACCAGGGCGGGCAGCGGGAACAGCAGCAGGAAGAGGTTGGGCACCCACCACAGCACGCTGAAATCGCCGCGCAGCGCCCAGAACGCGATCGCCTGCAGTCCGGCAGTGCTCGTCAACGTCAGCGAAACCGTCATCAGCGTCCGCGATCCGGACACCCGGCACAGGCTCGCCAAACCCGTTGCGCTGGCGGCCAGATCGAGTGCGACGAACGAGAAATTCCAGTCGCTGAGAATCGGGTTGGTGTAATCCTTGTAGGCCAGATCCGGTGGGATCAGCCGGGCGAAGGCGGCGGCCCAGTACAGCAGGAAGCCGATATCGGTGATCAGCATGGCCACCTTGGTCGGCCCGAGCACCCGATTCATGAAATCTCCGATTATCTTCAGTGCCAAGCGTATTCGGCGCAGAGCCGGTGGGCCACCAGGTCGAATGTCTTGCGCGCCAGGATGGCGCCCTCCCGGCGGATGCCCGCCTCCGGCACGTCGAGCACCCGGTCCAGCCGGACCCAGCTCGGCCTGCCGTCGGGATCCCAACTGCCCCTGCCGATTCCGATCCAATTGCGATCGTATGCGCGTTCCGGATTCGATGACAGCATGAGCCCGAGCAGCGTGCGGCGCTCGCGCCCCACCACCAGCACCGGGCGGTCCTTGCCGTTGTGCGGATCCTCCTCGAACGGCACCCAGGTCCAGACGATCTCGCCGGGATCGGCCCGACCGTCCAGGTGCGGTGCGTACACGATCTGGCGGGCCCGCTCCCCGGTCGGCACCGGCGTCGAGGCCGCGGGACGCACCGCCACCCCCGAAGGGCGGCGCTGGGCCAGCGTCCCGACCAGCTTGTCGACCAGTCGCGGTCCCTGCTGGCGAACGAGTCGAGGCCCCTGCTCCTTCGCAAGGAGACCTAGCTGTTTGCCGAGTGAGTTCCAACTTCGGGCCATCTTCGGAGAATAACCGCGCGCCGAGAAACCTTCACCCGAGCCGGATTTCGGATCCGGCCGCTGCGAATTTGCTGAACTCCCCGGTCAATCGGCGATTCGTGGGCCGTGATTTCGGCGGTCGGTCCGCGATATGGCTTGTCTCGAGGGTCCTTCGGGCCCAACCGCGATGCGTGGTTCTCCAGCCGGCCGCACCAGTGCCGGCCGGGGCGTCATGGTCGCTCGGCGAAGCAGGTGTAACCGACGTCACGGTGACGCTCAGAACGCCGATTCCACCCAATTGAAGCCTATGGCCCGGTGTGATCGATGGCCGGTTGCCGAGCCCGGCCGCGGTGTGAATCCGCTTGTCGGCGGGCGTGGCGCAATACCTGAGGCCGGGCGGGGTCGCGGGCCATGGGACGATATGGTGCGCAGTTTCCGACATCAACCAGGAGTCCCGTGGCCCCCAGCTTCGCCGACACGACGTTCACCGATCCGTCCCGGATCCGGAACTTTTGCATCATCGCGCATATCGACCACGGCAAATCGACGCTGGCCGATCGGATGTTGCAGCTCACCGGTGTGGTCGAGGAGCGGGCTATGCGCGCCCAGTACCTGGACCGGATGGATATCGAACGCGAACGCGGCATCACCATCAAGGCGCAGAACGTGCGGCTGCCGTGGCAGGTCGACGGCACCGACTACGTCATGCACCTCATCGACACGCCCGGCCACGTCGACTTCACCTATGAGGTGTCGCGTGCGCTGGAGGCCTGCGAGGGCGCGGTCCTGCTGGTCGACGCGGCGCAGGGGATCGAGGCGCAGACGCTGGCCAACCTGTACCTGGCGCTGGACAAGGATCTGACGATCATCCCGGTGCTGAACAAGATCGATCTGCCCGCCGCCGACCCGGACCGCTACGCCGCCGAGCTCGCGCACATCGTCGGCTGCGATCCGTCGGAGGTGCTGCGCGTCTCCGGTAAGACCGGCGTCGGCGTCCCGGAACTGCTGAACGAGGTGATCCGGCAGGTGCCGCCGCCCGTCGGCGATGCCGACGCGCCCGCGCGCGCAATGATTTTCGACTCGGTGTACGACACCTACCGCGGTGTCGTCACCTACGTCCGCGTGGTGGACGGCAAGCTCACCCCGCGCGAGAAGATCAAGATGATGTCCACCGGCGCCACCCACGAACTGCTGGAAATCGGCATCGTCTCACCGGAACCCAAGCCGACGAGCGGTCTCGGCGTCGGCGAGGTGGGTTATCTGATCACCGGCGTGAAGGATGTGCGCCAGTCGAAGGTCGGCGACACCGTGACGCACGCGCGCGGCGGCGCCACCGAACCGCTCACCGGCTACCGCGAACCGCGGCCCATGGTCTACTCGGGCCTGTACCCGGTGGACGGCTCCGACTACCCGGACCTGCGCGACGCGCTGGAGAAGTTGCAGCTCAACGACGCCGCCCTCAGCTACACCCCGGAAACGTCGGTGGCGCTCGGCTTCGGCTTCCGCTGCGGCTTCCTCGGACTGCTACATATGGAGATCACCCGCGAGCGGCTGCAGCGCGAATTCGATCTCGACCTCATCTCCACCGCGCCCAACGTGGTGTACCGGGTGGAGATGGAGGACGGCACCGAACATATCGTCACCAACCCGTCGTACTGGCCGGAAGGCAAGACGCGCAGCGTATTCGAGCCGATCGTCAAATGCACAGTCATCTCGCCGAGCGAATTCATCGGCTCGATCATGGAGCTGTGCCAGTCGCGCCGCGGTGAACTCGGCGGCATGGACTACCTGTCCGACACCCGGGTGGAGCTGCGCTACACCATGCCGATGGCCGAGATCATCTTCGACTTCTTCGACTCGCTGAAATCACGCACCCGCGGCTATGCCTCGCTCGACTACGAGGAGGCGGGCGAGCAGGAATCGCAGCTGGTGAAGGTGGACATCCTGTTGCAGGGTGAGGCGGTGGACGCGTTCAGCGCGATCGTGCACAAGGACGCCGCCCAGGCCTACGGCCACAAGATGACCACCAAACTGCGCGAGCTCATCCCGCGCCAGCAGTTCGAGGTGCCCATCCAGGCCGCCATCGGCTCGAAAATCATTGCCCGCGAAAACATTCGGGCCATCCGCAAGGATGTGCTGGCCAAGTGCTACGGCGGTGACATCAGCCGCAAACGCAAACTGCTGGAAAAGCAGAAGGAGGGCAAGAAGCGGATGAAGACCATCGGCCGGGTGGACGTCCCGCAGGAGGCCTTCGTCGCCGCGCTGTCCTCCGACGCGCAGTCGGATAAGCCGAAGGATAAGAAGTAGGTTCGACAGCACCGCTGATCGCGAAGGAGTTCGATCATGTCGCTGCCCGCATGGGCGACGGACCCGTCCAGTCTTCTGCTGACCGAGGCCGAGTACGACGCGTTGCCCGCCGAGGTCTGCCGGACGATCGAGGTGGTCGACGGTCGGGTCGTATTCTGCGAATCGCCGACGCCGGGGCATCAGCGCGTGTCGCGAAACCTGACGATGGCGCTGCTGGCGGCCAGGCCTACGGGTGTCGCGGATCCGTGCATCGATGTTCTCCAAGACACGGATATGCGATTCCGGAGCAAGAATCCGCATTCGACCCGGGACGGCAAGCGATTCACCTTCCGCCGTCCCGACATCAGCGTCCTGCGTTGCCTCGAGGCCGGTGCTCGGCTGTGGTCCGATGACGTCATCGTCGCCATCGAGATCACCTCCTCCGATGTCGAGGTCGACTTCAACGACAAGCGGGCGGAGTATGCGGCGCAAGGGATTCCGGTCTATTTGATCGTCGTCATGGACGGTGACCGGATCCATTCGATCGAGGAGTATCGGCTGGACTGGAGCGCTCGCAACTATCAGCTGGTCGTACCGCACCGTGAGGTGTTGGCGACGGAGCTGCCGCTCGGGATGAAGATCAACGTCGCCTTCGAGGATTTGGAGCGAATCTGAACCCGGCGCGGCCGGGCTGGACGTCGATCCGGCGGCGCAGATCTTCGGCCTCGGACGGCAGCGTGGCAGCTCGGCTCAGCGCCACACCAGGGCCGACCTCACCCCGGCGGTTCCGCGGTGAGACGCACCCGCAGGCGGGTGCCGCCTGACGGGCTTTCGGTGAGTTCGGCTGTGCCCGAGTGGAGTTCGGCTTGTTGGCGGATGAGGGCGAGGCCGAGGCCGGAGCCGGGGGAGCTGGGGCTCTTGACGAAACGGTCGAAGGCTTTGTGGCGCAAGGGTTCCGGGATGCCGGTGCCGTCGTCGTCGATCAGCAGCTCGACCGTGTCGCCGGTGGAATCGGCTGTGACGCTGATGTTTCGGGCCTTACCGTGCTGAACGGCGTTGGCCACGGCGTTGTTGACGATGAGCATGATTCCGCCGGGCAGCCCGGTGACGGTTACCGGGGTGCAGGTGGTGAGTTCGATATGCGTATCCGGATGCCGACGCTGGGCGTCCTGCACTGCGCGGTCCAGGGTTTCGCACAGTTCGAAGGGTTCGAAGGCGTCGGATTCGGTGAGTTCGCCGACGGCCAGGCGCTCGAGATCGGTGAGTGTGGTCTCGATCTGCTGTTCGGCCAGCAGGACGTCGGACATGATGGTGTGGCGCTGTTCGGCGGGAATGTCCTTGGTGGCCAACACTTGTAGATCGGTGCGCAGCGCCGTGAGCGGGGTGCGCAGCTCATGTGCGCAGACCGCGGCGAAATCCCGGGCGCCGGCCAGTGCGCGAGTTGTCGCGGTGTGCGCGGACTCCAGGCGGGCCAGCATCCTGGTGATGGCGTCGGAGAGTTCCTCCGCCTCGCGGGCGCCGCGGCCGGACAGTGGCGGCAGCTCGTCGAGGGTGTCGATGCCGTGGGTGGCGGTGGCGAGCCTGCGCAGCGGTTGGGCCGCGTAGCCCGCGAGCAGCCAGCCGAGCAGCGCCGCCAGTGCGACGCCCGCGACTCCTATTGCGACACCGATCAATTGGCTGTCCCGCACCGCCGCATCGACCCGGTCGCGGTCGGGGTTGAGCGCTACCGTGACGCCGGGCAGCCCGTCCACCTTGGCCAGCGTCTCGTCGCGGGGAACGGTGACCTGCCGCTCGTCTCGCGGTTCAGGCGCCTGATTCACTTGCGGTTCAGCGGGTTTCGTCTGCGATGGAGACGGCGGGCTACCCGCGTTCGGCGATCCAGGATTCGGCTGTGGCGTCGCGGGATTCGGTGGCGCCGGTGCGTTACCGGGCTGCGACGGTGTCTGGTCCGGTTGCGTCGGCGCATTACCCACATGCGGCGAACCCGGATTCGGTTGCGCGGTGGCGAACGGCGTCCCGGTCTTGGCCAGCGGTCCGGCGACATCCGGCGAAAGAGGTTGCGCCGGAACACCTTGCCGAGGTCCCGCGACGATGATTCCGAGCGAGGAAAGGGTGTCGTCGAGCTGACGCGACCCCGCCGCACCGAGCAGCGCGGTATAGGTGATGCCCAATGTCAGCGCCACCAGCGCGGCGACGGCCCCGGACACCAGCGCGACCCGGGTCCGCAGCGATGGCGAGCGATGTTCCCGCCGGTGCGGCGGCCGGGCCGTCTTTCCGAGATGCTGCCGATCCGGACTCGACGGACGTTCGGCCAGTACTCCGGTCATGGCTGCTCCCGCAGGACGAATCCGACGCCGCGCACCGTATGCACCACCCGGGCCGCGCCCGGCGCCTCCAGTTTGCGCCGCAGGTAGGAGACGAAGACGTCGACCACATTGGTATCGGTGGCAAAGTCGTAACCCCATACGGCGGAAAGGATTTGCTCGCGGCTGAGCACGATGCCCGTGTTCTCGGCGAGCAGTGCCAGCACCTCGAATTCCCGTTTGGTCAGCTCGACCGGCGCGCCGCAGGCCAGTACCCGGTGCCCGGCCAGGTCGATCTGCACCTCGCCGACCTGCCGCAGTTCGGCTGGGCGTTCCGGCGCGGCCGCCCGGCGGCGCAGCAGGGCGCGCAGCCGGGCGACGAGCTCGCCGAGATCGAAGGGTTTGGTGAGGTAGTCGTCCGCGCCGCGCTCCAGGCAGGCGATCCGATCGCTGACCGCGGTGCGCGCGCTCAGCACACAGATCGGGATGTCGTTGCCCATCGCGCGCAGTGCGGTGACCACCCCGACACCGTCGAGTACGGGCATATTGACGTCGAGCACCATCGCGTCGGGCGCGGTATTGCGCACCATGGTCAGTGCCTGCGCCCCGTCACCCGCCGTGACGACCTCGAAGTCGGACAGTTCCAGCCCGCGCCGCAGCGAGGTCAGCACGCGAACCTCGTCGTCGACGACCAGGATCCGATGACCGGTCATGGCGTCACCCTACGGCCGGCGGTGTGTCAGAAGCCCGCACTTCCGCTCGGCAGTGGGGCGGCGGGTCGAGCGGGGACGGCGTCGGAGGGGATGGCGGGGCGGACCTCGACACCGGGATGGTCGCATCGGTAGGCGATGACGCTCGGGTCGCCGGGCGCGGTCGGGAGCACACAGGTCAATTCGGGTGCCTGACCCGACGGGCCGACCTGGGCCGGGACGGCGTCGTGCGGGGTGATCTGCGTCAACGTCGGTCCGCCGGAACCTTCGGGATTCACCATCACCCGGGGTACTGCGGAGACCGATGGCTCGGCTGCCGCGCTGCCGCTGGCGAGCGCGATGGCGGTCAACCCCGCCCCGGCGAGGACGATGCCGATGCGTCTGCGTCGGGTGGTTGCCTTCATCTGATTGCTCCTTCGCGTCGATAGCCACCGACCGGGTGGTCGGCCAGTCCGACGGTAGGAAGCGGATCTTCACCGCTCGTTGAGCGTCTATTAGAGAACTCTTAGTTCCGGACGGAACGGACTGCCGGGCGGAGATAACTCCGCGATCATGGGGAGATAACCGAGCTCGACCCAGTACGGAAGGCCAGTGAATAGGGGGCTTCCGTTCTGGTTTCACGGCTGGCAAGGTTTGCCCCGGGACTGTGTTGGTTGGGTTTTCCGGATATCGTTTTAGGTGATCTTCACTCGGTCGACCCGGCGTGTGAGGATGCTGGATTGACGAGAGTGAGTTTCGATGACGCGTGACCTGCCCTTCGACGACGACACCGAGGCCGGCGAGCAGGCGGGCGACACCGCGTACCGGGTAGCGACCGGCGTCGCCCGGGTGGCGCGGGCCGGTGCGATAGTCACAGGCGGCGCCCTTGTGGCCTCCGCGGGCGCCGGGCATCCGCAGCCGCCGGGTTCCTCCCGGTTGGACAGCTGGAATACCGGCTGGGTGCACGGCGGCGATCCCGATCCCGGGCCGAGCCCGACGGTGACCTTCCCGGATCCCGCTCCCGACTCCACCCCGCCCGCCCATCATTCGCCCAACCAGCAGGTATCGCGCGAGCACGACGGCTTCGCCCTGCCGGGCCAGACCGGCGTCGGCCATGGCGCGTCCGGTCTTCCGCTGCCGGGTTTCGATGGCACGGGCACCGACGCCGGACTGCCGATTCCGGGCGCCGACCCCGTTCCGGACAGCTCGGGCATGAGCATCCCCGGCACGCACGGATATGAATACCCGGGCGGTATGCATATTCCCGGCAGCCATCCGTCGTCCGGTATGGCCCTGCCCGGCACGTCGGACGAGGCCGCGGATGCGATGGTCGATGAGTCGAGCGGCTTCACGATTCCCGGCGCGCAGTCGGGCGGTTTCGGCCTGCCCGATTTCGGCGGCAGCGCGTTCAACCAGCCGGGCGGTTTCGGTCTGCCCGGGCACGGCCTCGGTGGCGATCACGGCTTCGGCATTCCGGATACCACCGGGTTCACCGGCGGTTCGAATCCGTTCGAGATCCCCGGCACACAGCCCGTCAGCGACGGCGGCCCATTCGACGGCGTCGGTCACAGTGACGGTGTCGGCCTCTTCCTCGGTACCGAGACGAAATTCGATGTGCACGTCGGCCTCGACGGCGTCTACGTGCACTCCGAGATGAAGGTCGATGTGGGTGCGGGCAAGGTCGGCGACCAGCTCGATCACTTCACCGACTACCTCGGCAGCGGCCTGCATGTTCCGGACGGCACCTCCCGATCCGGCCTGGATCAGCAGGGCAACCAGGGCTTCGGGCTGAGCTCCGGAAGTTCCGCGCCCACCGGCATCTCCTCGACCGCGCCCGCCACCTCGGTCGCGGGCGCCCAGTCGCCGAGTTTGACGCAGTCGCCGGGTTTGGCACAGCCGCAGCCCGTCGCGCAGACGTTCGCGCAGCCGGTGGCTCCCCAGGCCCCGACCCAATTGGCCACGACCCAGCCGGTCGCGCAACCGCTGGCCACCACGGCGCCGATCCCGACGGCCCCGGCGCCCGCGCCGATCGCGAGCGTCGCGCAGCCGGTGGTGACCACGCCGTTGCAGACCACCATCCAGCCGGATATCGCGCATACTCCGATCGCGAATGTCGTTGGCGTGCATACGGGTCCGTCGCCGCTGACGGCGCCCGCCGCGGTCGTGCCCGCGCTGTTCGAGCCCACTCGCCCGGTGCCGGTCAAGCCGGTGGATCACCCGGTGGTCGATCCGGTCAAGCCGGGTCCCATCTCGTCCACCGTTGTCCCGCCGACCGGCGCGGTCGTCCCGCCGGTGGTGCCGACCAAGCTGCCCGGTTCCGACGTGACCGTTCCCACCCATGTGCCGGGCGGCGTGACCACCCCGGCCGTCCCGATTCCGACGATCCCGCCCACCGGCACGGACGGCGGCATCGTCAAACCGACGGTGCCGAACTCGTCGGGCACCGTGCCGACCACTCGCCCCGGCACCTCGACCGGTGACGAACCCGGAACCGGTACCGGAACCGGCGGCACCTTGCCATCGGTGCCGACCACGCAGCCGTCGGTCCCCACGCACGGCGGGCCGACCGTGCCCACCGAACCGACGGTTCCGGTGACCGTCCCGGTCCAGCCGCCGACGCATGTGCCGGTCCCGGTGCCGAGTACGGTGCCGATCAAGCCGCCGACCGCCGTCGATCCGGGGCATACGGTGCCGTCGGTGAATCCGCATCCGGTGCCGGTCACCCCGATCCAGCCAATGCCGACGCCGTACTCGCAGCCGCATCCCATCTCGGGCGACAACGGTGCGATCTTCCCGGTGGCCGATCACGGCGCGGTGCATGTGCTGCCGGTCGCGGACGTGCCGTCATACGACCAGTCCGCGCTGATGGGTGGTTCGCTCTCGGGCACGACACACCACCTTTCGGCGCATGTGCTGCCCGATACGACCCTTACCGACGCACATCACCTGATGCCTACGGACGGTATCGGGCTGATCTGATCCGATCAGGGGGGTGGTAGTAAAGGGGGGCGTCGTTGCCAGTGCGAGTGAACCAGAGTAAGGAGGCGGGTTGTCTGCCGCTGCCGGGATGAAGGCCGCGACGGTGAAACATCCGGACGCGATGGCCCCGGTCATCCGGATTCTCGACGAGCTGCGGGAGATGACCCGATCCGCCGGTCGCGAAGACCTCGGCGGCCGTCTTGCGATGGTCCGGGCCAGGGTGAGCGATCCGCGGGTGCGGCTCGTGGTCGTCGGCGATGCCAAGAACGGTATGAGCACCCTGGTGAACAGCCTGGTGCGGGCCGAGGTCAGCGCCACCGACAGCGCGCTGAGCGTGCCGGTGATCGTCGAATACGGTCCGGAATCGACCGCGACCCTGGTGCGCGCGGTCGCGCCGGGACGCACCGAACGCCAGCCGGTCGACCCGCTGAATCCGGGTCCGGCGCTGGCGGCGGAGGGCGTGATCCGGGCCGAGTTCACCGAGCCGAGCCGACTGCTCGCCGATGGCATCGTGGTGATGGACGCCCCCGGCGGGCACACCCAGGACAACACCACCTGGTCGATGATCGCGGCCGCCGATGTCGTGCTGTACGTCGCTGATGCGGGCACCGAGCTGACCCATGAGCAGATCGGTTATCTGCGCCGGATCGAGCAGGTCTGCCCGACGGTGATCTGCGTGCTCAACAAGATCGACCTATACCCGCAGTGGTCGCATATCCAGCAGCGCAACCGCGATCTGCTGGACGCGTCGGGTCTCGGTTTCGCGGTGGCGCCGGTTTCGGCGCTGCTGCACCGGCAGGCCGACGCCGCGGGCAACTATCAGCGCGATATCGAATCCGGTGTGCCGCAGCTGATCGACCATCTGCGCGATTACGTCGTCGCCCGCGCCGACTCGGTCGCGTTGGATGCCGCGGTGCACGATATCCGGCTCGTCGCGGACCAATTGGCGCAGACGCTGCGCGCCGAGGCGGACGGGTTGCGCAACCCGCGCCGCCGCAACGAGCTCACCCAGCGACTGATCGCCGCCCGCGACGAGGCAGACCAGCTGCGTCAGCGCACCGCGAGCTGGCAGGTCACGCTGATGGACGGCGCGACGGAGCTGATGGCCGATGTCGAGCATGATCTGCGGCATCGGCTGCGAAATATCGTGCGGGAGACCGAAATCGAGATCGGCAAGATCGATCCGGCCCGGCGCTGGAAGGATTTCGGCGCCGATCTCGACGCCAAGATCGCCGAGGCGGTCGAGGAGAACTTCGTCATGGCGCACTACCGATCGGTGGAGCTGTGCGATCAGGTGGCCGCGAAATTCCCTGCGGACCACCGCAATCCGCCGTCACCGGATCTGCGCCTGAACAATCCCGGCGAGGTGCTGGAGCCGGTGCAGCCGCTGGAACCGCTGGAGAGCGCGAAAGCCGGTGTCACCGAACAATTCCTGTCCGCGCTGCGCGGTTCCTACGGCGGCATACTGATGGTCGGCCTGGTCACCAGCCTGCTGAAAATGTCGCTGGTGAACTGGTATTCGGTGGGCGCGGGCGTGCTGCTCGGCGTGAACGCGCTGTGGGAGGTGCGCCGGTCGCGCAAGCAGCGCCGCCGCGCCGAGGCGAAGGTCGCGGTGTCCCGTCTGATGGACGACGTCATCTTCCAGGTCGGCAAGGAATCGCGGAATCGCTTGCGCGCCATGCAGCGTGCGCTGCGCGACCATTTCACCGAGGTGGCGACCGATGTGCTGCGCGGCGCCGACGAGTCGCTGCGGGCCGCGGAGGAGGCCTACGCCAAATACGGTGACAACGGCAAGGATCGGTCCGTCGAATTCGAGGCACAGCTGGGTCGTCTGCAGGCGCTGCGCGCGCACGCCGACAAATTGACCGGAGCCGGTTGATATTTCGAAGCCCAGCGCGGCCCGGTCGAATGTGACCGGGCCGCTTTCGTTTTCAGTGCCCGGACGGCCCATGCGCGGGCTGGAACTGCCCGGCGTCGCGCGACTCCTCGGCCCTGATCACATGGGTGACCGCATTGATCAGCGCCAGATGCGTGAACGCCTGCGGGAAGTTGCCGAGGTGGCGTCCGCTGCGCGAATCGATCTCCTCGGCGTACAGCTGCAGTGGGCTCGCGTAGCCGAGCAGCCGCTCGCACAGGTGTTTGGCCCGTTGCAGCTCACCGATTTCCACCAGCGCCGACACCAACCAGAACGAACAGATGGTGAAGGAACCCTCCGCTCCGGAGAGTCCGTCGTCGGTGGTTTCGGTGCGGTAGCGCAGCACCAGGCCGTTCTCGGTGAGCCGGTCCGCGATGGAGAGCACGGTGGCGCGCACCCGGTGGTCGTCCGGCGGCAGGAACCGCACCAGCACCACCAAAAGCAGTGAGGCATCGAGGGTTTCGCCGCCATAGGTCTGGGTGAACACGCCGGTGCCGGTCACGCCGTTGGCCAGGATGTCGGCCTTGATCTCGTCGGCGATGGCGTACCACTCGGTGGCCCGCTCGATCTGGCCGTGCAGTTCGGCGAGTTTCGCACCGCGGTCCAGCGCAACCCAGCACATCACCTTCGACGAGGTGAAATGCTGCGGCTCGCCGCGCACCTCCCAGATGCCGCGGTCGGGTTCGCGCCACTTCGCGATCGCCGCATGCACCTGGCGTTCCAGCAGCGGCCACAGCGTCTCCGGCACCTGCTGCCGCGATTTCACGTGCAGGTACACCGCGTCGAGCATGGTGCCCCAGATATCGTGCTGGTCCTGGTTGTACGCGCCGTTGCCGATGCGCACCGGGCGGGCCTGGTCGTAGCCGCCGAGGTTGTCGAGGGTGGTCTCGGTGATGTCGCGTTCGCCGCCGATGCCGTAAAGCACTTGCAGCGGAACGGCATCGCCGTTCTCATCGGTGGTCGCGTCGTTGAGGAAGGCGAAGAAATCGTCGGCCTCGCGGTCGAGCCCCAATGTGTACAGGCCCCACAGCGCGAAGCTGGAGTCGCGCACCCAGGTGTAGCGGTAATCCCAATTGCGTTCGCCGCCAGGGGTTTCCGGCAACGATGTGGTGGCGGCGGCGAGCAGCGCGCCGGTGGGCGCGTAGGTGAGCCCCTTCAAAGTGAGCGCGCTGCGCTGTAGGTAGCCACGCCACGGGTGATCCGGGAAATTGCCGAGCGTCACCCACTGCCGCCAATATTCGGTGGTCTGCCACATCTTTTGCGCCGCATCCTCATACGTGCGCGGCGCCGGCAGCTCGGACCAGGTGAGCGCGACGAAAACCTCGTCGCCCTCCTGCATCCTGGTGCGCGCCCGCGCCTCCCGGCCCTCCAGGCCGAGTCGCAAATCGGTGGTGAGCACCAGCGTCGGACAGGTCGACGGATCGCCCGCGCAGACGGCCGTCGCCTCCTCGTACACCTTGCCGGTGTACTGCCAGCGCGCCCCGGCCCGGTGGTAGTCGAAAGCCGGTTCGCAGCTCATCTCGAGTTCGACCGTGCCGTTCACGCATTTCACCGTGCGCAGCAGCAGGTGTTCGGCATCCCAATCCATCGGGGTGCGGCGGTGGGTGCGGCTGCGCTGATCGTTGTTGTGCCATGGGCCGAGCACCAGCGCGTCGCGCACGATCAGCCAGCCGGTCTCGGTCTGCCAGGTGGTCTCCAGGATCATGCCGCCGGGCAGGTAGCGGCGTGCGGCAGGCACGTTGACGCCGTACGGGCCGATCCGGAAATGACCCGCGCTGCGGTCCAGCATCGCGCCGAACACGCTGGGGGAGTCGGGGCGCGGCACGCACATCCACTCGACCGCGCCATTGCTGGCGATCAGGCAGTTCGTCTCGCAGTCGGACAGGAAGGCGTAGTCATCGATCGGGGGATAGAGCGCCTGCCCCTGGATATCGGTGAGCGGGCTGAGGATCGGCAGATCCTTCGGTTCGTCGACGTCGTAGTCGTCCGTGTACGCCATGGACACATGATCTGTCGGTACGGGCCCGGCGTCCACAACCAAACTGCCCGCGCTCGCTCCGGCGGCGTCGTACTAGGCTGGGCCTCGTGCACAGCATTGCGGGTTGGTGGGACGGCGTCGAGCTGTGGGTTGCGGGGCTGCCCTTCATCCCACAATTTCTGGTGGTGCTGCTCGGCATGGTGCCGGTGAGCTTCGCCATCGCATACACCCTCGACCGTTCGCTGCGCGCCGCGCTGCATCTGCTCGGCCGGGACCGGGCGGCGGTCCGCCGCGAGCTGGCGCGACGCCGATCGCTCGGGTCGCGCCTGGCGGCGCCGGTGGAGGTGCCGTTGCCGCCGCCCGCCGAGACCGAGGCGCGCACCGTGGTGCAGAGCGGGGCGCGCTGATGCCTCGGTCCCGCGTTCAGCTCGCCCTGGTCGCCCTGCTGGTGCTGGTGATCGTCGCCTGGCTGATCACCCGCTGATCAGCGGTCGTTGCCGCCGCGCCAGTCGGTGAACGCCCTGCCGACCTTCGATACGACGTCGTTGACCTCCTGCCCGACCGTATTCACCGCCGCTCCGAAATCGTGGCCCAGGTTGCGCACGGTCTTGATCAGCGGATCCTCGGACTGGTCGAAGTTCTGCTTGTAGACGCGCGCCGCCTCCTTGATCTCGTCGCCGATCCGGATGTCGCGGTCCTGCTCGCGGCGCGGGTAGTTGCCGTCGAGTATCCGCCCGTAGTCGCCGGACTGGATCCAGCTGCGCAGTTCGGCGGCCCGCAGCACCGAGAACGGATGCGACTGCAATTCCAGGTTCAGCAGCTTCAGCACGCCGTCGCGCAGATCGCCGGAGCGCTCGTAATCGTCGGCCTGCATCAGGAACGCGCCGTGATCCATCTCCTTGATCCAGGTGCCGCCAGCCGTCTTCATATGCACCCGCACCGACGCGTCGACGTCCTGGCCGCACAGCAGCCCGGCCCGGTCGCCGGACAGCTCGGATTTGCGGCTCCATTCCATCAGCGCGGCGACGATCGCGCGTATCGCCCAGCCGCCCACCGGCATCCAGCCGATGCTGGACGAAATCCGCAGCAGGTGCATGAGCATGGTGCGGTACACGGCGTGCCCGGACAGGGCGTGCCCGAGCTCGTGCCCGACGATGAAACGCAGCTCCTCGGTATCCATCAGATCGATCAAACCGGTGGTCAGCACGATGAACGGCTGGTCCATGCCGATGGTGAACGCGTTGACGGTCGGATGCTGCATCACGAACATCTCGGGAACCGTTGTGGTGTCCAGGATTTCGACGCAGTCCTGGCGCAGCTGGTGCAGCGAGCGGAACTGCCGCTCGTCCACCCTGACGGCGGTGGCCAGGTAGAGCAGCCGGTGCTGGCGTTCCTGGAACAGCCCCGACAGTGTGCGCAGGATGGTGTCGAAACCGCTGAGCGTGCGCAGCGTCACCAGCGCCGTGCGGTCGGCCGGATGCTCCCAGGCCCGTGTGCTGATGTCGGGAAAGCGGGTGCGGATCCGGTCCGGACTTGTCGTCATAGGTAAAACCCCCGTTGTCGCGGATTAATTCACAGTGATCGAATTCGACTGATTCGAATTCGTCGTAACTGCTCTGCTACAGTCTGCCCGTGTCTTCGAGTTCCGTCCCGCAGGTCCGCCATGAACTGGCGTTGATCGCGGTCGGGGAGCTCGCCGTCGCGGATATTCTCTGTCGCTGAGCGGCGACGGTACGTCCGCGCGTCCCTGCCCCGTAGACTGGCGCGCACCTTCGCAGACGTACCCCACCGGCGGCCCTCCGGGTCGTAGTCGCGCCGCCGCCGCACTGTCAGTGCGGCGGGTCTACCGATCACCATCATTTTTTCGTCACCGTCCGGCCATCCCAGCGGCGACGGTGATCCCGCAGGAAGGGCACCAGCCGATGTCTCGCAAATCTTGGCTCGCTCCGCGCCGGTACGCCGCCGTCGCCGTCACCGCGCTCGCGGCGGTCGTCCTCACCGCATGCGGCGGCGGGGCCAGCGACACCGTCGGCGGCGGCAGCGGCGACAAGAGCGGCGGCACGCTCAACCTCTACGCCTATTCGGTGCCGAAACCCGGTTTCGACAAGGTGATTCCGGAGTTCAACAAGTCCGAGAAGGGTAAGGGCGTCCAGATCCAGCAGTCATACGGCGCGTCCGGCGATCAGTCCCGCAAGGTGAAGGACGGCGCCGACGCCGATGTGGTGAGCTTCTCCGTCGAACCCGACATCACCCGCCTGGTCGACGCGGGCCTGGTGGATTCGAGCTGGAATGCCGACGCCACCAAGGGAATTCCGTTCACCTCGGTGGTGGTGCTCGCGGTGCGGCCCGGCAATCCGAAGGGCATCAAGGACTGGGACGACCTGCTGAAGCCGGGTGTCGAGGTGGTCACCCCGAACCCGTTCAGCTCCGGTTCGGCCAAGTGGAATCTGTTGGCGCCGTACGCGGCCAAGTCGGAGGGCGGGAAGAACCCGCAGGCCGGCCTGGATTACCTGAGCAAGCTGATCACCAAGGACCATGTGAAGGTGCAGCCGAAATCGGGCCGCGAGGCCACCGAAACCTTCCTGCAGGGCACCGGTGACGTGCTGATCAGCTACGAGAACGAGGCCATCTTCTCCGAGCGCAACGGCGACAAACTGGAACACCTCATCCCGCCCACCACCTTCAAGATCGAGAATCCGGTCGCGGTGCTGAAGAACAGCAAGAATGCGGAGAAAGCGGTGGCGTTCAAAGACTTCCTGTTCACGCCCGCGGGTCAGAAGGCTTGGGCCGCTGCCGGATTCCGCCCGGTCGACCCGCAGGTGAGCGCCGACTACGCCAAGGATTTCCCGGCGCCGCAGAAACTGTGGACCATCGCCGACCTCGGCGGCTGGAAGACGGTGGACAAGGACCTGTTCACCCCGGACACCGGCTCGGTCGCGGTGATCTACGACAAGGCGACGAAGTAAACCGGAAATCCAGAGCGCACCCGGAATACTCATGACAGTGACAGACCGTACAGACACCGAGACCGGGGACGATCCGAGTCTCGGCGGGTCGGTGGCACCTTCGCGCGGGCGTTGGTCCTGGCTGCGGGTGACCGGTTCGGTCGGCCCGCTCGGCATCGCGACGGCGGTGCTGTGGCTCAGCGTCATCGTGCTGCTGCCGCTCGCCGCGCTGACCGTCACCTCGTTCGACGAGGGCTGGTCCGGTTTCTGGGCCGCGGTCAGCGCGCCCGCCGCGGTGGACGCGCTGCGGATCACCGTGCTGGTCTCGGTGATCGTCGCGCTGGTGAACGTGGTGATGGGCACCCTCGTCGCCTGGGTGCTGGTGCGTGACCGGTTTCCCGGCAAGGGGATTGTCAACGCGCTGATCGATCTGCCGTTCGCGCTGCCGACGATCGTGGCCAGCATCGTGCTGCTCGCGCTCTACGGCCCGCAGAGCCCGATCGATATCCACCTCAACGCGACGCAGCCGGGTCTGATCGTCGCGCTGGCCTTCGTGACGCTGCCGTTCGTTGTGCGCTCGGTGCAGCCGGTGCTGATCGAGGCGGACCGGGAGGTCGAACAGGCGGCGCTGTCGTTGGGCGCCGACAACTGGACCACCTTCCGCCGCATCGTATTACCGACGCTCGCGCCATCGATCATCAGCGGCGGCGGCCTCGCATTCGCCCGTGCCATCGGCGAATACGGTTCGGTGGTGCTGATCGGCGGCAATATCCCGCGCAAGACCGAGATGGCCTCGCAGTACATCCAGAAGCAGATCGAGATCGACCGGCCGGTCAACGCGGCCGCGGTTTCGGTTGCGCTACTTGTCATCTCGTTCGCGACGCTGCTGGTGCTGCGGCTGCTCGCCGAGCGGTCGGCACGGAAAGAGCAGGCCACGCGATGAAGGGGTACACACGACGACACCTCGCTGGCGCTCGGCTTTCGTCGTGCGTACCAGGCGTTGGTCCGAGATCGGGGGCGCTTCGCTTCCCCGATCTGCGTGGCGTGGCTCCGAGGGGAGAGTGGGATGAAACTTTCTGCGCTTACTAGGGTTTCACTGCGGACGGTGGCGTTGGCCTACCTGTTCGTATTGCTGCTGCTTCCGCTGATCATCATCCTGTGGCGCACCTTCGAGAAGGGGATCGGCGCGTTCGTCGATTCGATCAGCACGCCCGCCGCCATCTCGGCGTTCCAGCTCTCGCTGCTCATCGTCGCGATCACGGTGCCGGTGAACGTGATCTTCGGCATTGTCACCGCGATCGCGCTGGTGCGTGGAAAGTTCCCGGGCCGCAACCTGGTTCAGGGCATCGTCGATCTGCCGTTCGCGGTGTCGCCGGTGGTGGTCGGTGTCGCGCTGATCCTGTTGTGGGGTGTCGACGGCTGGTTCGGCGGACTGGAAGATCTCGGCATCAAGGTCATCTTCAATCTGCCCGGCATGGTGATCGCCACCATCTTCGTGACGCTGCCGTTCGTGGTGCGCGAGGTCGAACCGGTGCTGCACGAGATCGGCGACGATCAGGAACAGGCCGCGGCCACCCTCGGCGCGTCGCGCTGGCAGACGTTCTGGCGGATCACCCTGCCCGCCATCCGCTGGGGCCTGACCTACGGCATCGTGCTCACGGTGGCCCGCGCACTCGGCGAATTCGGTGCGGTGATCATGGTCTCCTCGGCGCTGCCCGGTAAATCGCTGACGCTCACCCTGCTGGTGCACAACCGATACATCAACGACCACAACACTTTCGGCGCGTACAGCGCGGCCACCCTGTTGATGGGGCTGGCCCTGGTGACCCTGCTGCTGATGACCCTCCTCGAACGTAAGCGAGCGACCAAATGACCTCGGTCGACACCAAGAACATGATCTCGGTCTCGGGTGCGAAGAAGCGCTACGGTAGCTTCGCCGCGCTCGACGACGTCTCGATCGATATCCCGTCCGGCGCGCTCACCGCGCTGCTCGGCCCGTCCGGATCCGGTAAGTCGACGCTGCTGCGCGCCATCGCCGGACTGGAAACCCTCGATGCCGGAGTCGTCGTGATCGGCGACCGCGATGTCACCGGGGTGCCGCCGCAGAAGCGCGATATCGGCTTCGTCTTCCAGCACTACGCCGCGTTCAAACATATGACGGTGCGCGACAACGTCGCCTTCGGTCTGAAGATCCGCAAGCGGCCCAAGGCCGAGATCGCCAAGCGGGTGGACGAACTGCTCGGCATCGTGGGGCTGGACGGTTTCCAGCACCGGTATCCGGCGCAACTGTCCGGCGGCCAGCGTCAGCGCATGGCGCTGGCCCGCGCGCTCGCGGTGGATCCGCAGGTGCTGCTGCTGGACGAACCGTTCGGCGCGCTGGACGCCAAGGTGCGCGCCGACCTGCGGACCTGGCTGCGCAGGCTGCACGAGGAGGTCCATGTGACCACCGTGCTGGTCACCCACGATCAGGAGGAGGCGCTCGATGTCGCCGACCGGATCGCGGTGATGAACCGGGGCCGGATCGAGCAGGTGGGCACGCCGGAGGATGTCTACGACCGTCCCGCGAACGAATTCGTGATGTCCTTCCTCGGCGCGGTGGCCCGGTTGAACGGGCATCTGGTGCGGCCGCACGATATCCGGGTCGGGCGCGATCCCGGTATGGCGTTGGCCGCGCACGAGGGCACCGCGGAATCCGCAGGCGTCACCCGGGCGACAGTGGAGCGGGTGGTGCATCTCGGCTTCGAGGTGCGGGTGGAACTGCGCAATGCCGCGACGGGGGATCTGTTCGCGGCGCAGGTGACGCGCGGTGACGCGGAGGCACTGCGGCTCTCGGATGGCGAGACGGTGTACGTGCGTGCCACCCGGATTCCGGACCTGCCCGCGCAGTGATTCGAATACCGGTGTGCCGAACCGGGATTCGGAGTTCTCCACAGCCCCGAGTTATCCACATTCGCCGCCTCGGGGGTTGCTTGCGGGCGTTCGTCACTCGATGATCGAGTCATGGAATTCCGATCCGATGCGTGCGCGCACCGGCGCGCGATTTCGGCCGCCGTGCGCTCGTATGGCGACCGCTTCTCGGTAAGTCATGTATCCGCGGCGGTGTTGTATGAGCTGCCCGTCCGGTGCGGCTATCGGGTGCACCTGTCCGCTGATTTATGGAATCGCCGTTATTACCGGATGAATTAGATATTCGCGGAATGATTTACTTGTAACGCATACTGCCTGGTAGATGCGATGATCAATTGGTAAACCGCCGTGTTGTGATCGGCGACACGCCGGGTGTGAAATGTCGTTGAATCCGAATCCGATGTGATCGAATATGCCCCATGACGAACGAGTGACCCCGATGTTTTTCGGAATGTGATCTCGTAGGGCCGAATATACGGCCATGCCGCGACTCGCGATTGGTTGGCGAGTCTCCCCAATAATTCGCCGGGCCTGTTTCGCGTGCGCGGGGAAGGTGGACGCGAGCTGGGTCGTCGGCACCTGTCGAGAATGCATGGGAATGCAATGTCGATTCGAATGAACCTGATTCTCTCCGCTGTGATCGGCTGCGCGATCGCCATATTTCCGGCGAATTCCGCGGCCGCCGAGCCGCCCGAGGTGACCGTGGAGGAGTGGCGGCTCGACCTGCCCGACGTGCCACGCACGCCGGTACCCGCGCCGACGGCGAGCCCGCCGCTCAGCGCGGCGCCGATCGCCCAGGCGATCGACCCGTACCTGGGCGTGACGCTCGCTCAGTTGCTCGCCGGGCTGGACGGTCCGCAGCTGCGGCTCGATCCCAGTCCGGAGCAGTTCGAAAACGCAAGGCGCATAGTCGAAGTCGTCCGGCAGCGGCATATGCCCGCGATCGCCGCGGTGATCGCGCTCGCCACCGCGCTGCAGGAGTCGACGCTGCGCAACCTCACCGAGGCGGTCGACTACGACTCGCTCGGACTGTTCCAGCAGCGGCCGTCGGCCGGTTGGGGCAGGCCCGAACAGTTGACCGATCCGGTCTACGCCACCAACACGTTCCTGGACGTGCTCGAGCGGAAGGTGCCCGACTACGCGTCGGTGCCGCTGTGGCAGGCGGCGCAGACCACGCAGGGTTCGGCATTCCCGACCGCGTACGCGAGGTGGCAGGAGCAGGCGGCGATCTTGACGATGCGGATCCTGCTCGGTCAGTGAACGCTGAATGTTTGCTGTAATGGTGGCCGAGTCGCCGGTCGCAGGGTCGGCTGGAAGGTTGCTCGGTCACTATCTAAAGTGTTGCCGCACTTGGGCTTCGGCGTGTCGATGACGTGCCGGATAGCATGTCGGGCGGTTCGCGCCCGGTGTGTCTTTCCGGTCCCGGCCTGGAGCGCATGACGGTGCGTGCGACGGTGACCGCCGCCGGGCGACCCAGGTCGCCCGGCGGGTCGCCATTCGGACTGGACGGTCCGGAGTGCGTTGCGCGACAGCGGATTAGGGATCTGTTAGGGGCTATTGCCGCATGTGACGTGGGCTTCGGACCCGGGGTGTGTCGAGGTCGGCGCGTCGGCAACCCGGTGCCGGTCGACGCCGAACTTCGGCCTGGCGCAGCGCAATCCGTCGCGCGGCCGGTACGAGCCGCAGACCTGCCGAATGATCTTGTCCGCCAACGCCTCCCCAAACAGGCGGGGTGCGGACAATCGGCTGTCCGGTGGTTGGCAGGTGAGTCGCGGAGTGGTTGCGTGAGGGGAGTTCGAAGCAAATCGGCTCGGCGATCAGGTGGATTGCGATGGCGGTTGGACTCGGGTTGAGCATCGGTACGGTGAACACGGTTTCCGCGCTCGCGGAAGAGGGTTCGGACAGAGCCGACCCATCCCGTCGGCTCCGCCTCCGACCATCCCCGAGTGCCCCGCCGGGGCGCCGCCGGTCCCAGCAGCAGGCCATCACCCGCCGCACCACCCTCACCTTCGACAGCACCGGAATGACACGGGTCGGCATGATTCCCCGGCACGGTCGGGCCATCACCGAATTCGCCGATCTCACCCAGCGATCCATCGGGCAGGCGCGGCTCGGGCACCGCGCGCTGTCCCAGGCCGATCTGGTCGCGATGGTCGCCGAATCGCTGATCGGCGAGGCGCTGCAGGATCATCGCGGCGCCAAGGGCTGGCCGGAGACCAAGCCGGCGGGGCGGGCGGGTGCGAGCGTCGGCATCACGCTGACCCATCCCGCGCGCTACGCGCCCGAACACATACAGGATCTACGCTCGGCGCTGGATGCACTCGGACTGAATCACGTTGCGCTGGTTGCCGAACCGATCGCGGCCGCCACCTGGCTGGAGGCCGATCGGGGTCCGCTCATGCCCGGCCTCGCCCTGGTGTACGACCTCGGCGGCACCAGCCTCGACATCACGCTGGTGCGGGTCGGCGCGGGCTGCCCGGAGAATCCGATCGTCGGCGAACCGCTGCGCTCGCCGAGTTTCGGCGGCCGCGCCTTCGGCGCCATGGTGGCCGAGCGGGCCGCACGTGCGCGCATCTGTTCCAGCTCGCTCACCGTGGCATCCACCGATGAGCTACGCATCGAACACGTCCGCCATTCGCTCGAACTCGTCTATCGATGCCTACGCATCGCCGACGTCACCATGGCCGATGTCGACTGCGTGTTGGTGGTCGGCGGCGCGGCCCGGCCCGTCGAGGTCGCCCAGGTGCTCGCGGGCGAGCTGGCCCGGCCGGTGATCACCGCGCCCGATCCGGAACGCACCATCGCCGACGGCGCCGCCATCCTCGGCAGGCGCGCCGCGGCCGAGGCGGAGCAGTCGACCGCTCGCCAGCACGGCAGGCGCAGCGGCGCGCATCGCGCGGCCACCAGGGCGCTGGTGCTCTCCAGGCGTACGCGCCGCCGGTTGACCAGGGTCGCTGTGGCGGCCGGTATGTCACTCGGTGGAGTCGGTCTGGCGTTCGCGTTGCCTGCGGATGGGCTGGTCGCGGGCCTGTCACAACTCGGGTTGCGCTAGTACTTCGTCCGGTGTGCCGGATGGGGAAGGCTATCCGGCGGCGATCGCAGTGGGTGCCGGTCGCCGCCGGAATAGCTGATCACATACGTCGGATGTGCCAGTTGACGTGACTCCTCGTAAGTGTAACTATGGGATACAGATAACAGGTCCCATGAGGAGAGGCAGTGACGACGATGTCCACAGCCATCACGCCCGCCGTCGACCCCGATGTCGCGAAGGCCCAGGAATACGCCGCGAAACTGCTGCTGCTGTCCGAGGGCTCGGTCAACAAGCACTTCGACCCGTTCGAAGATATCGACTGGGACAATCCGGACTTCGCCGCCGACGCCGGTGTCGAGCGGTGGATTCTGCCGAAGTCCGCCGACCTCCTCGGCCGTCATCCCTGGTATCTCGCATTGCCCGTCGAGCGCCAGATCGAGATCGGGCGGTACCGGCAAGCCAATGTCGCCAAGGTCGGTTTGCAGTTCGAATCCATCCTCATCAGTGGAATGGTGATCCACAACTTCAACCAGCCCAACGGCTCGCCGGAATTCCGCTACTGCTCCCACGAAATGATCGAGGAGCACAACCACACCCTGATGTTCCAGGAGATGGTCAACCGGATCGGCGCCGATGTCCCCGGGATGGGGCCGCTGGTCAGCAAGTTCAAATACCTCGGCGCACCGGTCGCCTCGCTGTTCCCGAACCTGTTCTTCATGGCGGTGCTGGCCGGAGAAGAGCCGATCGACCACATCCAGAAGCAGATCCTGCGCTCGGACGAAGAAGTGCATCCGATCATGCGCGGCGTCATGGCGATTCACATCGCCGAGGAGGCCCGGCATATCTCCTTCGCCCACGAGTACCTGAAAAACCATGTGCCGGACGCCAATCCGTTCAACAAGCTGGTGCTCTCGATCGCCATGCCGATCGTCATGTGGATACTGGGCCGCTCGATCTTCACCCCGCCGAAAGCCTTCTTCAAGGAATTCGACATCCCGGATTCCGTGCGCAAGGAGCTGTTCTACGGCTCGAAGGAATCCAAGCAGGTATTCAGTGACTTCTTCGGTGACGTGCGCACGCTGGCCCAGGACATCGGCCTGATGAACCCGATCGGCAAGGCGGTGTGGAAGCTGCTGAAGATCGACGGCCACACCACCCGCTACCGGTCCGAGCCGCTGCGCGCCGCCAAGGCCGGCTGATGCCGTACGTCGTCACGCAGTCCTGCTGCAGCGACGCGTCCTGCGTATACGCCTGCCCGGTCAACTGCATCCATCCGACGCCCGACGAGCCGGACTTCCTGACCGCGGAGATGCTGTACGTCGACCCGCAGGCGTGCGTCGACTGCGGCGCCTGCGCGACCGCGTGCCCGGTCGATGCCATCGTGTCGACGAAAAAGCTTACGGCGGAAGAGAAACCGTTCATCGAGATCAATGCCGACTTCTACCGGCAGTCGCGCCCGCGCCCGCTGTTGGCCCGCCCGGTGCCCGCCGCCGAGATCCGCACCGGGCGCGCGCCGCTGCGGGTCGCCATCGTCGGTTCCGGGCCGTCGGCCATGTACGCCGCCGATGAGCTGCTCACCCAGCCGAACGTATCGGTCACCGTCTTCGACCGGCTGCCGGTGCCGTACGGGCTGGCCCGGCACGGCGTCGCGCCGGACCACGGGAAGACCCGGCAGGTGCGCAGGCTGTTCGACGTCATCTCGGCCCAGCCCGCATTCGGCTCGTATCTGAATGTCGAAGTGGGGCGGGATATTTCGCACGACGAATTGCTCGGCTACTTTCACGCGGTGATCTATGCCGTCGGCGCGTCCTCGGATCGCAAACTCGGCATTCCCGGCGAAGGACTGCCCGGCACGGCATCGGCCACCGACTTCGTCGCCTGGTACAACGGGCATCCCGATCACGCGGGCGACGAATTCGAGCTGACCGACCGCAGGGCGGTGATCGTCGGCAACGGCAATGTCGCGCTGGACGTCGCGCGGATACTCACCGCCGATCCGGAAGCGTTGGCACGCACCGATATCGCGCCGTCCGCCCTGCGGGCGCTGCGGGAGAGCAAGATCGAGGAAGTGGTGATCCTCGGCCGTCGCGGTGCGGCCGAATCCGCCTTCACCGTGCCGGAATTCGTCGGCCTACTCGGCTCCGATGTGGATATCGCCGTCGAGGGAGAGCTACCGGACGGTGCCGAGCTGCCGTACCAGGTGGCGCAGAAGCTGCGGTTGCTGCGTTCGGTCGCGGATCGGCCATTCGGGTCGCGGAAGCGAATCATATTCCGGTACTTGGCATCTCCGCTGTCGATCGGCGGCACCGACCGGGTCGCCGGCGTCGAGATCTCCCGCAATGCGCTCGTCACGGACACGGACGGCGAAGTGCGCGCGGTATCCACCGGAGAGTCCGAATTCCTCGACGCGGGACTGGTTCTCACCTCGGTCGGCTACCGCGGCGTCGCGCTGCCCGGCCTGCCGTTCGACCAAAAGGCCGGTGTCATCCCGAATCTCAACGGTCGGGTGCTGGAGCAGTCCGGCGGTGCGGTCGTCGCCGGTACCTACGTGACGGGCTGGATCAAGCGCGGGCCGACCGGTTTCATCGGAACCAACAAGTCCTGCGCCCAGGAGACCGTCCGCCAGTTGGCCGACGACTACAACGCGGGCCGACTGAACGAACCAGCCGGTGGTGCAACGGATTTCGATCGCTTGATCCGATCGCGCCGCCCCTCGGCGCTACCGGGCGGCGCGGCGGCCCGCCGCAACCCGGTCCGTCGCCTGCTCACCCGCGCGTAAGCCGGAACCTATGCGGGAGCGGTGTTATCGAACTGCTTCGCCGTGTCTTCCAGCTTCGCTCGATATTGCTGCCACCAGGTCGAGTCACGGGCGGGCATATTGTCGTTGCCGTCACGTAGGCCTGCCGCGCCGTCGATCAACTCGCGGACGATGTCGGCATGTCCGGCGTGCCGGTTGGTTTCGGCGACCACATGCACCAGGATCTGGTGCAGCGTGACGGTCCGGCGGTCCTCGGGCCACCACGGGACCGAGCCCTCGGCCGTCAGCTCGAGGCTGTCGATCGTGGCGTCGGCATATGCCCAGGCCCGACGGTAGAACCCGATGATGTCCGCGCGGGACTGTTCGGTGGTGGCCCACATGTCGGCCGTCGGATCGGCCTCGAAGTCGTATTCGGTGAATGGTTCGCCGGATACGGGTCGGGCGAATGTGTCACCGAAGTAGCCGAACTCGACGGTGCCGAGGTGTTTGACCAAGCCGAGCAGATTTGTGCCGGTCGGTGTCATCGGGCGACGCACGTCGTACTCGGACAGGCCGTCGAGTTTCCACAGCATGGCTTCACGGGCAGAGCGCAGATAACGGTGCAGATCCGCTTTGGGACCGGAGACAGTCATATCCTGCACTCTGCCATTTCCGCCAGGATCAGCGGGCGGTGAAGCCGCCGTCGATGGACAGGGCCGCGCCGGTGATGAAGCTCGCCTCCTCGCTGAGCAGGTATGCGCAGAACGAGGCGATTTCGTCGGGGGTGCTGATCCGGCCGATCGGGTGCAGGGCCTCGATCGACGCCAGGCTCTCCGGGGTCGCGCCCATCGTGGCGCGGAAGGCCGGAGTGTCCACTGCTCCGGAGCACAGGGCGTTCACCCTGATGCCCTGTGCCGCGGTCTCCAGCGCGACCGCCCGGGTGAGCCCGACCACGCCGTGCTTGGCGGCGACATACGGTGAGATGGAACCCATTCCGACGAGGCCGACGTTGGACGCATTGTTCAGGATGACCCCGCCACCCGAGGCGGCCAGCGCCGGAACCTGGTGTCGCATACCGTAATACACGCTGGTCAGATTCACCTCCAGATCGGCGCGCCAACCCGCGTCGTCGATATCCTGCACCGGGCCGATGGCGGTGATGGTCCCGGCATTGTTGAAAGCCATGTCCAGCCTGCCGAATTCGGTGAGCGCGGCCTCGGTCAGGCGGGCCACATCGGCCTCCGACGTGACATCGGTCGGCACGAATACCGCCCGCGCGCCCGTGGCGCGGATCTCCTCGGCCACCGCCTCGCCCGCGTCCTTGCCGCGCGAGCCGAGGACGACCGCGGCGCCCTCGGCCGCCAGTCGCAGGGCGACGGCCCGGCCGATTCCGGAACTGGCGCCGGTGATCAGCGCGACCTGGTTCGCGAATCGGGTAGACATCGTTTCGATTTCCTTTCCGTCCATGCGATTTCGCCTCGGTCGACGTCATCGCGGAACCGAGTCAACCCGCTGTGGGAGTGCGCTGCTGGCGGAAAACGGTCCTGTAGTTGATGCATCATTGGTCGCCGCCTTTCGTCACGCGATGCCGAAATACGCGATGCGAGCAATGATTTAGTTACCGACCAGTTGGTGCGTCATGGTAATGCGGGAAAGTGCGCGAAAACCGGGCGCAGGTACGGTGATGACCCAAATTTCCCTGATCGCCAAGGGGTAGCCGAATCGCCCGTGTCGCAAGGGGTTTGCGAAAGTCCAGGGGGCTGAACGGATTTGAAGAAACCGCTCTACCTGCGAATATCTGAAATGATGGCGATCGGACAAACCTTTCGTATCAATCCGGTATCCGATAGCGCACCGAACGGTTAACCTGTAGAGGCTGTTTGGAAGACGACCGCGGCCACATGGGCCCCTGTGCACTGGACGTGGTCTCGGTACGTTGACGGGATAGCGAATGACAATAGGTCTTGGGTGCAGCATCGGCACAGTGAACTCGGTTTCGGCCTCGGTGACCGGTGAGCGACCCCGACCGGCCGTGCGCACGCGGCGCACGGCGGTGACCTTCGACAGCACGGGCAGCGCGCGGATCGGCGGCATACCCCAATTCACCATGGCGGTAACCGATTTCGCGGATCTGACCCGCGATCCGGAATCGGTGGTCGTCGGCGGCAGGCTCTGGTCGCCGACGAATCTCGTCGCCGCCGTGGTGAACGGGCTGATCGAGGCGGCCGAACCGAATGCCGGAGTCGTAACCACCTATCCCGCAACCTATTCCGAGAAACAGGTGGCGCTGCTGCGGCAGGCGCTCGATCTCGCGGGCGCGGCGCATGTCATGCTGGTGCCGGAGCCGGTGGCCGCTGCGGAATGGCTCGCACACGAATACGGGCCACTGGAAACCGGCTTCGTCCTCGTCTACGACCTCGGCGGCAACTGCCTCGACGTCGCGGTGGTCCGGGTCGGCCCCGACTGGGACAACCACCCGATGGTCGGAAAGCCCATGCGCTCATACGATTTCGGCGGGCGTCCACTCGGCGCGATGATCGCGCGCTATGCGAAGGGCGTGCTGCCCGATCGGTCCGGATCGCTGTCCATGACATCGATCGTCGATATCGACAGCCTGCGCACCGAACACGTGCGCGATTCGCTGGAGATAGTTCGCGCCTGCGTGCGCTCGGCGGATATCACCATGTCCGATATCACCCGGGTGCTGCTGGTCGGCGGTGCGGCCCGGCCGCCCGAGGTCGCCCGCACCCTCGCCGAACTCGGCCGCCCCGTGGTGATCTCGGCGGATCCGGGCCATTCCATCGCCGCGGGCGCCGCGTTCATGGCGGCCCGCACCATGGCACCCACCGGACCCGGCGACAACAAGACGCCGCGTGTCGCCGTATTCTCCAGCGCCGCAGCGGTTTCCGCCATGGCGATGTCCGCGATGACGGTATTCGGCGGGCCGGGCGGTCCCGGGCCCACCGCGATACTCGACCCGTTCCCGGCGATCGACGCGCCGGTCGATGCGCTGCTCTACGATATGCACGCCGAAGACCTGCTCAACCGGGATGCTCCGGTCTCCGAATGGAGCCTGACGCGCACCAGCGGCAACCCCATCGCCGGATCCGCATACGGCCGGTTCATCACCCCCGTCGCCCGGTCCGTCCAATTGGGCCCATCCATGGCCGACAGCCTCATCGGTCACCGTGCCGATCCCCGAAGCCTCAGCGACTCAGTGGAATCCATGTACACCTACGCCAACCCGGCGCAGTTCGTGAACCCGCTCCCGTTCCTGCGTTCGCAGCCGAGTGTCACACCGCAATCGGGTTGGCCCGCACCGGCTCCGGTACCTCCCGCAGCGCAGCCGCCCGCCCCCGCGCCGCAGCCCCCCGCGCCGGTATCGGCTCCGCCCCAGGGCGGCCCGGCTCCTGCGCCCGTCGGCGCGCCGACCACTCCCGGAAAACCCACGGATACAACGGTTTCCGCGAGCACTCCGAGCAGTACGGCCGCTTCGGGTACTCCCGCGTCGAGTGGTGCGGGATCACCGACCGGCACGGTCTCGACGGGTACCCAATCCGGAGCACCCGCATCGAACGGCGGGTCGCCGTCGACCGGCACCGTCAGCGAAACATCCTCCAGCACAAGCTCTTCCAGTGGAACCGCCGCGAAGGATACGTCGTCGAGCAGCGGCGCTTCCGCGGGCTCCAACCCCTCCGGCCGGTCCTCGGGCAACTCCTCTTCGGGCGACCATACCTCCGGCTCGAGCAACGACGGTTCATCCGCGAAGGGCGGCTCCACCGGTGAAAAATCCACCACCTCGTCACACGAAACCTCGTCCAGCGGACCATCTTCCGCAGGCGCCTCGTCCGGCCGATCCGCCGAAGCCGCCGGTTCCCACGAAAGCTCGCACGGCGGCTCATCCTCCGGTGGCGCGCGCGGCCACTGACCCACTGTGTAGCTGTTCCCGATGGTTCGTTTCTCCTGCTCCGGTCGTAGCTCGGCCCACGCTGAACCGCCCGGCGGAAACGGAATTGTCTGGTGCCGGTGAATCGTCCTCGAGGTGATGCCTTCACCCTGCGATGCGGAAATTCGATCGGCGAGCCCGGACCCGTTGGCGGAGCGGCCGACTCGGGGATCTCGCCGTTGGATCTTGCTCGGTTTCGTGACCGGTCAGGTGAGGATGCCTGCGAGCTGGTCGGTGGCTTGGATGATCCAGTCCGGATCGCCGTGCTGACGGCCCCAGAGCGCGGATCTGACCGCACGAGCCTGCGCCCAGCGACGACCTCGATCGCGGTCGATATCGGCCGCGTCGCAATACATGTCGAGTCCGCGCAACAGGTTGGCTTCGGGGTCGGGGGTGAACAGCAGCGGGGCGAAACGGCGACTGCGGATCACGGTGGCGGTGTCGTAGGCGGGGTCACCGACGTAGCCTTTGGGGTCGATCGCCATCAGGCGTTCGCGTCCGCCGGTCAGGACATTGCTGTCGCTCAGGTCGCCGTGGACGAGGGTTTCGGGTTGGTCGGGGCCGAGTTCGCGAAGGGTGGCCAGGGCCGCGTCCACAACTGCGCGAGGCAGCGGATGGCCGAGTTCGGCTGCGGTGGTGCGGATCTCGTGTTCCCAGTCGGTGACCATATCGCTGATGCGCGGAAGCCCTGCGGGGGCGTCGACCGACAATCGCCGCGACAATTCGCCCAATGCGGTGACGGCTTGGTCGAAATCGGTTACCTCGGCAAGCGTCGCGTGTCCGGATCGTTCGAGCAGCATCGCGAATCGGTCGTCGTCGCGGGCGTAGAGCTGCACCGCGCCGCGCCCGTTCCATACAGTGAACGCATCGGGTTCGTGAACGTTCCCCGGATGGGGAAACGACACCTTCACCACCGCCGCGGGCAGGTCCGGATGCCGAACGGGCACAACGATTCCGACATGTCCGTGCATGATGGGCCCGTCCGGTGTACAGGACCAGCGCTGCAACAGTTCGTCGACGAGGCCGGGCAGTACGTCGAGCCATGCCTGGCCGGACTCTCCTTCGCGCAGCACTGTCTCGCGGGCGAATTCGTCGGGGATGTCGATCACACCCCGACTGTAAACATGCCGCAGAATCAGGTCATCGGCTTCACGGGTCTGTGCCTCGCACACTGCGTCGACGACGACGAGTGGTACATGGGCCACCGGGGCGAACCGGGGGAGCCGATCTTCTGCTGGTCCAGCTACGGTGCGGATCTCGGTGCCGCGATCGACGGCCTGTAGAACGACTCCCGAGGCACCAACCTGACGACAGGCCGCCCGTCGGTCGGCTCAGGCGGTTCCAGCGAGCAAAGCAGTGTCGGCGTCGGAGTTGGGGGCCAGGTCGGCGGGGTTGGTATTCGCGCCGCAGAGGATGACGCACAGTTTCTCACCGGGCGCGGGACGGTAGGCCTGAACCCTGTCGAATTCGGTGACGGCGGCGAAAGCGGTTGCGGCGCCGTTCTCTACGGCTATCCGGCGGCAGTCCCAGAGCGCGGCGCGTGCGGCGGTGATGGCCGGGTCGGGGACGAGAACCGAACGGACATCGTAGTTTTGGGCCGCATGCAGGGCCAGTTCGGTCACCCGGGCGGCCCCGAGCGAGTCGGCCGCGATGGAGTCGACCGGCCCGTCCACCACCCGGCCCGCCTCGATCGCGACGTTGAGCGCGCGGCAGTTCGCCGGTTCGACCGCAACCGTCCGGATGCCGAAATGTGCTGCGACGGTGGCGATTCCGGCGAACAGGCCGCCACCGCCGACGGCGACGACAACGGTGTCGAGATCCGGCAGCTGTCGCCGGATCTCCAGCATGAGCGTGCCCGCGCCCGCGGCGATCAGCTCGTTGTCGTACGCATGCGACAGCAGTGCGCCCGATGTGGCGGCGAATTCGCGGCAGGCGGCCAGCGCCTCGTCGTATCCGGTGCCGACCAAGCGCACATCAGCGCCGTATTCGACCAGCCGGTCGACCTTTACGGCGGGTGCGGTGGTCGGCACGAATACGGTGGCGCGCACACCCTGCTGTCGCGCCGCCCACGCACACGCCAGCCCGGCATTGCCGCCGGAGGCGATGGTCACCCCGGCCGCGGGCAGGGTGCCGCCGTCCCGGTGCGCCCGGATGAAATTCTGTGCGCCGCGCGCCTTGAACGAACCCGTGTGCTGCATGAATTCCAGCGCCAGCCACGCCTGGCAGGGTTCTTCGCCCGCGGCGCGGACGAAGCCGTGATCCATCGGCGCGATCGTCACCGGACGCACCTGCCCGGCGATCCGTGCCGCGGCGGCCTCGACCTCGGAATAGTTCAGTTCCATTGCACTCCTTGGTATTCCACTCCGCCGGTGCGGCGGCGCGCCAGACAGATACAACGTATCGTACGATGTCTCCCATGCCTAGACATTCGGCGGCCCTGACGCGGGCGACGCAGGAGCGGATCGCCGCGACGGCGCTCGCCATCATCGACGCCGAGGGTCCCGACGCGCTGAGTTTCCGCGCGGTGGCCGCCCGCCTCGATATCTCGCATGCCACCGTGCAGCGCCGCTGCGGCGATATCGCGGGCCTGCTGGACCTGTGTGTCGATCATCTGGTGAGCGCGCTACCCGAGCCGTCGCCCGGCGCCGCGTGGGCCGAGGCGACGGAGATCCGTTTCCGCGGGCTCTACCGGCTGTTGATCGCGCACACCGGCCTGGCGGCGCTGCGCGGCGCGCGCTCCTGGCTCGGACCGCGCATCCTGGAACGCCTGGTCGAGCCGCAGCTCGCGGACAGTATCGCGGCGGGAATGTCGCTGGCCGAGGCGATTTCCACCTATCGTCAGCTGTATCTGTTCACCCTCGGCGCCGCGAATTTCGTCGATCACCGCGATCCGAAATCGAGCCGCCGCCGCACCCGCGCGACGCTCGCCACCCTGGATCCAGACGAATTCCCCTGTTTGACAACGGATTTCGATACGATCGCCGATGCTCTCGTCGATCACGAGGTGTACTACGAAGGCCTGCGCCGCTTGATCGCCGCCGCCCCCGTGCGGTAGTTCATATCGAACCGGCAACCGCGGGTGGCGATCTCGAAGCAACCCGGGGACGCGGGATACCCCTGCGGGGCACAATGGTCCGATGGAAGACGGTGGGGGAGCACCCGAGCTGATCGCGCTGGATGTGGACGGCACCCTGTTACAGACGGGGATGCCGGTGAGCGCGCGCGTCGCCGATGCCGTCCGGGCGGCGGTTGCCTCGGGTGCGCACGTGGTGGTGACCACCGGCCGGACGCTGCTGGCGACCCGCCCGGTACTGGCGGAGCTCGGGCTCGTCGACGGCCATGCCCTCTGCTCGAACGGCGCGGTGCACATCGATGTGGCGCGCGGCTCCCCGGTCACCGTGCAGTCGTTCGATCCGGCGCCCGCGGTGTCGGCGCTGCGAATGCTGTTCCCGGAGATGATCTTCGCGGTGGAGAAGGTCGGCGTCGGCACCTGGGCCACCGGGGTCGGACCGGCCGGGTACACCCTCGGCGAATTTCTGCTCGTCGACCACGGCGAGTTGAGCGCGGAACCCACCCCGCGACTGAACTGCTGGCTGCCGAACGGATCGCTGGCGGACATGCTGCTCACCTTGGCCGCGTTCGAGGTGCCGGGTGCGAGCTGGGTGCACGGCGAATTCGGGCCGTGGCTCACGGTTTCCCGGCAGGGTGTCTCCAAAGGCTGGGCGCTGGAACGCCTTCGGTGCGCGCTCGGTATCCCGGGCGCGGCCACCCTCGCCATCGGCGACGGCTACAACGACCGCGAAATGCTGAACTGGGCCGGGCATTCCGTCGCCATGGCCAACGCGCCGGACGACGTCAAGGAGTACGCCGACGAGATCACCGGCGATGTGCTCGACGACGGTGTCGCGGCGGTGCTGGAACGCTGGTTCTGATTCAGGCCAGATCGATCTGCGCGACCATCGGCGTCGTCGGCCCGGCGGAACCGGCGATCGGTTCGGCGGTGATGGTGACCAGCCGGATGTCCTCGGGGAGGTCGGCGACGAGTTCGGTGCTCTTACCCGCCGTTCGCATCATGCCCGCCGATCGCGCCGTCCCGTCGTGGCGGACCAGCCACAGTTGATATTCGTGCTCGTTGTCCAGCGCGGGCAGCCCGAAGGCGGAGACCGCCACCTTCCCGACGCTCTGTGAGAGCACCGCGGTGGCCGATCCGCCCCCGACCACGACGACGCCGTCCCTGGTCACGGCGTCGCGAGCCCGCCGAACCTGCTCCAGCGGCACCGGGGCGCCCGCCTCCTGTTCGTGATCGAGCAGAAGCAGTCCGCCGACGAAGGTCGCGGCGGCTGCGGTGGCGGCGAGCCCGGCGGCGATCCGGGTGGTCCACCGGTGGCCGCCGGTGCGCGCCGGTTCGGTGTCGAATTCGAACGGCGGCATGATCGATGTGCCGGTGAGGTCGTCGAGCGGCGGCATGACGGCGGTGCTGTCGAGCCGCTGATGCGCCCGGATATCGGCCAGTACCTTGACTTTCACCGCCCCGGCTCGGGCCGGTGGCAGTGCGAGCGCCAATCGCGCTGTCACCGAGCGTAATTCGGTGATTTCCCGGCGACAGTCCGGGCAATCGAGCAGATGCGATTCGAAGGTGGCCCGCTCGATGGCGCTCAAGGCGTCGAGTACGTAAGCGCCGGTGTCGGAACGGCTTTCGCAGATCATGCCCGAACCCCCATATCGCGCAGCATGATCAGGCCGTCGCGCATACTCGATCGCACGACCGTGACGGATTCGGCCAGCGCGGTGGACACCTCGTGATCGGTGTATCCGCCGTAGTAGGCGAGGATCAGCGACCGCCGCTGTGGTTCGGTGAGTTGGTTCAGCGCGGCCGACACCGGGTCGTGCGCCAGTTCGTCGAGCGTGCCCGCCTCGTCGAACCGCTGCCCGGGGCGTCGATCGCGCGCGTGCTCGTAGCGCACCCGATCGACCGCGCGCTGGTGCGCGATGGTCAGCACCCAGGCCAGCGCGCCGCCGTCGGATTCGCCGAACCGGTTCGCCTTCAACCAGACCTCGAGCAGCACCTCCTGGGCGACCTCCTCGGCAAGGTCCCGGTCGTGCAGGATTCGGGTGACGATGGCGAGCACCGGTCCGGCGATCGCGTCGTAGAGCTCGGCGTAGGCGTGCTCGTCGCCGCAGGCGACGCGGCCGAGCAACCGCTCGAGCGGTGCGGCGGTGGGTACTGCTCGGGTGCGACTGACCATGCGGTGTCCTTCCAAGCTCGACCGGGGCCGACGGCTGGTGTGTGCCAGATCATAGGACCCCGGTCGCATCGCAACGCCTCGGCTACCTGTTTCGCGCGCATCGATTCCGCAACAACCTGCACGGTCGCGCCCGTTACCGGCGGGGCGCGACCGTTGCTCGGCGGTGCGCAATCGCTGGGAAAACGCTGCGCGGCAGCGGGATCCGTCAGTCGACTCCGCCGGTCCGCGCCAGTACCTCCAGGTAGTGCGGGTTCGACATCAATCCGAGCACGTTGCCGAACGGATCGACCACCGAGGCCGTGACGAAATCACCGTCGCCGTGCCTGGTGACCGGCAGGTACTGCGTCGCGCCGAGTTCGAGCAATCGCGCGAGCGCGCCGTCGAGGTCGTCGACATGCCAGTTCAGGATGGCCCCGCCGGGCGGGTTCTCGGCGCCGGCCGGGCCGTACGCACGATTGATGATGCCGAATTCGTGCTGGTAATCGCCGAGCCGCCACTCGAGGTAGCCGCCGGGTACCTGGTAGTACGGCTCGATACCGAAGAACTCGGTGTACCAGGCTCGGGCCGCCGCCAGGTCGTCGGTGTAGAAGGTGCTCGTCGCCATTCCGCGCAACATTTCGGATCTCCTTCGGGTCGTTTTCGACTTGCTTGTCTCCATCGTCGAACTCAAAGTGCGCACCGAATGAGCACTTTTATCGGCAGAATCGGATTCATGCGAGCGGACAGGTTGGTGGCCACCCTGCTGCTGATGCAGGCGCGTGGCCGGGTCACCGCGGCGGAACTGGCCGCGGAGTTGGAGATTTCGGTGGCGACGGCCCGCCGCGATCTCGAGGCGCTCTCGGCGGCGGGCGTTCCGGTCTATCCGCAGCCGGGCCGGGGTGGTGGCTGGTCGCTGATCGGCGGCGCGCGCACCGATCTCACCGGATTGACGGCGGGTGAGGCCCGGGCGCTGTTCCTGTTGGCCGGGCCGACCGCGGGGTCGGTGCCGGAGGCGAAGTCGGCGCTGCGAAAGTTGGTGCGCGCGTTACCGCAGACGTTCCGGGGTGATGCGCAGGCGGCCGCGGACGCGGTGATCATCGATCCGGCGCGCTGGGGTCAGCCGAATCGCGAGATACCCACCCTGGTGGGTCTGCTGCAGCGTGCGGTGGTGCAGCGCAAGAAGGTTCGCTTCGGATATCGGAGCAGGGGCGGTGCGCCGTCCGAACGCACCGTCGACCCATGGGGTTTGGTCGACAAGGACGCCGACTGGTATCTCATCGCCGGAACGGAACAGGGGCAGCGCACATTTCGGGTCGACCGCATATCCGAAGTGGTGGTGACGGACGAAACGGCGCACCGGCCAGCGGATTTCGACCTCGACGCCGCCTGGGCCCGGGTGGTGGACGAAATGGAGCGGCGGCGCGCCGAAACCTCCGCCACCGTGCTGATCACCGCCCATTTGCTTCCGGTGCTGCGGAAACAGCAGGGCCGCAACTGTGTTCCGGACGGCGAAGCGGCCGACGGACGGGCTCGGTGCCGCGTCACCGCGCCGACGCCGCACATGCTCGCCCAGCAACTGGCGGGCTGGGCCGCCGATATCGAAGTGCTCGGGCCGGAATCGGTTCGGCAGGAACTGGCGGCCATCGGGCGGGAGCTGGTCGACCGGTACCGGTGAATCCGAGGGCTCGCCGTGCGAATTTCAGGGCGGGGATCGCGGTCTGTCCGATTCGGCTATGTGAATCGAAATCCATTGTGACAGAAGGAATAACGCGTTCGTCCCGGTTTTGGTGATGTCCGAAGTGTCCGATATGTTGGGGCGTTCGGCCCGATGTGGGCCGGGCAGCTGATTCGAGACGTCCGTTGGGGACGTCAGGGGAAGGGATAACGAATATGGTCCGTCGGACCTTTGGGCGCACCGGTGTCAAGGTGATCGCAGCCGCACTGCCGCTGGCGGTCGGAGTCATGTTCTCCGGTGTGGCCGCGGCCGATCCGGGGCCGGTGGCCTCGGCGGTCGCGCCGGTCGCGCTCGTGCAGTCCGCTGCCGAGGTCTCCGCGCCGGTCGCGTCGCAGCCGGTGGTCGAGGCGCCGGTCGCACAGCCCGTCGCCGCGGTGCAGGCGCCGGCCGCCACCCCGGTGGCCGGACTGCCGTTGGATGAGGTTGCCACCAATCCCAATGCGCAGAACCACGATCCGCTGGCCAACGGCGCGGTCGCGGGCATCATGGCCGGCGCCGCCGCTTCCGGCATCCTGGGTGCGGTGAGCGGTCTCGGCATCATGAGCATCCCGCTCGCGATCAGCGGCGCCATCTCCGGCGCGCTGTGGGGTGCGGTGATCGGTCTGGTGGTCGGCGCGGTCGCGCCGCAGGCCGTCCCGCAGGTACTGCCCTGATAGGGTGATCTTGGGCCGTGTCGAGGACGAAAGTCCTTGGCACGGCCCATTTTTCGTTCAATGGGCCGAGATGCGCCGACCAGTGCGCGAATGACCTCGCCGGCCACCATCGCGTGACCGCTCGCGGTGAAATGGATGAGATCGGCGCTCATCAGATCCGGGCGCAGCCGCAGCGGATATCCCAGAAGCCCACCAGCACAGCGTCATTGCGCGCGGCCGTCGCCCGAATAACCTCGTTCACCCTGGCTATCGGTGTGCGCATCGGCCGCATCGGCGCCATCCGCGAACCGCCGCGACGGTGTGTCGCCGTTCGTGCAATAAAACTACGACCGACCGTTCGTATATGTGAGGCGGGGATGGAAGAATAGACCCGTGGCCACCCCGAACACCACCTCCGACCAGCAGGGAACCGATCAGCGCCTGGCCAAGGGCGCCCGCGCCAGAGCCGCCATCGCCCGGCATGCGGTCGACGTCGCCTCGGTCGAGGGGTTGAACGGGGTGACCATCGGCAGGCTCGCCACCGACCTCGGCATCAGCAAGAGCGGTATCGCCACCCTGTTCGGCAGCAAGGAGGCGCTGCAGGTGGCGGCGGTAAAGGCGGCCAGGGAAGTGTTCATCGAAGAGGTTGTCGCCCCGGCCATGTCCGAACCGGACGGGCTACCTCGGCTGCGGGCACTGATCGACGGCTGGTTCGAGCACATCACCAGCCCGGTCTTTCCCGGCGGCTGTTTCCGCGTCGCCACCATCGCCGAATTCGACAGCAGGCCCGGCCCGGTCCGCGATGTCATCGCCGAAGACCACCGCGACTGGCTCACCTTGCTGGCCAAGGAGATTCGCCGCGCACAGGAACAGGGGCGGCTCGGTGCCCGCGACGCCGACATGATCGCGTTCGAACTCGACGCCGTGGTATCCGCGGCCAATACCGCGCGTCAGATGGGCGACGAACCGGGCGTGGCCACCGCGCGCGCCATCATCGATCGGTTGCTGACCTGAAACTCTTTGCCGGACACGCTACTTCGACATGCCCGAACGGGTACGCGGCGCGGGCGTAAGATCGCGGACATCCGCGGTGGCCCGAGCGAACGGGGACGAAGATGGACTCCAGGATCATCGGTGGCGTCATGCCGGTGCTCGAGATCACGCTGGACCCGGGCGACCGGCTCAATGCCGAGGCCGGACAGCTGTCCTGGATGACGGAGTCCATCCGGTTGCACACCTCGACCAAAGGGGCCAGCTCGAGTTTGTTCGGCGCGGTGCGGCGGGCGGCCAGCGGCGGCGGCCTGTTCATGACCGAATACACCGCGGCGAAAATACCCGGGCGGGTGGCATTCGCGGCCAAGTTGCCCGGCCATATCGTTCCGGTCGCCCTGCAGCCGGGCGGGGAATATCTGGTGCACCGGCACGGATTTCTCTGTGCCACCGCCGATGTGCGCCTGGCGCTCAGCTTTCAGCGGCGGCTCGGCGCGGGCATCTTCGGCGGCGCCGGCTTCACCCTGCAAAAGTTGAGCGGCTCCGGCAACGCATGGATCGAACTCTCGGGCGAGATAGTGCCCTACACCCTCGCCCCCGGCGAAACCCTGCGGGTACACCCCGGCCACATCGGAATGTTCGACGCCTCGGTAGATTTCGACATCACCATAATCCGCGGCGTCCGCAACATCCTCTTCGGCGGCGACGGCCTCTTCCTCGCCCAACTCACCGGCCCCGGCCGCGTCTGGCTGCAATCCATGACAATCAGCAACCTGGCCCACGCCCTCACGCCTTACCTGCCATCAGCGGGCGGATAGCCGAGGTACGTCGCCTCGGCTACCCGGCGGCGAGTTTCACAGGAAGCCATGACCGCACAGATCAATCTGCGATATTGCCAATCCCGTTGACGCGCAACGCCAACCAGGAAGGTTGGGGCTCAGGCCGTGCGGGCGAGGCGGGTGGGGAGGGCGGCGGCGTAGCGGTCGAGGACGATCTCGGTGAGGGCGGGGTGGGGGCCGATTGCGTTGGCGTGGGGGATGTCCGGGGCGGACGAGAGTAGGCGGTCGGTGAGTAGGCCGGGAGCCAGGAACCACGGGGCGACGAACATGTGAGTCGCGCCTCGGGTGGTTAGGCGGGAAATGGCTTGGGGGAGGGATGGTTCGGTGGTCGCGAAGCAGATTTCGGTGTGCCAGCCGGTGATCGCGGCGAGTCTGCGGGCGACGGCGGCGGTCCGGGTATTCGCGGCGGCCGATGACGAGCCGACTGCGGCGACCGCAACGCCGATGCTCCCGGCGCTGTGCCCCGCTGCGAGCAGTTGGAGTTCGGTGGGCATCGTTTGGGCTGCCGATAAGAGAGGCCTGGCATCGGTTTCGCGCGGGCCGACGGAGCTGACCGGCGTACTTATCTCGGTGATGGACGAATGTTGCTGCGTGGCAATGACTTCCGCGACCCGGTCGCGCAGCGCGCGGACCAGCCGCGGATCGGGACCCAGGACATCGGCCTGCGTCAGCCGCAGCAGTGGATGCCTGGAGCGGGCGGTGTCGAGTATCCCGGGGAGATCCACCCGTGCGTGGAATGCGCTGCCCAGCAGCAGCGGTACCACCACCGCGCGCGTATGTCCTTGCGCCGCAACGGCATCGATGACCTGATCGACCGACGGCGCGCTCAGATCCAGGAACGCGAGGCGCACATCGATATCCGGCCGTGCCGCCGCGATACCGGCGACCACCGCCGCCATGGTCGCCGCCGACCGCGGATCCCGGCTGCCGTGCGCGACGGCGATCAGCGCGGGAACATCCCCCGGCGTCGCCGTCTCGGTTGTGTCGATGTCCGCTGCCGCATCGGGTCGCGGTGCGGTGTGCCGTGGCGCGGCGGCGGCCAGTGCGACGGCTTCCCCCGGCGTCGCTGCGGCTGTCGCGGTCGTGTCGATGGACGCCGCCGCATCGGGCCGTGATGTGATGGGTTTTGTCACGACGGGGACCGGTGCCAGGGTGTTCTTCGGAGCCACGATCCCGGGCCGCTGAGCCGTGCCGAGGCGCGGCGCGGTATCGAAGCGCGATGGTACTGCGCCGAGGGCGCCGGAAGCAGCGGGAAATATTGCCGCCCAGTCCATCTCAGGCCCCGGTGCCGACCTCGACGGCGGTCAGCACGTCGCCGACCAGTCCGGCGGCGAGGGTGTTGCCGCCGGAAGGATCGATGAGGAGGAAGCTGCCGGTGTGGCGGTTGACCCGGTAGTCGTCGGCGGGGATCGGTTCGGCGAGGCGGATCGAGATGCGGCCGATATCGTTGAGCGCCAAGGTTTCCGGGTCCGGTTCGGCGGTGAGGCGCTGTTCGTCGAAGCGCTCCAGCAGCGCGCCGACGATGGCCTGGGTGGTGCGGGTGCCGTGCTTGAGCAGCAGGCGGGCGCCGGGGCGCAGCGGTTTGTCACCGAGCCAGCAGACGGTGGCGTCGAAGCTGTCGGTCGGTTCCGGTGCGTCGGCGGGGGAGGCGAGGATATCGCCGCGGGAGATGTCGACGTCGTCGGCCAGCAGCAGGGTGACGCTGCGACCGGTCTGCGCGACGGCCAGCTCACCGTCGGGAGTGTCGACGCGGGCGACGGTGGTGCGAATACCCGAAGGCAGCACCACGATCTCGTCACCAGGCGAGACCGAACCGGCGGCGATCTGTCCGGCGTAACCGCGGTAGTCCGGGTATTCGGCGGTGCGCGGCCGGATGACGTACTGCACGGGGAAGCGGAAACCGAGCGCATGCCTGCCCGCCGAATCCGCGTCCACCGGAACGGATTCCAGGTGCTCGATAAGCGAGGGCCCGTCGTAGTACGGGGTATTCGCGGAGCGCGACGCGATATTGTCGCCGTGCAGCGCGGACACCGGAATCTCCAGCACATCCTCCCGCGCCCAGCCGAGTGTGCTTGTCAGCGTGGCGAATTCGGCGGAGATATCGGCGAACACCTGGGCCGCGTCATCCACCAGGTCGATCTTGTTCACCGCGAGCACCAGTTTCGGCACCCCGAGCAGCGCCAGCACCGCCGCATGCCTGCGTGTCTGCTCGACGACGCCCTTGCGCGCGTCGACCAGCAGGATCACCAGTTGTGCGGTGGACGCGCCGGATACCGTGTTGCGGGTGTACTGCACGTGTCCCGGTGTGTCGGCGAGCACGAAAGACCGCTTGGGCGTAGCGAAGTAGCGGTAGGCGACATCGATGGTGATGCCCTGCTCGCGTTCGGCGCGCAACCCGTCGACGAGCAGTGAAAGATCCGGGGTGGCCAGACCTTTGTCCACCGATGCGCGGGTGACGGCGTCGATCTGGTCGGCCAGTACGGATTTCGTGTCGTAGAGCAGCCGCCCGACCAGGGTGGACTTACCGTCGTCGACAGAACCGGCGGTAGCCAGCCGCAATAGGTCGGCCATCAGAAATATCCTTCTCTCTTACGATCTTCCATCGCGGCCTCGGAAACCCGGTCGTCACCGCGGGTGGCGCCGCGCTCGGTGAGCCGAGACGCCGCCACCTCGGCGAGGATGTCCTCGTTCGTCGCCGCTTCGGAAAGGATTGCGCCGGTGGATGATCCATCACCGACGGTGCGGTAGCGCACCGAACGGACCTCCAGCGTCTCGTCCTCGCGCGGGCCGCCCCATACGCCGGGCGTCATCCACATGCCGTCGCGCTGGAACACCGGACGCTGGTGGGCGTAGTAGATGCTGGCGAGATCCACGTTCTCCCTGGCGATGTAGCGCCAGATGTCGAGCTCGGTCCAGTTGCTGAGCGGGAAGACCCGCACATGCTCGCCGGGCGCGTGCCGCCCGTTGTACAGGTTCCACAGCTCGGGCCGCTGTCGCTTCGGATCCCACTGCCCGAATGCGTTGCGCAGCGAGAAGATTCGCTCCTTCGCCCGGGACCGCTCCTCATCGCGGCGCCCGCCGCCGAAGACGGCGTCGAAGCGGTGCTCACCGATCGCGTCCAGCAGCGGGACGGTCTGCAGCGGGTTGCGGATGCCGTCGGGGCGCTCGGTGAGCCGCCCGTCGGCGAGGTAGTCCTCGACGCGGGCGACATGCAGGCGCAGCCCGTACTTTTCGACGATCCGGTCCCGGAATTCGAGCACCTCCGGCAGGTTGTGCCCGGTGTCGACGTGCAGCAGCGCGAACGGCAGCGGCGCGGGCCAGAACGCCTTCAACGCCAGATGCAGCAGCACCGTCGAATCCTTGCCGCCGGAGAAGAGGATCACCGGCCGCTCGAATTCGCCTGCCACCTCACGGAATACGTGGATGGATTCGGATTCGAGCGCGGCGAGCGTGTCGAATTCGCTGATTCCGAGTGAACGTGCGCTGATGGTTTCGGTCATGATTGATGCAACCCGCATTCGGTCTTGGCGAGGCCGGCCCAGCGGCCGCTTCGCGGATCGGATCCCGGCTCCGGCTTCCGGGTGCACGGAGCGCAGCCGATGGACGGATATCCCTCCTCCACCAGAGGATTGACGAGGATGCCGTGCTGTTCGATGTAGGACTGCATCTCGTCGTCGGACCAGGCGGCGATCGGGTTGATCTTCACCAGTCCGAAGGCCTCGTCGAACGAGATCAGCGGTGCGTTCGCCCGGGTCGGCGCCTCGACGCGGCGGATACCGGTGACCCACGCGTTGTAGCCCGACAGCGACCGCCGCAGCGGCACCACCTTGCGCAGGCGGCAGCATTCGTTCGGGTCGCGGGCGAACAGATCCTTACCGAGCAACCGATCCTGTTCGGCCACAGTGTGTTCCGGGCGGACGTTGACCACGTTCACCCCGTAGACGGCCTCGACCGCGTCGCGGGTGCCGATGGTTTCGGCGAAGTGGTAGCCGGTGTCGAGGAAGAGCACGTCCACTCCGGCGCGGACCTGCGCCGCGAGCTGTACCAGCACACCGTCCTGCATATTCGATGCGACGATATAGCCGGTGCCGAAGGTGCGGTCGGTCCATTCGAGCAGTTCGGTGGCGGTGGCGTCGGGGCCGAGTTCGGCCGCACCGTGCGCGGCGATCGCGCGCAGTTCGCTCTCATCCAGTTTTGCCAGCGTCGTTTCAGGCATCGGCCTTCTCCTTGCGGGAACTTGTCGTCATCACCGCAGGTCCGCCTCATCGGCGCGGACCGCCCATTGTGCGAAGCGCTCGCCCTCGTCGCGGTTCTTGATGAAGTTGCGCACCAGCCGCTCGATGTAGTCGCCGAGTTCGGCGCTGGTCACCTTGTGCTGGCGCAACTTCCGGCCGAACGCGCTGTCGAAGCCGAGGCTGCCTCCGAGATGAACCTGGAAACCCTCCACCTGATTCCCGTTGCCGTCGTCCACCAGCTGACCCTTGAAGCCGATATCGGCGATCTGGGCGCGGGCGCACGAATTCGGGCAACCGTTGATATTGATGGTGATCGGCACGTCGAGTTGCGCATTGATATCGGCCAGCCGCTCCTCCAGTTCGGGGGCGAGCGCCTGCGACCGCTTGCGGGTTTCGACGAACGAAAGCTTGCAGAACTCGATACCGCTGCACGCCACCAGATTTCGCCGCCAGATCGATGGACGCGCCTGCAGCCCGAGCGGTTCCAGCTCGGCGATGAGCTCGTCGACCTTGTCGTCGGCGACGTCGAGCACGATCAACTTCTGGTACGGCGTGAACCGAATGCGGTCGGAGCCAACCTTTTCCACCGCGTCGGCGACCTTCTGCAGGATGGTGCCGGAGACGCGTCCGGCGATGGGCGAGAAGCCGACGGCGTTGAGGCCGTTCCTGAGCTTCTGCACGCCGACGTGATCGATCGGCCGGGTGGGCTGTTCCGGCGCGGGCCCGTCGATCAGCTTCCGCTTCAGGTACTCGTCCTCCAGCACCTGGCGGAATTTCTCGATGCCCCAATCCTTTACGAGGAACTTGAGCCGAGCCTTGGTGCGCAGGCGGCGGTATCCGTAGTCGCGGTAGAGCGCGACGACCGCTTCCCATACGTCCGGCACCTCGTCGAGCGGCACCCAGGCGCCCACCCGCTGGGCGAGCATCGGATTGGTCGAGAGGCCGCCGCCGACCCAAAGATCAAGCCCCGGACCGTGTTCCGGATGATTCACGCCGACGAATGCGACGTCGTTGATCTCGTGCACCACATCCTGCTGGCCGGAGATCGCGGTCTTGAACTTGCGCGGCAGATTGGAATATTCCTTCTTGCCGATGTAGCGGCGCACGATCTCGTCGATCGCGGGCGTCGGATCCAGCACCTCGCCGAGGGATTCACCGGCCAGCGGCGAGCCGAGCACGACGCGCGGGCAATCGCCGCACGCCTCGGTGGTTTTCAGCCCGACGGTCTCGATCCGCCGCCAGATCTCCGGTACGTTCTCGATCTCGATCCAGTGGTACTGGATATTCTCGCGATCGCTGAGATCGGCTGTGTCGCGGGCGAATTCGGTGGAGATCTGGCCGAGGACGCGCAGCTGTCCGACATCGAGCGCGCCGCCGTCGCAGCGGATGCGCATCATGAAGTACTTCGCCTCGAGCAGATCGATGTTCTCGTCGCCGGTCCAGCTGCCGTCGTAGCCCTGCTCGCGCTGGGTGTAGAGGCCCCACCAGCGGAAGCGGCCGCGCAGGTCGCCCTTGTCGATCGAGTCGAAGCCGTTCTTGGCGTAGATGTTCTCGATGCGGGACCGCACGTTGAGCGGGTTGTCGTCCTTCTTGGACTGCTCGTTCGGGTTGAGCGGTTCCCGGTAGCCGAGCGCCCACTGGCCTTCGGCCTTGCGGCGGACCGGCTTTCCGGTGCGTTCCCGGGGCGCGGTGCCCGCGGCGGGCTGGGGACGGTCCGGCCGGACGCGGCGCTCGGACGCGGGACGTTCCGGTTTCGTCCGCTGTCCCTGGGTTGGCTGATCGATGGGACCGGCGTCGGTGCTCGACGTCATGGGGTCGCTCCTGCTGGGGTCTGTGATACGTCCGTGCTGAGGGCGCGGCGGGCTGAGCCGCGCCTACGGTGTCAGCGGACCGATGCTGTGTCGATATCGAAGAATTGCCGGGTGAACCCGGAGACGGCGCGCTGAACTACCGCGAGGAACCGGGCAGACAAGAAGCGCTGCAAACGCGCTTGTAATCGACGTGGCGACGTGCCACCAGTCGTACCTCCGAAGCGCGCATGAGCCTTATTGTGCCACGTCAGCCGGGCGGTTCCGACCTCGGTCCGATATTTTCCGGATTCTTGAGGGAAATGCCCTGGACCGTAAGGGGTCGCTGTGACGGTAGTCATAGCGGCCGACCCCGTCGCGCAGCGATACGCGGCCCGATTCGGGCGATGTGAACCGGGATACGCATCATTTGCGAATCATCGGCATTCCGTCCGCACCGGTATCGAGTTCTTGATCACGTCAGGTGTTCCGGCCCGCGGTCGGGTCGGGCACGGGCGGCGGTCAAACTGGAACGGTGAATTCCGCAGTTCGCCAGGAGGCCGAGTCGACGACACCCGTACTGCACGATTTCGGGGGTGGGGCGTTCGGTGTGTACGTGCATGTGCCGTTCTGCGCGACGCGCTGCGGATACTGCGACTTCAACACCTACACCGCGGGCGAACTCGGCACCTCGGCCTCGCCGCGGTCGTGGCTGGAGGCGCTGAAAGGGGAGTTGGCGGCCGCGGCGGCCCGATTCGGCGCGCTACCGACGCCGACACCGCCGGTGGCGACGATCTTCGTCGGCGGCGGCACGCCATCGCTGCTCGGCGGCGCCGGCCTGGCCGAGGTGCTGGACGCGGTCCGCGCCAACTTCACCCTGGCGCCGGACGCGGAGGTGACCACCGAGTCGAATCCGGAGTCGACCGGGCCGGAATTCTTCGATCGACTGCGTGTCGCGGGATTCACCAGGATTTCGCTGGGTATGCAATCGGCCGCCGCGCACGTGCTGCGGGTGCTGGACCGCACGCATACGCCTGGCCGGGCGGTCGCGGCCGCGATGGAGGCGCGCGCGGCCGGATTCGAACACGTCAACCTCGATCTGATCTACGGGACGCCGGGCGAGCGCGACGCGGACCTGGACGCCAGCCTCGATGCCGTGCTCGGCGCGGGCGTCGATCACGTCTCCGCCTATTCGCTCATCGTCGAGGACGGTACGGCGCTGGCCCGGCGGGTGCGTCGCGGCGAACTCCCGGCGCCGGACGACGATGTGCTGGCCGCCCGCTACGAACGTATCGACGCCCGCCTCACCGCGGCCGGATTCGCCTGGTACGAGGTGTCCAATTGGGCCACGGGCGATTCCGCGCGCTGTCGGCACAATCTGGGTTACTGGGACGGCGGCGACTGGCTCGGCGCCGGGCCGGGTGCGCACAGCCACCTCGGCGGCGTGCGCTGGTGGAATGTGAAACACCCTGCGCGCTATGTGGATCGGGTCGCCGATGGCGGATTGCCCGCCGCGGGATGGGAGGCGCTCACCCCTGACGAGCGGCACAGCGAACGTGTGATGCTCGCGGTGCGCCTGCGCACCGGCCTACCGCTGCGGGAGCTCGATTCCGCCGAGATCGCGGCGGCGGAACGCGTTATCGCCGACGGTCTCGCCGTCCGGAACGGCGACCGTCTCGTCCTGACCGATCGCGGTCGGCTGCTGGCCGACAATGTGGTGCGGCAATTGCTCGTGCCGTAGGGCGCGGTTTTGATCGTGTTTGCCCGATTGCTGAAAAGGTGCTGGTGACGCCGCTTGCTGGCGGACGGAATTGTTCGTCGAGTTCCTGCTGCGGCACGCGGGCGGGGGAGATAGGCTGCGGGCAACCCGAAGGAGTCCCATGTCTCTCGACAGCCATCGTCGTCCTCCAGAGAGCCGGGATATCGGCAGTTCGGATATCAGCGTCTTACCCGCCGATATCGCCCCGCTTCACGAACCGGGTGAGTTCGCCGAGGCGCGGGCGGCCGAAAGAGCCGAATCCGCCAGGCAAAGCGCGATTGCCGCGCGCACCGTCGCAAGTCATGCCCATAATGCCGCGGACTGTATGTCGCTATTGGCGATGCTCGGTCTCGACGCCATGGCGGGCAAGCTCGCCGGCGGCGGGCGCATCTGACCTATCGAACCACCGCCGCGCACGATGCGATGCCGGGTCGTGCGGGTATTTACCGTTGCGTGTCAACAATTTTCGCCATGTGTGTCGCTATGTGAAGAAGTGATGCGTCACCGGCTGGGGTAACCCCTATGCGATTGTTCGGGACATATTGAGCAAAACCTCCCCAATCGTCGCAAAAGCAACGAAAAACGCTGTGCTGCTTCCGAATGCGGCGCGACGGAACTATTCTGAAGCACCATAAGCGGTACGCGATATCAGGTACCGCGAGCGGGGAAGCTCTCAGCGGCAAGGAGGTTCAAGGATGAACCTGATCCGCGCCGGGTGCGGCGCATTTGCGGCGGTAGCCGCTCGCTGAAAAACGTGGCCGGATCGAGTCGAACCCCTTGCGATTCGATCCGGCCGCTTTCAGCGCCGACCAGATGCCCGGCGTGCCGATATCGAGGGTGCGCTCCGTCCGGTGCTGGGCGTGATCATCGCCACGCAGGGACAGAGGAATTGGGGGTGCCACTTCGTCCGGTCGGCAGTGCAAGATTTGAAATATGACAGTTCAAAGATTCATGGCGAGTGGATTACTGTGCGCTGCTTCACTTTTGGCGGTAGCTCCGCTGGCCAACGCGGAGACCGGATCGTCTTCGATCAGCTCGCAGATCAATGTCGGCTGTCTGCTGCAATCGCTCTCGGGTGGTTCGAGGACCGCCGATTGCGGCGGCGCGCACATCCCCGTGAACGACACCGACCCCAATTTCCCTGAACTCGCCGTCCACTGACCTGCCGTGACCGGCCGCCTGGTCCGATGGCGGCCATCGGCGCGGAATCCTATTCGGGCGCCGGATCTTCCTGGCGAGGGCTCGGTGGGGACAAGCGGATGACGCCCGCGTCCAGATCGAGTTCGACGCGCGGACGGTGCTGCTCGCCGTTGCTGTCCTCACCGCTCTCGTCGGTCAGCTTCTTGCCGGGAAACAGTTCGCCTATGACACCCACATATTCACGATAACCAGGCATCGGGGTCCGAGGTAGCGTGGCCGCATGTCGGGAACTTTCGTAGAACGTGCCGGGCGGATCGTCGACGCGGTACTGCAATCCGATCCGCACGCCGCCTATTTCGCCGGTGATCATCGAGTGGACGATCAGCTGCCGGACTGGTCCCTCGCGGCCGTGCGCGACCAGACGGCCATGTTGCGGGAGGCATCGCACGCGCTGGCCGAGGTGGACGAACTGGAGCTCACACCCGAGGACAGGGTGGACCACGCCATGCTGCAGCACGAGGTGGACAGCAGACTGTTCATGCTCGAAGACGTGCGCGAGCACGAATGGAATCCGTTGGTGCACAACCCCGGTCCGCTGCTGTACGGCCTGCTGGCCCGGCCGTTCGCGCCGGCCGGTGAGCGGCTGGACAAGCTCGCCGCCCGGTTGGAGCTGGTGCCGGACGCGCTCGCCACCGCCCGGGTCGCGCTCGACGGCGACTGTCCGCGCGTCCATATCGAGACCGCGATCGCCCAGTTCGGCGGGGTGGCCGCGCTGATTCGCGACGAGGTCCCCGCGCTGGCCGCGCAGGTGCCCGGCGCGAACGTGACGAAGGTGTCCGATGCGGCGATCGCCGCGATCACCGAATTCGTCGCCTGGCTGACCAATCGGCTCGACGGCTCCACCACTCGCACGGCGCGGCTCGGGCGGCGGCAGTGGGATGCCAAGCTGTGGCACACCCTGGACACCGACCTGTCCGCGGCCGATCTGCTGGACCGCGCGGAGCGGCAGCTGGAGCAGACCATCGACGAAATCCGTTCCGTCGCGGGCGAATTGCTCGGTGTCGCGCGTCCGGATGACGACACCGTGCGCACCGCGCTCGACCGTGTCGCTGCCGAACACCCGGACGACGATACGGTCGTGGCGCGCGCCGTCGCCGCCCTCGCCGACGCGAAAGACTTTGTCGTGAAACATGATCTGGTGACGCCGGTGCACGACTCGCTGGTGGTGCAGCCGATGCCGGAATTCGCCAGGGGTGTCGCGGTGGCCTACTGCGATCCGGTCGGTCCGCTCGAAACGGCCGATATACCAACATTTTTCGCCATCTCGCCGACTCCGGCGGACTGGCCGGCCGAGCGGGTCGCATCGTTCTATCGCGAATACAACGACCATATGCTGCGCAATCTCACCGTGCACGAGGCCATGCCCGGCCACTATCTGCAACTGGCCCATGCCCGGCGGTTCCGCGGTTCGACCCCGGCGCGGGCGCTGTGCTGGAGCGGCACCTTCGTCGAGGGCTGGGCGGTGTACACCGAAGAGCTGATGGCGCGGTACGGATTCGGCGGTCTGCGGGTGCGCCTGCAGCAATTGAAGATGCGGCTGCGGATGACCATCAACGCCATCCTGGACCAGCGGGTGCACTGCGAGGGTATGACCGAGGCCGAGGCGATGGACCTGATGCTGCGCCGCGGCTTCCAGGAGGAGGGCGAGGCGGCGGGCAAGTGGCGGCGGACGCTGCTCAGCTCCACTCAGCTGTCGACGTATTTCGTTGGCTATACCGAGGTTTCGGCGATCGCCGCGGCGCGGCCCGCAGGCACCACCGAGCGGGCGTGGCACGATGCGATGCTGGCGCACGGTTCGCCCGCGCCGAGGCATCTGCGGACCCTGCTCGGCATCGATTGACGCTCGGGATTCGACTATCCGATCTGAAAGGTTAAGCGGCTCAGGCGCGTTCACCGAGCTCGAGTGCGATCGCCCGGGTGAGAACCGCCCGGGCGCGGTCGAGCGTCGTCGAGCCGCTGTGCCAGCGTTCGCTGAGCCCCTCCACCAGCGCGGTGAGATGTTCGGCGACGGCGGCCGGATCCACGTCCGCGGTTACGGCGCCTGACGATTGTGCTTGGCGCACCAGGCTTTCCACATCGTCGTTCCATCGGCGCGTTGTGCTTTCTAACTGTTCGCGCAGGTCCGGTTGGAAGACCGCGGTGGCCCGCAATTCGCCCCAGGCGACGCTGTTTTCGCGCACATCGGCATCGTCCTGCAGTTCGAGCAGCAGCATCTGTTCGAGCCGGTCGCGGGGGTCGCCGGTGCCGGCCGTGGTGTAGCGCTCGGCGCGCTGGTTGATGTGACCGAGCGCCGCTCGCAGGATGCCCGCGCGATCCTTGAAGTGGTAATAGATCAGCGCGGTGGACACCCCGGCCGCGGCGGCAAGTTTCTCGATGCGCAGCCCGCGCACGCCGTCCTGGGCGATGACGCGGACCGCGGCCTCCAGGATCTGCGTCTGCCGGTCCTGCGTTTGGGTTGGTGTCTCTCGCACGGCACTCCACTCTATGGGCGGTCAGGCGGGTTCCTGCTGGGTGGTGCAGTGGATGCCGCCGCCGCCCGCCGCGATGCCGTCGATATTGATCTGTACCACCTCCCGGCCGGGGAAAAGGCGCTCCAGTGTCGCCTTGGTCGCCGGATCGGTGTCCGGATCGCCGAATTCGGGGGCGATCACCGCGCCGCCGCACACGTAGAAGTTGATATATCCGGCGGCGAAATCCTTGTGGGCGAAGGCTTCTCGCACGGTCGACGGACCGGGCAGCACCTCGACCCGCAGCGGCCGTCCCCGTGCGTCGGTGGCCGTGCGCAGGATGTCGAGGTGGCGGCGGGTGATGTCGTAATCGAAGGAATCCGGATCGTTTTCGAGTCCGGCGACCACGACGCCGGGTTCGGTGAAGCGGGCGTAGAAGTCGGTGTGCCCGTCGGTGATGTCCTCGCCCGCGATGCCGGGCAGCCAGATCACCTTCTCGATGCCGAGCAGCCTGCGGAGTTCGGCCTCGACGTCGGGTTTCTTCCAGCCGGGGTTGCGGTTGTTGTTGAGCACACAGCTCTCGGTGATGAGCGCGGTGCCCGCACCGTCGACCCCGAGGCCGCCGCCCTCCAAGACCAGGTCGGTGTGGCGCACCTGCGCGCCCGCGCGGTCGGCGATGAATCCGGCGAGCTTCGCGTCGTGGCCGTGCTGCTGCTTATTACCCCAACCGTTGAAGTTGAAATCCACTGCGGCCCTGGCGGATCCGTCGCGCACGAAGACCGGGCCGGTATCGCGCAGCCACAGGTCGTCGAGTTCGGCGGCGACGAGTTCGATATTCGCTGCGCCGATCATATTGCGCGCCATATCCATTTCCGCGGGCCGCACCAGCAGCGACACCGGTTCGAACCGGGAGATCGTCTGCGCGACGGTGATCAGATCGCGGCGCACCCGCGGCAGCAGCTTCGCACCCCAGATCCGTTCGCTGGCGCCGAACGCCATCCAGGTGCGCTTGTGCGGCTGTCCCTCGTCGGGCATCAGCCATGGCCGCCCGTCGTCCTTGCCGCTTGCGCCGGTGCCGCATGCGGACAGCAGCAAACCGCTCAGCGCGGTCGCGCCGGTACCGATGAATCGACGCCTACGCATCGCGATACTTCCTTGTCCTGTATGAATTCGCTCATCTACGTGATCGCCCGCACAAAGGGCCGGTGCGATAACCAACTATCGGCGATCATCTGGCAATCGATGAGAGTAGTGCTGACTAAAAATTTAGTCAAGATCGCTGACGCGGACGTCTATAAACGGCCCGCAGGCGCTTCAGCGGGGTAGTTGTGCCGAATCTGTCCGGTTCGTACGCTGGCTCGCGATAACCGCCACCGCTACCACCGTGGTCAGGACGCCGGTGGTGATCATGGTGATCGGCTTGTCCAGGTCAGGGGTATATGCCTCGGTGACGTTCAACATGGCATGCAGCAGGATCGCCGCACTCACTCCGTGCCCGGTGTTGTTGTGCAGCCAAACGATGAGCACCCGGGCGGCGACGGTGCCGAGGAACCAGCCCGCGATCCACTGGGCCGGATGCCCGGCCTGCAGCAGCGGAATCAGATGCCACAGCGCCCAATACGCGCCGAGCCCGATTCCGGTGGCGGCCGGACCGAAGCGCCGCTGCAGCGGATCGGTCGCATACGCGGTCCAGCCCAGTTCTTCGCAGGTGGCCGCCAGCAGATACATCACGAGTATCGCGGGCGCCGCCGTCGGCGACAGCGGCAGCGCCGCATCCACCTGCCCGGACCAGCGCAGTGGCAGATACGACAGCACGGCGATCGCCGGAATCAGCAGTGCGGCAACCACATACCAGCGCGGCCGGGCCGCGGGCCGATCGACAGCGCGGCGCAACAATCCGGCGGTGGCGGCACCACCGCCGTCGCGCCAGGTGAGTGCCGCCGCGACCGCGACGGGCAGCACGAACATGACGGCGCTGCTCGGCAGTCGCATCGCGCCTATCGACAGTCCGCCGGTGACCGCCCCGAGGACGAAGAACGGAATCGACAGTGCCGCGAGCAGACTCAGGAACAGTACCGGGCGGGCTCGCGAATCCACGACGCTCACGATACAAAGATCGCCACGCGATCGTCGCCGGGTTTTCGGGCGGCGCAGCGGTACTGAACCCGCACAACAAGATTGGTACGGCCGGATGGTGTCGGTGCGGGATGGCATCATCCGCGGTGTGTTCACGGTCGATGACGTTCGCCGGGTGGCGAAGATCCTGCCCCGCTCATATGAGGTGATCGTGCACGACCGGATCAAGTTCCGGGTCGGCCGGATCGTCTATCTCGCGTTCTCCCGGGACGAGACCGTGCTGGGTTTCGCCTTCCCGAAGGCGGAGCGGGCCGCGCTGGTGGCCGCCGAGCCGGACAAGTTCCAGCTGCCGTGGCCGTCGGATCTGCGCTACAACTGGGTCGAATGTTCGATGGCCGCGCTGGACGAGGCGGAGATGCGCGAGCTGGTGGTGGACGCGTGGCGGATGGTTGTGCCGAAGTTTCTACACGACCATCCGAGCACACATATTTGATGCCATCGCCGTGGGCCGAAAACTGAACGGCCCTGGTCGATTTCGTGTTCGGCGGCCGGGTTCGGGGGAGTTCACGGCACCCGGAATGCTCGACGGTAGGCCCCGGGGGTCGTCCCGACCTGGGCGCGGAATCGCCGACGCAGATTGACCGCCGAGGCGAGCCCGACCCGCGCCGCGATCGCCTCGACCGGCAGATCCGTCTCCTCCAGGAGCGTGCGCGCCTCGGCGATCCGGCGCGACAGCAGCCACGCGCCGGGGGCGGTACCGAGTTGGTCGGCGAAGCGCCGGGCCAGCGTGCGTGGCGAGACGTTGAGGTGTGCGGCCATATCGCACACCGACAACGGTGTTCCCAGGCGTGCGCCCGCCCATTCGAGCAGACCGTCCAGCGCCTCCTCGGGCGGTGCGGGCGGCGCGTACTGCGCCTGGCCGCCGTCGCGGTGCGGTGGCATCACCATATGCCGCGCGACGAGGGCGGCATGTGCGGCGCCGTGATCGCGCCGGACGAGATGCAGGCACAGGTCGATACCCGCGCCCGCCCCGGCGCTGGTGGCGACGTCGCCGTGGTCGATGTAGAGCCGGTCCGGTTCCACCAGCACCTCGGGGAACTCCCGCCGCAGCTGTTCGGCGCGCGCCCAGTGCGTGGTGGCCGAGCGGCCGTCCAGTAATCCCGTGCGCGCCAGTGCGAACACTCCGGTGCAGATGGTCACCAGTCGCGCACCGCGCGCGTGTGCCCGCAGCAGTGCCCGGCGCACGGCGGCGGGAAGTGGCGCTTCAACCGGTGTCCAGCCTGGAATGAGCACGGTATCCGCAGTGTCGAGCGCCGAAAGACCGCGGGCGACGGCGATCGAGTATCCGGCCGATGTCGGCACCGGCCCCGGCTTCTCGGCGCACACCTCGAATTCGTAGTGCTGGGCGATACCTGGCCGCACCATCCCGAAAACCTCTGTGGCACAGCCGAGCTCGAAGGTCGACTGGACCGGGCGGACCAGGGCCACCACACGATGCATGGCAAGAAAGTACCCTATGGTGTCTTTGTTGACACTTTCCGCCACGGCTCGCCTGCGGCACGGTTGGGGGCATGCATCCTGAGATCTTGACCCAAGAGGGCTACACCTCCATCTCCCTCGACGAGGCGCCTGTCCGCGAGCTCTTCCCCGGAATCCGGACCCGTCACCTGTGGAAAGGCGCGAACGGCGCGCACGCCAACGTGCTGGAGATGGATCCCGGCACGTCCTGGCCGCGCCGCGACGTGCACGAGCCGGGTCCGGAGGAGGTCTTCGTGGTGTCGGGCACCTTCAACGACGGCGCGCGCGACTACCCGGCGGGTACCTTCCTGCACGCCCCGGCCGGATCGTGGCATGTGCCCGCCTCCGCCACCGGCTGCACGTTGTTCGTCTTCTACCCGGAGGGTTAGGCCGCGCGTTCGTTCCGGTCGTGCGCGGGTGTTCGGGCCGGAATGCCCGCGATGCCGGTCAGCGGTTGTCCGGCGAACCGGGCGACGACGTATTCCGTTGCGCTGCTTGATGAATCGATCGGTATCGCACGCACCGTCCCCGCGAGATCGGTGACGTAGGCGAGGTCGGTGTCGACCGCGACGCCGATGGCCTCACCGAAGCCGCGGGCCAGAATCTCCGGCGGGTCGCCGCGTTCGTCCTTGTGGGGGATCGGTGCGCGGTTGAGGGTGTTCCCGAACGGTTCTGCGCCGCGGTCGGTCCAATAGATCATTCCGGCCGGGTCGAGGTGCAGATCGATGGGTTCGGGCAGTGCGTCCCAGAGGATTTCGATATCCGAGCGGGTCGCGGCGGTTTCACCGGCCGGGATCTCCAGTCCGGCGCGCAGGATCCGGCCGCGCCCGCCGTCGGCGGGACCCTTCTGCGTCCAGTAGAGCTGACCGTTGACGGAATCTATTGCGATACCGACACATTCGGACATGCGGTGGTCGGTGCGCGGGTTGACGACGAGGTCGGTGCGGCCCGAGCCGTCGGTATTCACCCGGCTCACCTTGCAGCCCTCGCGATCCGACCAGTAGAGGCGCTGCGTCGCGAAATCGGCGGTGAGCTGTTTCCCGGTGGTGAGCCCGCCGTCCGGTACCACGTGACGGTAATCGGATCCGTCGAGCCGGGCCGACCGCACCGAACCGTCCCGACGGGTGAAATCGCGGTCGTTGCCCGGCACCCGGCGCGGTGTTCCCATGGTGGTCCAATAGATCCGGTCGGTGCTCGGATCGTAGGCGACGCCGTCCGGATGCGGGCCGGTATCGGCGATGACCGTGTGAACGGTATTGTCCGCCAGGTCGATTCGTTCGATGGTGTGCGCATTGATGCGGAGCACCAGCAGCGCTCGGAACATTCCGGCCTCCTTCCATGCGGCTATACCACCGTAGGGTGCGCCCGCAGAGTCCCATCCGGCGCCTCCACGGTCCAGCTCGCCGCATTGTCGTCGCCAATACAACCCCGGTATCGGCCCCTCCGCGTTGCCAGGCGACGAGCTGGACCGCTGATGCGGCCAGCCGGGCCGCGAGGACAGGCCCTGGCCCCGCGATATCCGGCCGCCGACAGCGGTTTTCGCGATTGCACCGGTCGGCTGGGAGGGGAAGCATGGCGGGGGAGCACAACCTACCGGCATCACATCTGGCGTCCGGGCCGTCGCTCGGACGGGATCTGGAGGAATGTTATGACGAGTGCTGCCGCACGGATTCCAGGCCCGGACACCGACAGTTTCGCCGATATCGCCGAAGCGGGTGGCCTGCACAACTATCAGCTGAAGCTGCACGCCGAATACGGTCCGGTGGCACGCTTCCGGCTGCCCGGCGCGGATACCGCGGTCTCGGTGGCCGATCCGGTGCTGCTCGAGTCAGCGGCGAAGATCGATAAGCGGCCGGAGAAGTTGTTCGAATTCCTTGCGCCGCTACAAGAATCGGATAACTTGCAGACGATCGACGCCGCCCGGCACACGCCGTGGCGGCGGGCGCTGCTCTCGGTGCTGGCCGGACGTCCCTCGCACGAGGCGCATTTCGGCGAATTCGTCGCGCTGGCCGGTGATCTGGCCGACCGTTGGGCGGCCGCCGACGGACCGATCGCCCTGCAACATGACCTGAGCGCATTGTCACTGCGGCTGATCTGCGCGTATGCGCTGGGCAGCGATTCGGCCGAACCGGACCGGATCGTGGCGGCGTTCCACGATGTGTTGAGCGAATACCTGACCCGGCTGTATCAGCCGGACGCGCCGTCGAATCCGGAACGGGCACAGGCCGCGCTGGCCTATCTGCGTCACTGCGTGGACGAGGTGCTCGCGGCGAACCGCGGCGGCAGCGATCTCATCGCCGCCCTGGCCGCGGCGGGTCAGCCGCCCGCGCGGATCCGCGACTCGGTGCTGATGACAATGCTTGCGGCGCACCACACCACCGGTGTCGCGGTGTCCTGGACCCTCTATCTGCTTGCGCGGCATCCGGATATCACCGACCGGGTGGCCGCCGAACTCGCCGAAGTGCTCGGCGACCGTCCTGCCCCCGACTACGCCGACCTGAGGCAGCTGACCTATCTCGGCATGGTGCTGAAGGAGTCGATGCGGCTATATCCCCCAGGGCCTTACGGCGCCCGCGAGACCACCGAAGAACTCCGGCTCGGCGAATATCTGCTGCCCGCGGGCACGACGATCTTCTGCCCGATCTGGGCCATCCACCTGAACCCCGAATATTGGCCCGCACCGGAGGTTTTCGATCCGGAGCGGTTCACTCCGGCGCGCAGCGCCGAACGCCCGCGCCTGGCCTACCTTCCATTCGGCTTCGGCCCGCGCAGCTGCGAGGGCGCGGCGCTGGCCCAGCTGGAGGCCGAGCTGATGCTCGCGATCCTGTTGCGGCGCTTCCACTTCGAGCTCGTCGCCGATCATCCGGTGGTGCCGATCGAACGATTCGTGCTGTGGGCCGCCGACGATATCCTCATGCGCGTCACATCGCGCTAGCGCGATGCTTGACCTCGAGTGTTGTTCAGGTCTTAGCCTCACGGTGAATTCCTGATCGAACGCTGTGGAGGTCTGAATGCCAGTCGTGTACCGAATCGACAAGTTCGTCGTTCCCGCGCCGGCGCGGGACGAGTTCTGGGCCAATGTGCGGCGAACCCACTCCGTGCTGCGGGATCAGCCGGGGTTCTTGGCGGACACCCTGCTGGAACAGCGTTCCGGGTCTGGCCGGTTCAATGCGGTCACGATCGTCAAGTGGTCATCGGAGGACGACCTTGCCGCAGCCAAGTCGGCCGTCGATCGATCCCATGAGGCGGCGCAATTCCAGCCGGTCGAGTTCTTCGAACGCGTTGGCATCGAAGCGGATCTGGCGAACTACGTCGATATCGACGCCGAGGGCTGAGCGCCTAGTTCGACGGTTTCGTCCAGACGATCGAGTACCGCGGCAGGAGGTGCTGCCGGAATCGCGCGCCCGGCAACACTCGCTCGGTGAGCTTGCGCATCGTTCGGTAGGTGTCGGGCGGCGGCCACACGATCGGCGACGGATGCCGCCACTGCTTCTTGGGCACCACATGCCAGGCATACGCCAGCACCGTCGCAGGCATGCGGGGCAGGTCGGCGGGAAATTCGTTGCGGGCGAAGCCGATCACCGCCGCCGTACCGCCCGGCCGCAGCAACTCCTTGATCCGGTTCAGCCCGCGCTCGGGATCCATATGGTGCAGCGTCGCCACCGAGACGATCCCGTCGAACGATTCCGGTTCGAACGGATGGGCCAGGAAATCCGCTCGCAGGTAATCGATTTCGCCACCGGGCGACTGCGCCTTCGCCAGCTCGATACTCGCCGCGTCGAGATCGATTCCGGTCACCGCATCGGCTTCGCGCCGCAGCCGTCGCGCCAGCATCCCCTCCCCGCAACCGATATCGAGCACATCGGCCGCGCCGGATACCGCCCGCACCACCAAATCGTGGAAGTGGATGTTGATATTCCACCGTCGCGCGTCGGGAACCTCCATGTGCCGATCTTGGCACGCCTGCCGACCAGCCGCCTGCCTGTGCCCGCATCGGACCGGCATAGTCCACATACCCTGGCAGGATATGGTGCATGAGTTTCACCGGAGACGATGTCCGCGCCTTCGCTTTGTCGTTGCGCGAGGCAGCGGAGGAGTTCGCCTGGGGCATGCCGATCTTCCGGGTGACGAAGAAACTGTTCCTGACCCTGCCGGAGGCCGAGTCGTCGATGGCGGTGCGCTGCCCCATCATCGACCGCGACGAACTGGTGGTCGCGGAACCGGACAAATTCTGGATCGCCGCGCACGAGTCGGGCAACGCCTGGGTCCGGGTCCGGCTGGCGGCGCTCGACGACCGCGCCGAACTGGAAGCCATAGTCCTCGACTCCTGGCGGCAGGCCGCACCCCGCCACCTACTCGACGGATGAAACGTCAGCCCGGCAGCTCGGTCTCCGGGTACAGCACCGCGACATTGTCGGCCGACGGAACAAGCACGCCGTCGGCCGACTCGCCCAATATCACCTCGAGTTTCCGGTCCCGCCAGTGGAAACTGATACGCGGACACCAGAATCCGGGCGGATACGGCTCGTAGTGCAGTCGGATATCGGTGAACGGCACGCCGAGCGGCCAAATCTCGCCGCCGCGCCAAACGGTGATATCGGCATCCGCCTGAACACCGCTGCCCAGCATGGGAATCCGGCGTAGCCCGATGCCCTCGCGGTCGCCCAGCGGATCCCAGGTGAGCGAGTAGATCAGCCCGGAATCGGTCTCGAGCTCCAACCCGTAGTCGAGGCTGTCGAAACCGTCGCAGCGCCACAGCGGTTCCGGGCCTTCTACGAAAATCGGCCCCGCGCCGACCAATTCGGGGCTGCGCTCCTCGCGGTCGTAGTCGCACAGGTAGTACCGGACGGCCGTGAGCCGGGCACCGATCAGCGGCTCGATGTGGCGGCGGCGCTCCGCCACATCGTCCAGGGTGCGGGCCCACGACCACTGCCTGGGTTCCGGTCGCGAAGTGTTCACCGGATATTCCTACCCGGCGTTGTCCGAATTGTCGTGGCGTGACCGGTTTTACGGTGTGGCGAAACCGATCAGCGCACCGATGCCCGCACCGATCGGGATGGTGACCAGCGCGCCGACGCCGCCGAGGAAGAAGCCGATCACCGCGCCGATGCCGGCGCCGATCAGTGCGCCGATGCCCGCGTTGTACTGCTTGCGCGCGAGCGTGTCGGAGGCCTCGTCGATGGCCTGCGCGGTCTGGGCCGCATCGGATTGCGGTGTGAGGGTGAGGGTTCGGCCTTCGTTGCCGATCAGCGGGGCGAGCCCGACGGTGCCGCCCGCGGTCCGCAGATCGAGCGGAAGGGTTGCCACGGTGGCGCCTTCGGCGTTGGTGAGCGTCACCGCGCCGGGGGTCAGTGCGAAATGCCCTGCCTCGACGGTGGCGGTGACGCCCAGATGGTCGGCTGTCGGTGCGGCGGTGAAGGTGACGCCGTGATCGACACCCCGCACGCCTGGCGCGGGCTGTGCTTGTACGGCGCCCGCGGTGACGCCGGTGGCGCCGATCGCTAGCAGGGCAGTGGCGGCGAACTTGTTGGCTCTCATGGCTTTCCCCACATTCCGTCGACCGCCAGGGTCGACACTTCCCCTTGCGGGCCGGATTTCGGCCATCCCTATTTTCGCGCGGCAACCACTGTCGAAGTGCGGCTTTTCGATCGCTGCCCAAAACTCGGCTGTCGTATCCCCCGGACGGGATACACACCGACCGTGGATCAGTGCGACGTGTACCGGATCAGCGGCAGACCTGAGCGAGGGCGGGCCCCCGCCGTGGTCAGCGCCTCGGATTCGCGACCTGGTCCGGGATCGCCGGATCCGGTGTCACGGTCCGGCCGTCGGCGCCGAGGTCGAAGCTGATGACGACCGGACCACCGGATGGGCAGCAGTTCGCGTCATTGCCCTGGAGCCACCGGTATTGCACCTGCACACTGCGTTCGGTCGAACCGACCACCTTCGTATACGACGTCGCCTTCGCCGTGGCGGTGCCGAGATATCCGTTGTGGTTGAAGAACAGCACGTGCCATGGTGAGCTCGCGGTCCCGTGCGGCGTCCCGACGAGCACCCAGAGCAGCTTCGGGCACGATCCGATGGGTGCGTCGAGCGCACTGTCCACGTAGTACGAATCGCCGCCCACCGACGGGCCGAGCGACTTGACCGCCCTGCCCACCACGGCGGAATTCACGTCGACGCAGCGGCCTTTACCGCTGGTGGCCGGTGCGTCGCTGTTCGCGGGCTGGCCACCCGACTGCGGCTGGTCGGTGTTACCCGTCTGTGGCTGATCGGTATTGCCCGGTTGTGTCGGCGCCGGGCCGGGTGCCTGCGTGATGGTTTGCCCAGGATGGGTCGTTCCGGTCGCCGACGTACTCGAATCGCTCTGGCATCCCCCGACCGCTGCGGTCACCGCGATGGCGGCGATGAACGCACCGATGATCTTCTTCACTTGACCTCCCGTTGAATTGTCATTTGATAAATCGGTAATGGGACATTTCGGTTACGACCCCAGTTCTGGGGCTGCGGCGAGACACGTTGGCGCGCAACGGATGCTTCGTTGTCACAAAACACGAAGGTTCCCGGTTCACCCCTCCGATCCGAATTTTCAGACCAGGAGGTTTCTCGTGACGCACCGCATCGTCGTGCTCGGGGCCGGATACGCCGGACTCAACGCCGCGGCCCGCGCCGCCCGCCTGCTGCGCGGCCGCGACATCCGGTTGACGCTGATCAACCGGACCGACCGTTTCGTGGAGCGGATCAGGCTGCATCAGCTCGCGGCCGGGCAGGAACTGCCGGACCGCCCGCTGCGGCGGCTGCTCGCCGGTACCGCGGTCGAACTCACGGTGGCGACCGTAACCGGCATTGATCTCGAAAACCGCATCGTGCGAACGGATTCCGCTCCGGTCGGCTACGACACGCTGATCTACGCACTGGGCAGCGACGCCGATCTGGACGCGGTCCCCGGTGTGCGCGAGCACGCGTACTCGGTGGCCGAGCGAACCCAGGCGCTCCGGTTGCGCGAAAAACTGTGCGGGCTCGACGGTTCGGTCGTGGTGGTCGGTGGCGGGCTGACCGGTATCGAGGCCGCGACCGAGATCGCGCAGGCGTATCCGCGGCTGCGGGTCGAACTGGTTTCGAGTGCTCCGGTGGGCGGATGGCTCTCCGAACGTGCACAGCGTCATCTTCGAAAGTCGTTCGCGGATAAGGGAATATCGGTAATGGAAGAAGTATGCGTCGCCAAGGTAGGGCCGGACGGGTTGGTGACCGAGGATGGGCGGACCGTCCCCGCCGACCTGATCGTGTGGGCCGCCGGATTCCAGGTGCCCGAGCTGGCCCGCGCGGCCGGACTGGCCACCGATGCGCGCGGCCGGTTGCTCGTGGACGATCGCCTGCGGTCGATCTCACATCCGGAGGTGTACGGCGTCGGCGACGCGGCCGGTGACGGGGTGCGCATGTCATGCCAGACCGGTATGCAGATGGGTCCGTACGTCGCACAGGAGATCGCCAGGGCGCTTCGCGGACGTAAGTCGAAACCGATTGTGCTGCGCTATTTTTGGCAGAACATCAGCCTGGGCCGTGGGGACGGCGTCACCCAGTTCACCCGGTTCGACGACAGCCCGACCGGTCTCGTGCTCACCGGCCGCGCCTCGGCGTGGTTCAAGGAGTTGATCTCGCGCGGCGCGATGTGGGCGGTCCGGCGCTGAGCGCGCGCGGATGGCAGGCTGCGGGCATGGAGACGTTGGCGATCTTCCAGGAGCAGCGCGGCAGACTGTTCGGGCTGGCTTATCGCCTGCTGGGTGACGCAGCGGAGGCCGAGGACGTCGTGCAGGACGCCTACCTCAAATGGGAGGCGCGCGCCGCAGCCGACGTCCCGGTGCGCACCGCGTCCGCCTGGCTCACCAAGGCGGTGACGAACCTGTGCCTGAACCGGCTCACCGCCGCCCGCACCACCCGCGAACAATATCTCGGCCCGTGGCTGCCGACCCCGGTCCGCACCGCCGACCTCGGCCCGCTGGAAACCGTGGAGCAGCGCGAAACCGTAACGCTGGCAATGCTTTTGCTACTCGAACGGCTCACGCCGCCGGAGCGTGCGGTATTCGTGTTGCGCGCCGCGTTCGAATACCGGTATCGCGAGATCGCCGATCTGCTCGACCGCGAAGAGGCCGACGTGCGTCAGCTCTATCACCGCGCGAACGCACATATCGCCCAGCACCGCAGGCGTTTTCCGGTCGATCCGGATCGGCACGCGGAGATCGTCGGCCGTTTCTTCGCGGCGGCCGGGCGCGGCGCGGTCGGCGAATTGGCCGCGGCGCTGGCCGATGAGGTCACCGCATGGGCCGACGGTGGCGGTCGAATAGCGGTGGCCCGTCGTCCGATTCACGGCCGCGCCGCCGTCGCCCGCTACTTCGCCGCGTTCGGATCGAATCCGCGCGCTGCGGGCATCGAACTCGTGCCCGCCTCCGTCAACGGGGTCCCCGCGATGCTGGCGCTACAGGACGGGGCGTTGCGTGCCGCGCTGGTCGTCGAGCCGGATGGTGAGCTGATCACCGGTATCTATTCGATCGTGAACCCGGACAAGCTCACTCACATGTTCAGCGGCCGGGCAGATCCGGCCACGGGGGACGGCGCAGCACCGCGACGGCAGCAATGATCGCGGGCAGTAGCCCGCCGACTATCGCGACCAGGGCGAGGCGGTGACTGTCGGCCGCGGGCACCCACCTGGTCTTGCCCTCCCGGATGACGAATATCCCGGCGGGCCGCGCCGCGGGACGGAACAGTCCGCCGGGTCGGGCGACGGTGATGATCGTGGTGCCGTCGTCGGTCTCGTACGGTTCGCCATAGACCAGCGAGGTGTCGATCGCCTTGTCCGACAATCGGATTCGCCGCAACCCAGCCGTCACTCTTCGCCCTCGTCTCGTCGCCGGATCAGCCGATGATGCCCTAGCTTAACGGCTTCACCCACCGCGACCATTCGGATTGCGGTGCATACCCGTTCGCCTTCCACGCGCTGTGCGCCAGCGTATTGTCGTCGAGAACCATTGCGTCGGCCCGTATTCCGCCCATCTCGCGAAACCGCTGTTCGGCGGCCTGCACCAGCAGCCGTCCGATCCCGGTGCGGCGGCGATGCGGCGCGACGGCCAACCGGTAGATGTGGCAGCGCCATCCGTCCCAGCCCGCGATCACGGTGCCGACTATGCCGGAATCGTCGCAGGCCAGTACCAGCGCCGCCGGATCGCGCCGGAGCAGTGCGCCGAGCGCGGCGGCGCTGTCGGCGGGCCGGTGCGCGTCCTCGGCCGCGGTCCGCCAGAAGCCGAGTACGGCAGGGATATCGGCTTCGGTGGCCGATCGCAATATGGTCACCGCACGAGCCTACGGGTGCCTGTTCACATCGACGGCAGGCAGAACATCGGCTGCACCACAACGTTGTTGGCCGGGTCCGCGTCGGGGGTGCCGCTGCGGACCGAGGCGGCGAGCAGTTCGAGGGTGCGAGCCTGCCCGACGGGATAGTTGACGATATCGCCCGGCTCGATCGCCGCGGCGAAGCGAGAACCCGTCGGCCCGAACGGCGACCAATAATCCACGGTGACATTTTCGGCCGTCGCCGATCCGATGTTCCGGACGATGACGCTCAGTGGCGGCGGCATGCCGGGTAGGGCGCCGCCGCAGGCGGTGTACACCTCCAGATCCGGTTGTCCCGCGGCGTGTGCGGGTGCGGCGAAGGCCAGCGCAGCCGAAAGTCCGGCCAGCGCCACGGCGAATCCACGCATGTCAATCCTCGTTTCGCACCACCCGCAGCAGCGGTGGCGGTGCCGGGAGGCCGAAGTAGCGGGCCATCGCCTCGGTGATCGCGGCGTGATCGGACTCGTCGGCGGGACGGGGTGGGATCTCGACCTGATACGAAGCGGATGTGGCGGGCTGTTCGGCGAGGGGAGCGAGCGCCTGGCGCAGGGCATCGTTCACGATGCGGGTCTTGGATCGGCCTGCTTTGCTGGCGGTGCTTTCGATGAGCTGCGCGACGTCGTAATCGAGCTTCACGGTCAATCGCATCTGCCAATGATGCGGCGGGTGCCCTGGCATAGCCAGCGATTCGGCGACTGGTTACTTAATTCACAAACTACCGTGTAGTCATGACGGCCTTGGAATATCGGCATCTGCTCTTCGACCGGGACGGCGACACCATCCGGATCACCATGAACCGCCCGGAGCGGCGCAACGCGCTGTCGGCGGAACACCTCGGCGAACTGCTCGCGGCATTCCGGGCGGCGGGGGAGACCGATGCGACGGGGATCGTGCTCGGCGCGGTGGGCCCGGTGTTCTCGGCCGGGCACGATTTCGCGGATGTGGCGACCCGAGATCTGCTCGGCGTGCGCGAGTTGCTCACGGTGTGCACCGATCTGATGAGCACCATGCGATCGGTGCCGCAGGTGGTGCTCGCCCGGGTGCACGGTTTGGCGACGGCGGCGGGCTGCCAGCTGGTGGCGTCGTGCGATCTTGCGGTGGCGGCGGAATCGGCGGGCTTCGCACTGCCAGGCGGCAAAGGCGGCTGGTTCTGTCACACGCCGGCGGTGCCGGTGGCCCGCTCGATCGGGCGAAAACGGTTGCTGGAGTTGGCATTGACCGGTGATGTCATCGACGCCGCGACGGCCGCGGACTGGGGCCTGATCAACCGCGCGGTGCCCGACGCCGACCTCGACGCCGCGGTCACCGAACTGCTCGCCCGCGCGACTCGGGGCAGCCGGGCCAGTAAGGCGCTCGGCAAGCGCACCATCTACGCCCAACTCGACCGCCCCGAAAACGACGCTTACACAATCGCTTTGGAAGTGATGGCCGCCGCATCGCAACTGCCCGGCGCCCGCGAGGGCATGGCCGCGTTCCTGGAAAAACGCAAACCGGCCTGGCCCGACTAGTCCGGCGCGCATGTCGGTGTCCGGAAGCCTTCCGCGCAGCAGGTATTCGGCCGCCGCGGCGGTGGCGCAGCCGCTGGTGGCCGGAATCGAACTCGGTAACTTGTTCGGCACGAGCTGCGGCAGCACCAGATGCCGTTGCTTACCGGCGACGAGCCTGGCGCCCGGAATGGCGGTGCGGACCGCGAGCGTCAGTTCAGCTCGGGACCTAGTTCGCGGATCACCTCGATCAGCAGGTCGGCCTCGGCTTCGGTGATTCGCCAGTTGACGAAAGTCGGTCGCAGCACGGTCATTCCGCGATAAATCGTGGTGCCGACGTAGACGCGGCCGTCGGCGAGTACGGCTCGGCCGAGGCGGGCGTTGAGGTCGTTCAGCTCGGGCTCGGGGACGCCGGGCGGGCGATAGCGGAAGCAGGTCACCGACAGCTGCACCGGGGCGATCAGTTCGAAATCCGGTGCGGCGTCGACTATTCGGCCGAGTCGCTGGGCCACGTCGAGATGACGTTCCACCATCTCCCGGTAGCCGTCCCGCCCGTAGGCGTGCAGTGTCGCCCAGATCGGGAATGCCCGTGCCCGCCTGGATGATTCGGGACCGAGCATATTGAAGTTCGGGAACTCCTCATCGAACTCCGGCAGGTAGGCCGCACCCCAGCCGCCGAATGCCTCGGTCAGTGTGGATTTGTTCTTCACGAACGCAAAGCCGCTCTCGTAGGGCACATTCAGCCATTTGTGCCCGTCGGCGGTGATCGAGTCGGCGCGTTCGACGCCGCGCGTCAGGTGCGCCGTGCGCGGCGACGCCGCCGCGAACAGCCCGAACGCGCCGTCCACATGCAGCCAACAGTGGTAACGGGCCGCCAGATCGGCCATTTCAGCGATGGGGTCGCTATCGCCGGTGTTCACCTCGCCGAGATTGCCGACGAGTACGGCGGGCATGCCGCCGAGCCCGCGCAGCCCCTCCTCCATGGCGGCGAGGTCGAGCCGCCCGGCGTCGTCGCGGACGAACGTGCGCACCGTATCGCGCCCGCAACCGAGTATCTGCAACGCCTTTCGGACGCTGGCGTGCACATATCCGCTGCTGAACACGGGCATCGGCGGCAGACCCGACAAACCCTGCGACGTGACGTCGGAGCCCAGTCGCTCGGCCCACCAGCGCCGGGCCGCGGCCAGACCGGTGAGGTTCGCGAAGGTGGCACTCGGGGTCAGTACGCCACCGAAATCGCTTGGCAGGCTGAATAATTCCTTCAGCCAGTCGAGGACGATCGCCTCCATCCTGGCCGCCAGCGGCGACCCGATCCACAGTCCTGCAGCCTGGTCGAGCAGCGAGGCCAACCAGTCCGCCGCCATCGCCGCGGGCGTCGCACCGCCCACCACGAGGTGATAGAAGTGCGGTCCGGACGCGTGCGTCGCCGCCTCCGGCGCGACGGCGAGCAACCGCTCGATCGTCGCCACCGTGCCCGAACCCTGTTCCGGCAGTGGACCATCGAGCCGATCGATGAGCACGTCGTTGGCCGAATCGTGCACCTTCCGTTCCGACAGGCTCGCCAGATACGGCCCGGCCGCCCCGTGCACCAACTCCAACGCCCGCACCGCGTCCTCTTGCTCCTTCAGCGGATCACTCATCCCCTCACCGAACCGTCAACCGATTCGCTTGTAAATAGCCTGCGGCCCAATATATTCCGGGTCTTGTCGGATATCGTTTGCCGAACCTTCGCCGCTGGCCACCGGCTATTCGAGCCAGCTATCGGGCGGGCCTTCGTCGCGGACATGACGCTCAACGACATCAAGAAAGCGTGCGGTGTCTGCTAGGTGTGAGCGGCAATGACGTTGATGACGCCTCCGGGCCGGCAGGCCACCAACGTCTTGGCCGCAAGGCATCTATTGATCGAGAGGGAGATTGGATGAATAAACCTCTCTGGTCCGAGGATCTGACCTCTGCCGGAAATGCGTTCGCGGCTCGCCGCGCTGTCGTTGCCCGATTTGATCGAAAGTTCTCGGCGGATGGCGAATCATCGAAGCGATTCCGGCGATCGAGCCGTATCTGGCCGATCCGCACGAACACGTCCGACAGGCCGCGAAGACGGCATTGAACAACCTGCGAGGCGCTGACCCGCCGCAACAGTCCCAGCCCGACTACGGCGGGCCGAAGGTTCAGCGAAAGATCGAGGTCAGGAGAAGAAGTAGTTCTTACGGCTATATGGCATGTGGATAGAACTGAGTCTCCCCGCATCCCAGACGGCCTCGTCTTCGCTGAGACGGAGGTCGCCGTCGCGTCGTAGGAGCCACAATTTTTCAGAGCCCTCTAGATACAGAAGGGCATCGCCCGCTACGCGCCCCAGCAGCCCGGCGACAACTTTTACCAGATCATCGCCCTGGGCCGATGTAGGGGAATTCTTTCCGTATCTGAATCTTGCGAATAACGTCGGAGAGAATCCGAAGTCTTCCGCTACTGGATCGCCCCAACGTGATGGCGTAGCGACGCCTACCCTGATCCAGGTTCCGAGGTGAGTGATGATACCGTCCGACTGCAATGCCTCAGTGTTCGATTCGGTATCGAGAATGTCCAAGGCTTTTGTTATATCTATCAAGGTGTTGGAAAATTCATCGACAGATGTCTGCGTCGCTATCTTGAACACGTAATCCAACGCCATTCAATGCCTCCTTCTGGCTACGGGAATAATGGAACGATACTTCCGGTCTTATCGATGACAAGGACCTCTTTGAGACCTTGTATCGGCCAATCTTTCAGCTGGGCCTTCATAACGGCCAAGTCGACATTGCTGTCAGCGAGATTTAGCACGACTCGCTCGGTCTGGCCAGAGGAAACCTTCTCTTCGATAGTTGACGCAATATTTCGAGCATTACTTGTCGATGGCGCGTAGTTGTCGAATATCTTGCCTTCGATCTTATAATCAGGGTTCTTGGCCGTGCCGGGAACATCTGGATTTTGTTCGACCTTGTATCCGCCGCGGGACAAGATATCGGCGGATTCATTTTCCCGCGTTAGGGCGCGAATGTTGGCTGGATCCCGTTCATTGGGATCGATTTGCGTTCGTCTGCCACTGGGGATGGAATTAGGATCGGCCTTTCCGGACGGCTTGGTCGTGTCCGAAGGGTTAAGCCTACTCTTGAACTTTTCGACCAGCTTGGTCCCGAGTTCTTTTATGCGTTGAATGGTTTCCTTAGTTTTTGCGGTGGCGCGTTCGATCTTGACCGCAGCCCGGATTTTCGCCGCCTGGACGGCCTTCTTGATCAGGTCGGCAAATTTCTCGATTATTTTGGCGACTTTGACTGCGGCTTTGGCGGCCACCGCCGAGGCGCCTACGCCGAAGCTGATGCATGAGGCGAGCACCGAGAGCGTGAGGTCGACGACAACTTCTGTGGCTCGCTCTGTGGCGAGGTCTTTGACCAGTTGCTCGAGATCGGCCCGCATGTCGTCATGGGCTTTTTTCTGATCCCGGCAGGCTTGGGCCAATTCCCCGTAGGCGCCGGAAAGGTCGCTTGCGGCGGTTTTGAGCTCGCGAAGATCTTCGTCTATGAAGTTCGCGTCAGGAGAGGTCACTTGTTCGAATAGCGCGGCCGCACGTTCGAGCTCACCGGGGGTCGCGGTCACAGTGGCGTTATTGGCGAGGCTATTCCAGACGTCGCCGGAATGCGACAGTTTGGTCGTGTCTCCGTCGGGAATAGGGATGCCGACTTTCACGGCGAGTTCCAGGCCGTCGTCGACGAGCCCGCGGCCGGGTCCGCCGGCAGAAGGTGGTACCAGCAGTGAGGCTAGTTCTTGTGGGGTGAGGGTGAACGACGGATTCAGGTTGGGAGCGGCTGGCTCGGGTTGACCGCTGTTTTTGTCATAGTCGGCAAGAGCGTGGTTGTAGCCGGCCTGTTTGAGCACTTGGGCATAGCCGTCCAATGCCAGCACCATGTCAATGGACATCGTGTAGATGTCTTTGCATTGCTGGTCGTAAGATTCGGCCCACTTCTTTCCGTCGCCGACACTTCCGGCCATATTGGTTGTGTCGCCGAATGATTGCATCGCGGCTTTGAAAGCCTCGAAGTAGCCAGAGGACGCTTTCGCACAGATGTCGCCAGCGTCGTAGTAGGTTTGCGCTGAGACGTCGAGAACGGTCACGACTGACTGCCTGTATTGCGTCCGAGCATCTGCAGGTTCGTCGTGACGGCGGTCTGGTAGCGGTCCCGCGCAGCAATGGCTGCGGTGCGCATCGTCTCGATGCCTTCAGCGACATCCTGAGCGCCGGTCACCCATTTTGTGAACGCCTCGTTGGCAGCAATGGCGGACGGGCCGGTCCAGTTGGACTGCACGCCAGCGGTGCGTTGCTGGATTCCGGCGATGCTTTCGGTGAGGAACCCGACAAAGCCCTTGAGTTGGTTGGAGATGTCATCGAGCTCGTCTAGGTTCACCCGGAATGAGTCGGTCATGAATTTGCCCTCCCCATGCCTACGGTAGGTCCAGTGAGCTGGTGCCTGCAGCGCGCTGTGTGTCGAGATCGGTGTGGGTGTCGGCGACCACGCCGAGCAATTCGGCCAACGTCGCCAATGCTTCCAGGACGGTTTCCGCGCCCTTGCGAGTCTCTTCCCAGCCCGATCGGTAGGAGGTCGCGGAGTTGCCAGTCCAGTTCTCCAGCAGCTTGTTGACCTCGGCATCGATCGAGCGCAGGCCAGCCACCAGTTCCTGCGCCGTAAGCTGGACATAGCGGCCGGCGTCGGCGACCTCGGCTGGGACGACCTCGAATCTCCCGTCCCACGCCTGTGTCATAGAGGCATCCTCCCTCGCCCAGTGATACAGAAATTACACCAGCCACTCGGCATCATGCCGTTACCGTCGACTAGTCGAGGCGTCGACGCAACGTTAGCGATGGAAGGGTCTGAAGGTCGCGGCCTGCTGAACAGGGCGAGATTCGGGCCAGTCGGATCGTCACCGATCGCTTTCTCACTCTCTGGTAATCGGAACCCGGCCCGAAGCTAGTCCCAGGGTTCTTTGTTTTTGTCGGCGAGGCGGGATTGGGCTCGGTCTATCCAGGTGGTGAAGGTTGCGGTCAGGTCGGGGACGGTGGTGGGGCGGACGGTGATGTGTTCGGCGCGTTGTTCGGTGTAGCGGCCGTCTTTGTTGATGTCGCGCCAGGTGAGGACATTCCACGGTTTGGTGTTCGCGTGGAAGGGGCCCGCGAGTAGGACCGCCGTGCCGCCGCCGTCGGTGGGGCGGTTGACCAGGCGCTGGTATTGCTCGCGCGGTGTGTTGCGGGCGACGTCCTCCATGTAGCCGTCGCGGCGGGGGCGCAGGTCGTCCGGGTGCAGCATGAGGGGTTTGCCGGATCCGGGCGGGCAGGCCGGGAGGCTCGCGGCCAGCCGGGAAGGCAGACTCTCCGAACTGAAGGTGCGCACCCGGATCGGGCCGTAATCCGGGTCGGCGCCGTACTGGCTCATCACCACGGCGCCGAATTGGGTGCGCGCGCCGACGATCCGGTACTCGCGGACATCGCCGGGGCCGGTGCTGTTCTTGTGTTTGCTTGTGCCGCCGATGATTTCGATCCGCAGCTCGGCGCGACCGAGAGTATCGAGCGCGGCCTGGATCTCGTACCGTTCATCCCGGGAATAGCGGGCGTGCACGGCCTTTCGGTGTGCCGCGAAACCGTCGCGGAATTCGAAGCGGCTCGTGTACTGCAGCGGGTCGGGGAACCGGTCGTAGGCGTCGCTGAACCACAGCGCCGCGAAATCGTCCGGATCCCAACTCCATTCGGCCATGCGTGCTCGTTCTCCTCGGTAATTCCAGATCGTCCCGTATACCGGTCGTTCAGGCGCGTCCCAGCATCACCTGGACGCGGCATCGGCGCCGGGGTGGGGCGTGGCCCCCGACGCCTGGTGAAGCGAAAACCGCTGTGCCGCTCAGCCGTCCGTGAATTCCGGGTTCGTCCCGATCACACCGCCGGGCAGCGTCCTCGGCTGCTCGCCCAGCAGCTCCTCGGTATTCTCCTGGTTGATCAGGTAATCCGGGATCTTATGCTCTTTGTCGTCGTCGCCCTTACCGCGAGCCCCACCGGGCATACCGAAGCCGCCCGCCGTACCCGCCGCCGCGGCATTTCGTGCCGCCGCCGCTGCCGCCTGAGTCGCGGCGGGCGAACCCGGAAGACCCGGAATGTTCTGCCGCGGAGCCGGAGTCGTCGTCTTCGGCGCACCCGGAGTCGTGCCCGGACTCGGAGAGTTCGGCCTGCCCGGAACGTACGGGCTGGTCGTCGTCGGATTCACCGAAGTCGGGCTCGTCTTCGTCGGATCGACACCCGTCGGTGTGGTGGGAGTCTTTGTGTTGGACGGGTTTTGAGTCGACGGGTCCTGCGTGGTGGTCGGATTCGTCGACGTCGGGTTGGTCGACGGGTTATCCGTGCCCGGTTGCTGGCTCTTGTCGTTCTTATCGTTTTTGTCGTTGGTGCCTGGGCCCGGGTCGCCTGGAGTTTTGGGGCCAGGGGTGGTCTGCGGGCCCGGGGTGCTCGGGCCGGGGTTGCTCGGTTGCCAGTCCCATCCGCCGGGCGGGGCGTTGGGGATGTCGACCGGGTTGGTCGGGCTGCTCGGGGTGGGGAAAACCGGAATCTTGGCGTCGACGGCGGACATGGGCTTCACGTAATCGTTTTCCATCGCTTCGCGAGCTTCTGATTGCTTCCGCGACTTCTCGCCGTTCTTGCCCCAGCTCCACGGGTTGTACCAGTGCTGGTCACCATCCACCAATCCGGGAATCGCCTTCTGGGTTCGGCTGACCGCATTAAAGGCTTGGTCGACTCGGTCCTGCATCTCGGATATGGGCCCGCTCAGCTCGTGGGCTTTGGTGATGTAGTCCTTGATTGCCTGCATGGCTAGAGGAGCCGCTTTTCCACCCTGCCATGCGCCGTCGAGCGACTTCTGGATAGAGCGGTTGAAGGTGGTCAACCCTTGTTCCCAGAGCTTCCAGGCTTCGGCGTACTCTTGTCCGGGTTGCACCGCTTTCGTTGGGTCGAGCGGCTGGAAAGTATTGTGAATATCCTTGTGGCTCCAGCTGTTCGGATTCTCTCCGCCGCCTGGAATCTTCGGTCCCTCGTATTCTGTCGTCATTTGTGCGGCCTCGACTCGAGAGCGGGGGGTTCGACCTTCGGCCGGGTGTCCGGGGCCTCGTTCGCTGTCTTGAATGCGGCCGCGAAGTTGGCGTCTGATTCGACCATGCGATCACGGACGATCCGGTGGGCGTTCTGGATGTCCTCGACGATCTTCATGTGTTGGTCCATGATCTCGTAAAGGCTGTTTGGGTCGTTTTGCGCCTTGGTCTTGAACCGATTGACAAGGGTGTCGCTGGAGACCAACTCTTTTGTGCCTTCTACAGCGTGTCCTACGCCACCCCAGGCGTTCGAACTGTTTTCTCCGAGTCCCCAACTTCCGGTTGCGTAGATCCTTGTGGCTTTTTCCCTTATCTTCCGGATTATATCCTTGAAACTTTCGCAATCGCGGTCGATATTTACGAAATCCTCCGGCGATAGCTTGATCGTCACATGTCCATCCTGGACTTCTTTCAGGATGTTCGCCAACGGCCGATGTGATTGAGTATTGTCGTCGCTCATCTTTTCCCTCCCGACGAGAAATTTAATATGACGGTCAGGCTCCAGCAGGCAGGGTGGGTGCAATCTTTTGCGCTAAAGACTTGGCGATATCGCAAGCATCGAGATCTTTAGTCACCGAGGACTGATCGGGCGGGTTGTTAACGTCGACTTCAAGGCTGCCGCCCTTCATCTCAACATCAACTGTGCACGAGTCCTTTATATGTGGCCCAACGAATCGACGAGTAGAGATTGCTCGCCTACTACCGATGGTGAACTCTGTTGTCTCGGGATACTTTTGGTCACGGACCGCATCCACCGTGGCGTTGGTTGTCTGAATCGAAGAGGCGTACCCACCATGGTGCAAATACATGCAGCCACGCCAGATGATCCCGCCTTGCGGCGCATTTGAGTCTTCTGGGCCCTCATTTGTAAGCTGCTCGGAGTCGAGAATGCTCTGGGGAACGTCTTTGCAGGCGTTGTATCCAGCAGGTACATCCGGAGCTGGCTTCGCCGAGGAAGTCGACTTGTCGCTACCAGACGTCGGCTCGGGAGTCCCGTCCTTCGATGACCCGCACCCCGCGAGCACGAACACTGCACCGAGCGCTAGGGCTGCCAGCCGCGCAGAATTCGACCTACTCGTCATCGATTTCCCTACACGCCGGTACCCGCCTAGTGGCCTGTAGGGGTCGGACCGGCCTCTCCGCCCCCTCAGACTTGCCGACCTTACGTCAGCTCATGCAGACGCTACCGGTGGGTCTATGGGCTTGCAAGCATACGGCTGCGCAGGTTAGGGCATGTTTCACACCAGCTGGTCACTTGCCCTGTTGTCCGGCGAATGGGCGATCCGGGGATCGCGGGAATCGCCCACCCGCTCGGACGGCAGATTCTTTCCGCGTCAGCGCTGGTCGAACCGTCCAGTGGCGATATCCGCGACGAACGCAGCCCACTGATCTGATGCGAGCACCAGGGCTGGCCCGCACGGATTCTTCGAGTCGCGCACCCCGACCCGGTTCCGATCGAGGAAAGCGACTTCGACGCAGTCCTTGCTAGGGCTGCTGTAGCTGCTCTTGAACCAGGCGGCGGAGGAAAGGTCGCTGCTCATATCAGGTACTCCTTCGCGATCCTCAGGGTGAGGGCCCGGCTTTGTCCCTCATCCAGGGCGCAACGTTGAAGTTCGGTGTATGCCCGTTGGTACTGGCGCACTTCTTCGGTCTTCTCAAGGTACAGCTCGCCAGTGAAGCCTTGCACGAAGACGCAGGGCGGTTCGGTGAGGCGAGCCGTTGGGTGCCTTGGGAATTCGAGGATGACGAACGGTCCGACGATCAGTCCGCCGTATGCTTCCGCGCTGAGCGGTATCGCCCGGATCGAGACGTTCGGCAACTCGCCCACTCGCGCAAGGTGTTTCAGCTGATCCGACATCACAGACGAACCGCCGATCGCCCTCCGCAGCGCGGACTCGTCGATGATCGCTTCCAGCGTCAGTGGTCTCTTGGCGCTGGTCAGTCGTTGCTTTCGGCGAGCGAACATCTCGATGCGTCGCTCGACCTCGCTGCCGGGCATCGTGGGCGATTCCACCCAGATCATCGCTCGCCGATACTCATCTGTCTGAAGCAGCCCCGGCAGCAGCGCGTTCTGATACGAAATGAGCTTCTTGGCGGCCTCTTCCATTCCGATGAAAAGGTCGAAGCCATCGGGGATTGCGTCGTTGTACGCGTACCACCACCCGGTGCGTTTGGTTTCCTCGGTCAACCCGAGAAGCACATTCGTCTTCTTCTCCGTCGCACCGTACATCTGACACAACCGCTCGATGAACAGTGGATTCAACCGCACCTCCTGTCCGGTCTCCATCCGCCAAAGCGTCTGTTTGGCAACGCCTATCGCCTGCCGGGCGGCGTCGGCGCTCACCCCGGATTTCTCTCTGAGATCGCGCAACTGGCGGCCCAGCATGCGACGCGGGAGGGTCGAACCTGTTGGTGTCACGACGAATCCCCTTTCGTAGTCTCACTAGTCAGTTGCGTTCGTAACTGGAACCTCGCTGCGGGAACCATCGGAACTTTGCGACCATTCGGCCGGTTCCGTGTGTCGAAGAGATTCCTCGCCCCAATTACCGGTGCTCTACTGAACGCGCGCCCGGTCGCCATCGCAGAAAGTCCTGAAACCATATCCGCGCCAAAGGCTTCAGGTCCAGTGCGGTCGGGCGCGCCGCACTCGTTTCCGGCGCGGCACGAACAGATCTCCTAGGGGGCAGATATGGACGAACCAGCTTTCGCGGATACGCCGGCCACGCGCTGCGCCTACTATCGGCGCACCTGCGGCCTACCCGCCGGAATCCATCCGGAGGTGGGGCGAATCGTGGTGAAGGCGGGGGTGGTCGGCGGGATCACCATGCCCGCCCGGCTCGGTCAGCGGGTGCGCGACGAACTTCTCTTCCGCGGCCTGGCAATCGGCCCGATCGTGGCCCACATCCGGTCCCGCAGATGGACTTTCCTCTGCCGCCCCGACCTCACCGTCGATCCGGATCTGGCCGCCGAACTCTTCCGCCTCGACGTAACCATCGTCCCCCTGGGCGGCGAAATAGCCCTCCCGTCCCCGGCCGACTCCGCTACCACCTACCGCACCTGGATTGTTCCCCCGCGCGACACCTTCCGTCCGTCGGCCGCCGTGATAGTCCGCGCCGCGCGCACCTGCGTCCGCGGAGCGGTCCGATGATCGATTTCGAAAACGATTGCACCGCAACAAAACTGATGTGCTCGCCAGCCGGTCATCCGCGAATCGCCCGTCGGGGCGGTGCCCACATGTCTCTGCAACGTATCCGGGGCAACGAACGAGAGTCGGATAACCGCAACACATACCCGCGAGCCCATCTCGAAAATCCCAGAATGGCACATGGGATGCGATTCGTCGGCTCGGGACGGGGGAGCGGTGAATAGCGCTCTGCCAACGAGATACGAGGTGCTGCAAGCGTGCCGGGGTGAACTCGACTCCGATCACCCGCTCCTGACGGCGGCGCGACAGCTGACCCGCTGGCACGAACGTCAGCTCGTCGCAAGCACTTCGGCATGTCCTGAATCGGCAAGCCGCAAGCCGGAGTCTGATCCGGCATCGCCGGTGACGGGATCGCCGTGCGGCGCCGCCGAATCCCGCGCGGACCTGATCACCCGCATCGACCGCTGGGCCGAAATCCATGTGCCACCCGTTCGCGGCGCGGCATACCTGCACACCGAAACACTGGGTTCGGTGCTGGACCGCCTCGCCTACCTGACCGCACACGCCTATACCGCCCTGGCCGCGCACGACGAATGGGAGCTGTGGTTCCTGTGGGAGCGACTCGCCGAATTATCCTGCGCCTACGAGGATCTCGTCACCGAACTCGCCGCGGGCCGCCGCCGACTTCCCGGCACGATGACCTGACGGTCCGCGTCGGCACTCGCGACCCGAACCGATGGCAACGCTTTTCGGGGCATGTCCGGTTTCCGCGTGGCTGCGATGCTGAGTGCCCGGTCAGGAGAAAACGGGACGGATCACCGGTCCGTGCGAACGGGGTGCGCATTGCGAAAGTTCTTCGGTGCCATACGTATGGCGTTCACCGCATGGATCGGCAGACACCTGCCGAAAGCGGCCGAACCTCAACCCGATTCCCGGCCCGCGCCACTACCGGCGCCGCAACGCCCCACCGCGGCAACGAAAGAGATGCCCGCCCTCGCGAAACCGGCGCTCGCTCCGACCAAACAGTTGCCGGTGATCGCGACTCACGACGACTACCGCCAACTTCTCAGCATGGTGATGGGCAACTCCACCACCGCCGACCGTCTCATCGAATACGAACGCCGCAAATCCCCGACCGCAGACCGCGACACGCTGATCGCCAGCGCGATCGAACAACTCCGTCGCGACCGGAAACACCAGGGCTGAACCCCACCGCCTCAGCGATTTCGGTCGGCATCGCGTTCCCGATGACAGAACATTGTCCCGACAATCACGGGCGCTCCCGCGCCGACGCCGAACGCGATCAGCCCGTTCGACACGATCAGGGTGGTTGCCAGGGCGGCCATGGTCGCCGCCGCGGCACCGAGATTGATCAGGTATCGCCCCCGCCGGTCCGCGCGGCCGGATCCACGGCCAGCCAATCATCCGGCGGCTCGCCGCCAAGAAGACGACACCGCGTCGGGGCGAATGCAATCCCACACGGCGTATTCCCATGACGATGTAGGCCGACTACGCGGTTTCGGGGGCGGCCGTACGGCCGGGATGTGGCGAACGTGACGTGCGATATCAGGTTCCCCCCGGACGCCGACACCGGAAATCGGGGCGTACCCGGATAAAATGGTTAGTTAGACGAACCGCGTCATGTGGTATGCGATGTGCGGTGAGTCGAGGCCGATCGATGCTAAAACCGGGTCGATCGGGCGGTGTGGTCGAGACGAATGCAGGAGGTGGGCCGAATGTCGAGCACCGAGGATCGGCGCTTCGAAGTTCTGCGCGCGATCGTCGCCGACTATGTCGCGACCAAGGAGCCGATCGGCTCGAAAACCCTTGTGGAGCGCCATAATCTGGGTGTTTCCAGCGCGACCATCCGCAACGATATGGCGGTGCTGGAGGCCGAGGGCTACATCACCCAGCCGCACACCAGCTCCGGACGGGTCCCCACCGACAAGGGGTATCGCCAATTCGTGGACCGCATCGCCGCCGATGTGAAGCCGCTGTCGGCGGCCGAGCGGCGGGCGATCATGCAGTTCCTGGAGTCGGGTGTCGACCTCGATGATGTGCTGCGCCGGGGCGTTCGCCTGTTGGCCCAGCTCACCAGGCAGGTCGCGGTGGTGCAGTACCCGACGGTGTCGGCCTCGACGGTCCGGCATATCGAGGTGGTCGCGCTCAACCCGGCCCGGCTGCTGCTCGTGGTGATCACCGACACCGGCCGCGTCGACCAGCGGCTGGTGGAACTCGGCGCACTCGTCGACGACGACGACCTGGCCGCCCTGCGCGCCATGCTCGGCACCGCGATGGACGGCAAACGGCTGGCCGCGGCCTCGGCGGCGGTCGCCGAACTGCCGGAGCGGGCCCCGCAACCGCTGCGCGACGTGCTGATCCGGGTGTCGACGGTGCTGGTGGAGACGCTGGTCGAACATCCGGAGGAGCGGCTCGTGCTCGGCGGCACCGCGAACCTCACCCGCAACGCCGCCGATTTCGGCTTCCCCGGTTCGCTGCGCGCGGTGCTGGAGGCGCTGGAGGAGCAGGTCGTTGTGCTCAAGCTGTTGGCAGCGACCCAGAATCCCGGCACGGTCACCGTCCGGATCGGCGAGGAGACGCAGGTGGAGCAGATGCGCAACACCTCCGTGGTCTCCACCGGGTACGGCTCGGCAGGCGCCGTGCTCGGCGGGATGGGTGTGCTCGGCCCCACCCGGATGGACTACCCGGGAACAATCGCCTCGGTCGCGGCCGTTGCCCGCTATATCGGCGAGGTGCTCGCCGAACGCTGACCGGTCTCGCTGTTAGCCTGTAACCCCGGCCGGATAAAGTTGAGTGCATCCGACTAATGTTGGTCGGTCGGCGTGGTGCAGGCACACCAGTCGGAACTGTGGAGAGCGACCAAGGACTAGAGAACTCAAGTGGCACGGGACTACTACGGACTGCTCGGCGTTTCCAAAAACGCGACCGACCAGGAACTCAAGCGCGCGTACCGCAAGCTGGCACGGGAGCTCCACCCCGACGTGAATCCGGACGAGGCGGCGCAGGCCCGCTTCAAGGAGGTGTCCACCGCCTACGAGGTGCTCACCGATCCGGAGAAGCGGCGCATCGTCGACATGGGTGGGGATCCGCTGGAATCCGGCGCCGGCGCCGGCGGCTTCACCGGTGCGGGCTTCGGCGGCCTGGGTGACGTCTTCGAGGCGTTCTTCGGCGGCATGAGCGGGGGCGGCGGTGGCCAGCGCAAACCGCGCGGCCGGGTGCAGCCCGGCGCCGACTCGCTGATCCGCACCCGGTTGAGCCTGGCCGAATGCGCGGTCGGCGTCACCAAACATCTCACCGTCGACACCGCGATCCTCTGCGATGTGTGTCAGGGCGCGGGCACCAACGGCAATTCGAAGCCGGTGCGCTGCGAAACCTGCGGCGGCGCAGGCGAAGTGCAGTCGGTGCAGCGGTCGTTCCTGGGCCAGGTGCTCACCTCGCGGCCGTGTCCGACCTGTCGCGGCGCGGGGGAGATCATCCCGGATCCCTGCCACAAGTGCGGCGGCGACGGCCGGGTGCGGGCGCGCCGGGAGATCGCCGCGCCGATTCCGGCCGGTGTCGCGAACGGTATGCGGGTGCGGCTGGCCGCGCAGGGCGAGGTCGGCCCCGGCGGCGGCCACGCGGGCGACCTGTACGTGGAGATCGTCGAACAGCCGCACGACGTATTCGTCCGCGACGGCGACGATCTGCACTGCACCGTGCGCGTCCCGATGGTGGACGCCGCGCTCGGCACCACCGTGGTGATCGACACCATCCTGGACGGGCCCACCGAACTGACCATCGCGCCGGGCACCCAGCCGGGCGAGGTCTCGGTGCTACGCGGCCACGGCATGCCGCGGCTGCGTTCCGGTGCGCGCGGAGATCTGTTGGCGCACTTGGATATCGTGATCCCGACCAAACTCGACGGCAAGCAGACCGAACTGCTGCGCAAGTACAAGGGCTTGCGCGAGCGGGAGCGGGCCGAGGTGATGTCGGCGCAGTCCGAACACAACAGCGGGCTGTTCGCGCGGCTGCGCGCCTCGTTCAGCGGGCGCTGAAATCCTTGGCCGCCACGGTTTTCTACCTCGACGAGATACCCGCCGTAGGTTCGGTCGCCGTCCTGGACGGGCCGGAGGGGCGGCACGCGGCGACCGTACGGCGGATCCGGGTCGGCGAGCCGATCACGCTGTCCGACGGCCGCGGCCTGCTCGCGACATCGGAGGTGGTGGCGACGGCCAAGGACCGGCTCGACCTGCGGGTGTTGGACCGGGTTGTCGCGCAACCGGTTTCGCCATCGGTGACGGTGGTGCAGGCGTTGCCGAAATCCGATCGGTCGGAGCTGGCCGTCGAATTGATGACCGAGGCGGGGGCCGACCGGATCGTGCCGTGGCAGGCGTCGCGGTGCGTATCGAACTGGGAAAGCAAGGCGCGCAAGGGCGTCGAGAAGTGGCGGCTCGCCGCGCGCTCGGCCGCTCGGCAGTCGCGGCGCGCATACATACCCGACGTGCTCGGCCTGCACGCCACCCGGGACGTAATGGCGATGGTTCGTGACCTGGTCGGCCGCGGCGGAATCGCGGTCGCGCTGCACGAATCCGGTGCGGCGCGGTTCACCGAGCTGCCGTTCGACAAGGTCGCCGAGATCCTGCTCATCGTGGGTCCCGAAGGGGGACTGGATGATTCGGAACTCGACGCGTTCACCGAGGCGGGTGCTTCGGTAAGCCTTTTGGGCCCAACAGTTTTGCGGACGTCGACGGCCGCCGCGGTGGCGCTCGGGGCATTGGGTGCGCTGACGCCGCGCTGGTGAGGCTCGCGCGCTTTACCTGGTAGGTAATCGACTTCGGCCGGGATGCGGGCCAGGCTGCGGGTATGGCTATGAACACGGATTCGCGGTTGGGTTCGGCGTTGCGGGGGTTGGCTTTCGGGCGGATCGCGCTCGGGGTGGTTTCGCTCGCCGCGCCGAGGGGCACGGCTCGACTCTTCGGGATTCGACCTACACCCGAATTGACCTATATGACAAGGATTTTCGGTGCGCGGGCGATTGCGCTCGGGCTCGGGTATCTCGGGGCGTCCGAGACCGAGCGGGTGCGGTTGCAGCGGCTCGCGCTGATGGTGGACGTCATCGACACCGTGCATGGCGCGGCGCATCTGGTGCGCGGTGACGTGGCGCGTCCGATCGCGCTCAGCATGGTCGGGTTGACCGGCAGCTATATGGCCGTCGGGGCAGCGAGATTCGCCCTCGACCTGCGCTGAGGTCTGCGCCCACGGGCGGATGCGTGGCGGGGCAAGGCCGATTAGTCTGTCAGAGACTGTATTCGGAAGGGGCACACGATGACAGCTCGCGCGGACGCTTCGTCGATCTTTCCCGCCTGGGTCGATCGGCTTCAGCTGAAGTATATGAATCCGGTGGTGCGGCGGGTCGGGCCGTATCTGCCGATGTTCGCGGTGATCGAGCATCGAGGGCGGAAATCGGGCAAACAGTATTCGACCCCGGTGAACGTGCTCAGGTTCGACGGGAAGCTGGCGGTGGTGCTCGGGCATGGAATCACCGACTGGGTGCGGAATGTGCGCGCGGCGGGGGAGGCCCGGGTGCGCTACTCCGGCCGCACCTGGCATGCGACGAATCCGCGGATTATCGAGCGCGGCACGGGCGGCGCGGAGCTCCCGGCCATCGCGCGAATGATGGGGAGGCGATTCGGCGTCTTCGTCGTCGACATCGAGCGGAACTGAGAACGGCGGCCCTTGACAGGGGTATATCCCACTGTGGAATATGGTGGTGTCATCCGGCGGACCGCCGTTGCCCTCGCATCGAAAGAGCGACCATGCCCACGCTTCCATGGACGACAGTCGGCACGCCCACGACACCCGAGGTCCAATGCATGGCCTCGCGACTCGAGGTCAAGTCGCTGCTCGACGTGCCCGGATTTCTGATTGCTTCGCTGGCGCTGTGGCGGCAGGCCCGCCGCTCGCCAGGGGCGCTGGGCGTCGCCTTGAAGGCGGAGATGCCGAAGCGCACGTTCTGGACGTACTCGGCATGGCAGGACAAGGCGGCCATCTACGCCTATGCGGGTTCCGAACCGCACAAGTCGACTATCGAGCGCAAGCGAAAGGTTATGCGGGAAGCGACTTTCGTGTTCTTCAACGCCTCGGTCGACGAATTGCCCGTGTCGTGGGATGAGATCCGCCGCCGGATCACCGAACAGCGTGATTCGGCACAGACAGGCCACGATGCGGCGTCGTGAGCGCTCGACGCCGCATTCGGGGTGCGCTTTGGAAGTCCATGCCGCCCAAGCCAATTCGAATCGTCGTCGACCAACACGTGCTGACTCGGGACCGATTCGGCTGGGGCTGAGCGAGTTTCAGAGGTCGCCCGAGTAGTCCTGGGTTATCCAGCGGTCGGGACGGATGGTGAACAGAACGGATTTGGTGCCGTCCATTCTGTCGACGAAGGCGCGTGCTTTTTCCGGGCCTAGGTAGCGGGTGGCGATCGCCTCTCGGGCCTCCCGCGGGGATGGGGTGGTCGCGTCGATGACGGTGCCTTCCACGATGACGTACTGGTAGGGCAGCTCTTCGCGCTGGACGGTGACGGTCACCGCGCCGGCCTCCCGGATGAGGCGCGCTTTGCGGCGCTCGGAACCGGTATTGATCCTGATATCGCCGCCGGGGGTGTAGTCGTACCAGATCGGGACGGTCGCGGGCGGGCGTCCGTCGGACGCCGCGACCGACAGCACGGCAATATGCTTGCCCGCGAGGAATTCCTGACGTTCGGCCTCCGTGAACGGTTTTGGCATGTGAGTCGGAACACTCCGATCGGTGCTGTTATTCCCGTATCCCGCTGACACGCGCTTGTCGACGTTTGCCACGGGGTAGTCGGCGTCGATTCGTGAGCATATGACCGTTGGCACAACGAGATTCGCGCCCGGCGAGCCGATCGGCACTCGCGCTGCGACGCATCTATGCGTATATTCATGCGTATGATTACTGGTGGGGAGAAGTTGCAGGGTTTCGGTCCATTGGTCGCGCCGGAGCCAGGGCTCGGTCGGCACTACACGGTCGACGGTCGCAGTCTGTTCTTGGAACGCTCGGGTAGCGGCGGACCGGCGGTGGTTTTCCTGCCGGGCGCGGGCGGAGTCGGCTTGGACTGGTTGAACATTCACCGCCGGGTGGCGCAGTGGACGACGTCGGTGCTGTACGACCGGGGCGGTACCGGATGGAGCGACCGGCTCGAATTACCGAGAACCGCAACGGAAGTCGCGACCGAGTTACGAGATCTGCTGCGAGTGGCTGGAATTCCCGGACCCTATGTGCTGGTAGGGCATTCGCTCGGCGGCGTCTACGTTCGCCGATTCGGGCAGCTGTTTCCGGACGAGGTGGCCGGTGTGCTCGCGGCCGATGTAGTGGGCGAGGAGTGGGACGCCCACATGCCGGAAAAGCTGAGGATCCGTCCGGCGCCCGTTCCCGGCCCGCTGCAACTACGGCTGCAGGGGCTGTTCATCCGGCTGCTGCTCCGAAAGCAGCTCGCCGACTGGCCCATTCGAATAAGACGAGCGCTGCTCGCCGGGCACGCGAGCCTCGAATGGAATCTGATCGCCGCCCGCGAGCGCGCCGACATGACCACGGTGATCGACGAAATACGCTGCGGTGCAGATGCTCCCGATGTGCCGACCATCGTGCTCGCCGCACTCGGCACGGATCCCGGCATGCGGTTGTACTACGGGCGATCGGGTCTGCGCGAGCTCACCGAGGCGAAACAGCGGGTCTATCAGGCCATGGCCGATTCGGTACCCCGAGGCGAGTACCGGGCGGTCACCCACGCCAGCCACGGCACCTTGCAGACCGACGCCGCGGACGAGATCGTGCAGGCCATTCGAGACCTGCTCGATCGTGCCGCCCGCTGACGGCTGCTAGGCGGGTGGGAACAGTTCCGGATGCGCGATTTGGGGCCAATCGCAGCGATCGGTCCTTACGTCCCAAAGGAATCCGCCGTCGCAGTTCTTCAAGTAGGCGACGCCGTCGCGGCCGCAGCGCCAGTACTCGTTGAAACGCTCGCCGGGGGCGTAGCGCTGGCCGGGATCGGTGCAGCCCGCCTCCGCGTTCGGTTTTGTTGTCTCCCACGGAATCGGCGGTTCCGCGTAGGCGATTGCGGGCGCGGCTAGGAAGCCTGCGGCGAGCAGGCCCGCCGTTATGGTGCGTTTCATTGCCTTGTCCTGACTGTATGTGCCCGGGGCACAGGGTGTTTCGTTACCGCTGCGGCGGCCAGGGTGCGTTCTGGCCGGTCGGCTGCGGCTGAGAATAGCCGTTCTGCGGCATATTCTGGGCGTGGGCCTGAGCGAGCAGGTTCGGCACGTCCTGGGAGGGCACCCTGGACTGGACTCCGCAAAAAGTGCACTGCAGTTCATGTTTGGTGCTCACGGGGAACAGCGGAATGAAGAACAGCGTGAACTTGGTGACTAATTCGCGCAGCGCGTGCGCGGACGGGTTGCGGCAGTTGCCGCAGACGAAAGTGATCATGGCCAAGGTGCGTACGTAGCGCCGCCAGCCCCAGATGAGCATGGAACCCCCAGTAATGGAATGTTGCGGTGCAGACCTTACCCGTTCACCGGTTCCGCGGTGGTATTCCGGTGCGTCAAGGCGCACAGCAGTAGCACCGCGACCACGAGCAGCGCGCCGACACAGAGGGTGAGCCCGAGCCAACCACCTGCGGCGAAGGCGAGTCCGGTCGAGCCGCCGACGAGGGCGCTGCCGAGGTAGTAGGCGAAGAGATAGAGCGAGGAGGCGGCCCCCCGATTCTCCGCGAGCCTGCCGACCCATGCACTCGCCACCGTGTGCGCGGCGAAAAAGCCCGCGGTGTAGAGCAATACACCGATGAGCAGGGTTACCAGCCGATCCGGGATGGTCAGCGAGATCCCCACGGCCATCGTGACGATAGATGCGGTGAGCACCCGGGGCGGCCCGTGCCGGTCCGCGAGATGGCCTGCGGCGGTGGAGGTGACGGTGCCCGCGAGATAGAACACGAAGATCGAACCGGCGATGCCCGAGGACAATTCGAACGGGGGGCGGGTCAGCCGGTAGCCGAGGAAGTTGTAGACCGAGACGAAGCCGCCCATCAGCACGAAGGCGAGCCCGAACAGCGCGAGCAGTCCGGGGTGTCGCAGCTGACCAACGAGATCCGTTGCCACCGTTCGTAATCCGGCCGGTCGCGGCACGAAGCCGCGGGACGGCGGCAGATCTCGGATGAACCAGATCGTGCATGTCGCCGCGGCGACGGCGATCGCCGCCTCGGCCCAGCGCCACGACGCGACCTCGAGGGTGAGCGCCGGGATCAATCGTCCGGCGAGTCCGCCGATGGTGTTGCCCGCGATGTAGACGCCCATCGCCGCCCCCAATCCCGCGGCGCCGATCTCCTCGGCGAGATAGGCCATCGCCACCGCGGGTACGCCCGCCAGCGCGATCCCCTGCAACGCGCGCACCGCGAGCAAAACCTGTAGCGACGGGCAGAACGGCAGCAATAGCCCGAGGACGGTCGCCGTGATCGATGACCAGATCATCACCCGGGTCCGGCCGATCCGGGAGGCCAGCGCGCTCACCGGGATGATGGCCAGCGCCAGGCATCCGGTGGTGAGCGAGACCGCGAGCGCCGATTGGGCGGGTGTGGCCCCGAACGCCGCGGAGAAGCTCGGCAGCAGCGCCTGGGCGCTGTACATCGACGCGAACGTGGTCAGCCCTGCCGCGAAAAGCGCTCTGATGATTCGCTTTTCATGGGTGGGCCGGTCGATCCGGCGTTTCGAGACGTGTGCATCGCCGATGGTCGAAACGCGTTGATCCGGGGACATAGCTCAAGGCTGAACGCTGGCCGTTAGCCATGGAAATGAATAAACTTGGCCAAAATAATGCACCATACGCATATAGCGAGGAGGGACCGTGCTTGGCGAGGATCTGGAGTGGTTCACGACACTCGCCGAACTGGAGCGGGTGAGCGCGGCGGCGCAGCGGCTGCACATCGCGCAGCCGACGCTGTCGCGAATGCTGGGCAGGCTGGAACGCAGGCTCGGCGCCGAACTGTTCGACCGGCACGGAAAACGCATCGCGCTCAACGACTTCGGCCGGATCTACTACGAGCACGCGCGGCGGGCCCGCGCCGAACTCCGGGCCGGCGAGCAGGCCATCGCCGACCGGCTTAGCCCCGCGAAAGGCATTGTGCGCCTGTCGTTCCCGCATTCGTTCGGACATATGCTGGTGCCGCAGTTGATCTCCGGATTCCGCCGGACCTCCGGCCGGGTCACCTTCGAGCTGTGGCAGGGCGGCGCCGAGATCTGCGCGCAGCAGGTGCTCGATGGGGAAGCCGACCTCGGCATCGTCTCACCGCGCCCCGGACTCGCCGGTATCGGCTGGCGCAGCCTGCTGCATCAACCGCTGGTGCTCGCGGTGCCGAACGAACACCGGCTCGCCGGGCGCAGGCAGGTGCGGATGGCCGACCTCGCCGACGCCGAATTCATCACCATGCATCCGCGCTACGGCATGCGCCGCATCTTCGACGACCTGTGCGCCGCCGCGGATATCCGGCCGCGCATCGCCTTCGAATCCAGCGATCTGATGACCGTCGCCGGTCTCGTCGCGGCCGGACTCGGTATCGCGCTGCTGCCGCTCGGCGACCCGATGCCGCCGGGCCTGACCACGGTCGCGCTGGCCGACGCGGGCGGATTCCGCGATATCGGGCTGATCTGGTCGGCCACCGCGACACCGTCGGACGCGGTGCGCCGCTTCCGGGATTTCGCGGTCGACTGGGCCAAAAACCGCCGCGACGAACGCGCGCTGCGGCCGTGAACCGCTCCGCGCCGCTGCCAAACCGCTGCCTCATGCGGTATCGCCAAGCGCGGAACGCGGTAGCGTCCGTCCCGGAATACCGTGCGAATCCGGGGCATTTAGTACTGGAGGGGTTGGGTGGGTCACCGTAAGGGAACACCCTCGTTACGCCATCGACCGGTAGCCGCTTATTCACTGGGCGGTGTCGGTGGGCGGCGTTAAACTTTCACCAAGAAACAGCTGTCGAGACCGGAAAGCAGGCCATAGCCCCTTTTGAGAACACAAGGCGAGATCGGCGACCCGACCACCCCCACTGCAGGTATCGGTACTGGTGACAATGGTTCGGGCCCAGCAGCACGCACCGTGCGCTCCAGCATCGAACTCGCTCCCGAATCCGTGTTCCCGTTTCTCGGTTCGGCTGACCAGAATCTGCGTGAACTGGAGCAGTTGTTGGATGCGGATATCCATGTCCGCGGCAACGCGGTCACACTCACCGGCAAGGCGGCCGATGTCGCCTTGGCGGAGCGTGTGATCGAACAGCTCGTCGCGCTGACCGGTCGCAACCGAGTGGTGACACCGGAGGCGGTGCGGCATACCGTTTCGATGCTCACCGAGGGCACCTCGGAATCACCTGCGGAAGTGCTCAGCCTGGACATTCTGTCCCGGCGCGGCAAGACCATCCGGCCCAAGACGCTGAATCAGAAGCGCTACGTCGACGCGATCGACGCCAACACCATCGTGTTCGGCATCGGCCCGGCCGGTACCGGCAAGACGTACCTGGCCATGGCGAAGGCCGTGCAGGCGCTGCAGACCAAGCAGGTCAACCGGATCATCCTCACCCGTCCCGCGGTGGAGGCGGGCGAGCGGCTCGGCTTCCTACCCGGCACGCTCAACGAGAAGATCGACCCGTACCTACGTCCGCTGTACGACGCACTGCACGACATGATGGATCCGGAGGCCATTCCGAAGCTGATGGCCGCGGGCGTCATCGAGGTGGCGCCGCTGGCCTATATGCGCGGTCGCACGCTGAACGATTCCTTCATCATCCTGGACGAGGCGCAGAACACCACGGCCGAGCAGATGAAGATGTTCCTCACCCGGCTCGGTTTCGGCTCCAAGATCGTGGTCACCGGTGACGTCACCCAGGTCGATCTGCCCACGGGAGCCCGTTCGGGCCTGCGTGCGGCGTCGGAGATCCTCACCGAGATCGACGATATCCACTTCGCGCAGCTCACCAGCAGCGATGTGGTGCGGCACCGGCTGGTCTCGGAGATCGTCGACGCATACGACCGATTCGAGTCCGAAACCCGGCCGCCGGTCGGCGCGCACTATCCGGGCAACCGGGCGCAGCGCCGCGCCGCGAGCCGGGGAGACCGCAGGTAAGTGCGGTCGCCTACGCTGTTCGGGTGAGTATCGAGATCGCCAACGAGTCGGGTATCGATGTACCCGAAGAGGATCTGGTCAGCGTCGCACGCTTCGTGATCGGCCGGATGGACGTGCACCCGGCCGCCGAGCTGTCGATGGTGCTCGTCGATCTCGACACCATGGCCGACCTGCACATGCGCTGGATGGACCTGCCCGGCCCGACCGATGTCATGTCGTTCCCGATGGACGAGCTGGAGCCGGGCGGCAGGCCCGACAGCGCCGAACCGGGGCCGTCCATGCTCGGCGATATCGTGCTCTGTCCCGAATTCGCCGCGGGCCAGGCGCGCAAGGCCGGCCACTCGCTGCAGCACGAACTAGCGCTGCTCACCGTGCACGGCGTCCTCCATCTGCTCGGCTACGACCACGCCGAGCCCGAGGAGGAAAAGGAGATGTTCGCGCTGCAGGCCCGGCTGCTCGACGAGTGGTACGAGAGCCTGCGCGAGGCGGCGCTGCGGGCCGAACTCGCCGAACGCGACGCCCGCCTGCTCGGCAAGACCGGCTTCACCAGTCCGGGTGAAGCGCCCGCGTGAATGCGTTCACCCTGATCCTGCTGGCGATCGTGCTGGTGCCCGTCGGTGGCGCGTTCGCGGGCATCGATTCGGCGCTGAACACCATCTCGCCCGCACGGGTGGACGACCTGGTGCGCGCCGATCGCGGCGGCGCGGTGCGGTTGAGCCGGATCATCGCCGACCGGCCGCGCTACGTGAATCTCATGGTGCTGCTGCGCATTCTGTGCGAGATCACCGCGACGGTGCTGTTGGCGGCCGGGCTCATCACCGTGATGGAGGACGACTGGGCGCTGCTCATCACGGCTTTGGTGATGGTGGTCGTCGACTACGTCGTAATCGGGGTCGGGCCAAGGACTTTGGGACGCCAGCATGCGTATTCGATCGCGCTGGGCGCGGCGCTGCCGCTGCAGTTCATCGGCGCGCTGCTCGGGCCGGTCTCGCGGCTGCTGATCCTGCTGGGTAACGCGATCACCCCGGGTAAGGGTTTTCGCAACGGCCCCTTCGCTTCCGAGATCGAACTGCGCGAAGTCGTCGATATGGCGGGCGAGCGCGGGGTGGTGGACGCCGAGGAGCGACGGATGATCCAGTCCGTCTTCGAATTGGGCGACACCCCGGCGCGCGCGGTGATGGTGCCGCGCACCGAGATGGTGTGGATCGAGGCGGACAAGACTGCCGCACAGGCGATGTCGCTCGCGGTGCGCAGCGGTCACTCGCGGATTCCGGTGATCGGCGAGAACGTGGACGATATTCTCGGCGTCGTGTATCTGAAAGACCTTGTGCCGCACGCCGATCGTGCGCGCAAGGTGCAGGTGCGGCAGGTGATGCGCCCCGCCGTCTTCGTGCCCGACTCCAAACCCCTGGACAGCCTCCTCGACGAAATGCAAAGGCGGCGTAACCATATGGCGCTGCTGGTGGACGAATACGGTGGTATCGCCGGACTGGTCACCATCGAGGACGTGCTGGAGGAGATAGTCGGGGAGATCGCCGACGAGTACGACATCGACGAAACCCCACCCATACAGGACCTCGGCGGCGGACGCTATCGGGTGTCGGCCCGGCTGCCGGTGGAGGATCTCGGCGAACTGTACGGCCTGGAGATCGAAGAAGAGGATGTCGACACCGTCGGCGGGCTGCTCGCCCACGAACTCGGCCGGGTGCCGCTGCCCGGCTCGAAAGTCGTTGTGCACGGGCTGGTTCTGCGGGGCGAGGGTGAGGCCGACGCGCGTGGACGGATGCGGGTGAACACGGTGGTTGTGAAGCGGGCGCCGGAGCGATCCGAGGCGCCCGCCGAGTCCGATGTCAACGGCAGTGGTCGAAAAAGCAACGGCAGCAAGCGAAAACGCGACGAGGATGGAGAAACCGATGACTGAGTTGGATGCCGAGGATACCAAGTTGGTGACGCTGGCCCGCGGTGCGCTCGGCCGCACCGGCGGTGCGAGCGGCGCGGCGATCCGCGATACCGACGGCCGCACCTACGCGGCGGGCGAAGTCTGCCTCGGCGCGCTGCGGCTGACCGCGCTGCAGGCGGCGGTGGCGGCCGCGATCTCCAGTGGCGCAGAGGGTTTCGAGGCGGCCGTGGTGGTCGCCGGACGGCTGTCCGACCCGGGGATCACCGCGGTGCGCGAGGTGTCCACCGGTGCCCGGATCGTATTCACCGACAAGGCCGGTGCGGTGTTCGACATCGTCGACGATACCGTCGATTCGGTGGTGCAGGATGGCTGAGGCCAGCGAATTCCGTTCGGGCTTCGTATGTTTCGTCGGCCGGCCGAATACCGGCAAGTCGACGCTGACCAATGCGCTCGTCGGTGCCAAGATCGCGATCACCTCGTCGCGGCCGCAGACCACCAGGCACACCATCCGCGGCATCGTGCACCGGGAGCACGCCCAGCTCATCCTGGTCGACACTCCGGGCCTGCACCGGCCGCGGACCCTGCTCGGTCAGCGGCTGAACGACCTTGTGCGCGATACGTATTCGGAGGTCGACGTGATCGCCCTCTGCATTCCGGCCGACGAGAAGATCGGGCCCGGCGACCGCTGGATCGTGCAGCAGGTCAAGCAGATGGCGCCCAAGACCACGCTGATCGGCGTCGTCACCAAGATCGACAAGGTGAGCCGCGATCAGATCGCCCAGCAGCTGATCGCCACCTCCGAACTGCTCGGCCCGGAGGCCGAGGTGGTGCCGGTGTCGGCGGTGCGCGGCGAACAGGTCGAGGTACTCGTCGACGTCATCGCCGCGAAAATGCCTGAGGGCCCGGCCTTCTACCCCGACGGTGAGCTAACCGACGAGCCGGAGGAAACCCTCATGGCCGAGCTCATCCGCGAGGCCGCGCTGGAAGGCGTGCGCGACGAGCTACCGCATTCGCTCGCCGTGGTCATCGAAGAGGTGCTGCCGCGCGAGGAAAACGAAGACATGCTCGACGTGCACGCCCTGCTGTACGTTGAACGTCCGAGTCAGAAGGCGATCATTATCGGTAAGGGTGGGGCGCGGTTGAAAGAGGTTGGTACCAATGCCCGCAAACAGATCGAGCACATCCTTGGTGTGCGGATTTACCTACATCTGCATGTGAAGGTGGCCAAGGACTGGCAGCGCGACCCGAAACAGTTGGGCAAACTGGGCTTCTGAGGCGACTATTTTGGACCGGCTGGTTGTGCTGTCCGAAAGTGTCGTACGACACCAGCCGGTGCCCGCCTCAGTATCGCTGCGTTGATACCTCGTGCCATTCGACGTTGCTGCTGGACGGGGTCCCTGATTCGCCTGCGTGGGATCTGACAAAGCGGACGGTCAACGGTCGGAGCTGTTCCGGGCGGCGAAAAGTTGACAGATCGATCGGCTGGCCGTTTGGCCCGGAGCAGGCGATCAGTTCGAGCGACTTCAATGTCGGCACTTTGGCGAGAACCTCTAGGTCTTCTGGGAGGGAGACGTCACCGAGTACAAGCGTCTCCAGCTCGGGTAGCAGCGCGAGTGTAGTGGTGAGGCATTCGGTGAGGTCGCAGTAGGCCAGATTGACCTGTCTGAGCCGGGTTCCCCGGGTTATCGTGGCCAGAGAGGCAGGCGCATTTTCGCCGGTGAGTTCCAGAAACTCGAGCCGATGCTCGGATAAGTAACCGAGATTGTAGTTCGAGAAAATACAATCGAGCGTCAGGCTCAGGAGGTTGTCTGGAATCGAAAGCTGGTGGAACGTATAGCGCCATCCTCCAAGTATCAGTTCGCGAAGGTCTGTCAAGCTCGCTATAGAGTTCAGATTTTCGATCGCCGCTAGAGAATTACCGGGTGCGAGGGTGAGGCGTCGTAGGTGCATACCGAGTTGGGACTTCGCAAGATAGTCGATACCATTGTTGCCGGTCAGGTTCAGCAACTCCAATTTGTTCAGCGCAGTAACTTCATCCAATGCCAAGCTGTGTAAGTTCGTCGGATACAGCACGCTGAGCTGGCGGAGATTCGGCAACCGCGCTGCGGGCGTCCACTGTGTCGGATGGTCGAGCGGTAATGTGATACCAGGCTTGTCCGGCAACTGGGCAAGGATTTTTTCGGCGTACTCTGTCGGATCGAAATATCGCCAACCATTTATCAGTGCGAGTTGAACGCGCATCTTCGGGTTCTGTGTATATCCTGCAAGCAGCTGAATTGCTTTTGTCCCGCCCACGAGAACAGCGGTTTCGACTATCTCAATGGCCGAGTCGGTTTTGATGTCATCGAGGTTTTTCGGCAACTTTCGCAGGATTGGTTCACCGATCGCGGCCAAGGCGGTCGGGTCGTCGGCACTGCGAGGCGGCAATAGTGCGTCGATCGCCTCGTCCAGGAGGGCGGCGAGATCGTCTGGTACCGACTCCATTGTCTCCAGGCACGACGCGGCCAACAGACGCAGGCGACGCGTATAACGGCGTTCGCGCTGTGCGCGTTCGAGAATCCCGGTGATCAGCTCGGTTCGTTGGGTGCGGTTGGCATGTCCCGCGGACATGATGATCGTTTCGCGCCACAGGTCCAGATGCGCGCGCCCGACGAGATTGCCGATGCGGTCCTCGGCGGTGGCTTCGGCCGCCGCAAGATATTCTTGAAAGCTTCGGTGCGCGAAGTCAATTCGTTCCTCGGCCGGTGAACGCAGCACGCCTGAACGCACGATGAGGTATTCGAGGACCTGTGCGGGCTCGACCTCGAGGTGGCGCATCGAGCCGATTTTCGCGGTGACGTATTCCAGCGCCTTCACGCTATTGAGTTCACTGCGGTTGTTGTCAGACAATCGCCATGCCAGATCCCGCAGCACACTGACCTTTTCGGTGAGGCTCAGCGGGACGCCGTGTGCGCTCGGGATATGCCGGTCCGCGTCGCGCCGCTGTACCAGAAGTTCGATTGCCATCTGGTACAGCTCCATTCGATTTCGCGGCAGTTGCCGGAACCGACTCAGGTTCAGCGAGCACAACATGGCGGCCAACAAGGGATTCGATGCGAGCGCGTGCAGGTGTGGTCGATCGCGAATGCTGGCCGTCAGCGCGCGCTCATAATCGGGCAATTCGTCGAGGCCACAGGGAAGGCTCTGTTCACCGGCAGCGACGGCTTGATGCCATTGCCGCACAAACGAATCCAGGTCGGCTTGCGTCATCCGCTCGAGCGAAACGGGTAGGAATTCTTCGCGTTCGAGCCAGTCTTGCCGAGCGGCGGCGGGGCGAGACGTCACGACGACTCGTATCTGTGGATACATATGCAGGAGGGCACGAAGCCAATCGCGGACCTTCCGGCGATCCCTCGGCAGCAGTTCGTCCACGCCGTCGACGAGCAGCAGTACCTGTCCGGTCGACAGCTGGCGCTCTACCCAGGCCCGCGGCATCAGGCCGGTCAGGATTCCGGCCGAATCATCGAGGAGTTCATGAGGTTTGGGCAAGGGTCGGTCGCCGTAGCCGCGCAGCCTGACCAGCATCGGAACGAGGCCGTTCCACGATGCGAGGTCGCCGCTGAAGTTACCGCGCGCCGCGGTGACGGCCAACCAGCGAAGCAGCGTCGTCTTACCCGAACCTGCCTCACCACGCAGTAGAACCCGATGCTTGCGACTCAGTGCCGACTCGACACGCATGCCGCTGGGCTCGTCCTCGGAAGTGGCGAGCATTGCGCGCCTGCTGCGGGCGCGGATGTAGAGCCTGCCGCGCCGCAAGGATTTCCGCGTGACTCGCCCGGTGGCCGTATCGGTGACTACCCGTAAACTGATATAGGCCATCGAAAGCTTTGTGCGCAGCGGTTTTTCGGTTGCGAAACTGAACAGCTCCACCTCGTCCAGCGTGCCGCTGATGAACTCCAGATACCGGTGGCGAAAGTCCGAATCGTTGTCCGTGCCTTCCGGCGCATCGAGCGACCGCCTCGGCAACTGCTCGAGTACCCGGCTCAGCTCCGTGCCGAGTTCGCTGACGCGGCCGAGGAGTTCGGTCATTGCCCTTTCGGTGAATACCGGCAGGTGCCGGACGATTCGGACGTAGCAGTCCGCGGATTCGGCCAGAAGCTGTTCATACAGAACGGTTCCCGCTTCGCTCAGCCCTACCGGTTGCGGCACGGATTCCCGGATCTGCCGCGCCAACCTCGCCGGGTCGGCGTCGGCTGCGAAGATCGCGGTGTCGGAGAGGTCGGCTCGATAGAAGGTGTCCGCTATTGCCAGCGCGATCGCCTCTCGCTCACTCTCGTCAAGGCCGCGGAACTCGTGTGCCAGCATCGGTTCGAGTCGTTCGGCGACCTTGTCCGCGATCTGGCCGAACTGGCGTTGCACGCTGCGCTGGGCGCGCAGGCCCGGAATGCGATTACGGATCAGGTCGTCCATCTCCAGGTGGACGTATTGGTCGCGCTGTCGCGCGCCCATCCAAAGGTTTGCGGCGCGACTGACAAGCGCGGTACCGATCCGAAGAGCGATGACTTCGGCGCTCATTTCCCCCCAATCCGGCTGGACTGTGCAATCGAGTTCGTTGCGCGTCGATGATGCCACCCAACCGGCGAGTGTTTCGGTCTATCCGGGTTTCGACTCCAAAGCGCGATAGCCGCTCGGCATTCGGATTCCGACGGCCGTGTCTCGCGTGCCCTGCTCATCATCCAGCGAGCGCGGGAATCCGGACACTCGCGCGGCTTGTGGTTCTGATTCCGACGGCCGTGTCTCGCGTGCCCTGCTCATCACCCAGAGAGCGCCAGAATCTCAACGCTCGCGTGGTTTGTGGTTCTGACTCGAATCGCCGGGCGTTGTGAGTTCTGGGTGCCCATGTTCGCCGGGAAGACATGCGCTATGCACCGAGCGCGACCCGAAACAGCTGGGTAAGCCATCCCTTTGGCCGTGTGGCCGTGTGGCCGCGTGACCGCGTGATCACGTGACCGTGCGATCGCACTGCGGTGGCGGGCTGACGCGGGCGGCTTGTAATGGTTTCTAGCCAATGTGTTTCGTCGCGGTCGAGCGCAGGAGGGAGACACTTGTCGTTACCGACGGCATTACCTCTGCCGGGCATCGAATCGTGACTCAGTGCGTGACGATCTACCTCGGTGGCGATGGCAAAGAGCTGTACGACAATTGCTGGAAGACCGCGCCGATCTAGCTTCTCACCACCACTTTTCCGGCCGCTGCCGGTCCCAGCGCAGATCCGATTCCAATTGGGACGCAACGGATATCAGTAGGGGTTCGGTGGCGGCGGTGCCCATCAGTTGGGCTCCGACGGGCAGGCCGGATTCGGTGAATCCGGTGGGGATGTTGATGCTGGGCCAGCCCAACACATTCCACGGCCAGGTGTAGGGGCAGGCGGCGGTGATGAGGTTGTCGGTGGCCATGGGGCCTATGCCGTCGATGGCGTCGGCGCGCGGTGGTGGCGTCGCGGTGGTGGGCGCCAGGACCAGGTCGTAGTCGTGGAAGAAGGATCCGATGCGGTGGCGCAGTAGCGGTTCGGCGCGGCGGGCGGCGAAAAGGGCTGGGCCGTCCAGTATTCGGCCGATGCGGGCGTTGGCTGCGGTGCGCGGGTCGACGGTGGCGTGCGGAATTCGCCGGTGCCAGGCGTGGATTCCCGCCATCGAGCGCGGCAGGAAGGATGCGCCGACGAGTATGCCGTAGTGCAGGTCGGCGACGGTCACCGAATGTCCGGCGCGGCGCAGGGCCGCCGCGATGCGTTCGACACCGGCCGCCACCTCGGGATCGAGCCGGGTTCTGGTGGCGGTGAACGGGATTCGCAGCGAGAGGGCGATGCGCAGCCGGCCGGGGTCGCGGCCGAGTGCGTCGACGGCGGTGATCGGGTCGGGTGTGTGCCGGTCGCCGGGGTGTGGCCCGGCGGCGGCGTCGAGCAGCAGCGCGGCGTCGGCGACGGTGCGGGCCAGCGGTCCGTTGACGGTGAGCCCGTAGAACGCCTCCGGCTCCGGCCAGGTGGAGATGCGGCCGCGCTGCGGTTTGATGCCGACGAGGTTGGTCCACGCGGATGGGATGCGCACCGAGCCCGCGCCGTCGGAACCCAGTGCGGCGGGCACCAATCCGGCCGAGACCGCGGCAGCGGACCCGCCCGACGAACCGCCGGGCGTGTGGTCGCGATGCCACGGATTGCGGGTGTGGCCGAAGGCGGCGCCGCTGGTGAACGGCCACTGGCCGAGTTCGCAGGTGTTGGTCTTGCCGACGATCACCGCACCGGCGGCGCGCAGCCGCCGAACCGCCTCGGCGTCTTCGGTTTTCGGCGGGAAGTCGCCGCCGCAACCGAAAGCCGTTGGCGTACCGGACAAATCGGTGTCGTCCTTGATCGCGATCGGCACGCCGAGCAGGGGAAGCCGCTCGCCTGCGGCCAAGCGTCGATCGGCCTCCCGCGCCTCGGCCAGGGCCTGCTCCCGGCGCACGATGCGGAAGGCGTTGAGTGCGGGCTGGGCGGCATCGATCCGGTCGAGCGCGTCGGTGACCGCATCGCTGGAGGTGCGCGCGCCCGTCGCGATCGCGGCCGCCAGCTCGGTGAGTCCGAGTTCGGGCCGCGCCTGCTGCGGTGTATCGCTCGATGCAGTCATATCCGCTCCGTCTCGTGCGTGGGTTGGGTCACCGTAACGCCGATCTGGTCAATCGTCCATATCCGTTCACGGCACTATAGACATACATACAGAATGTATGTAAAAGTGAGGTCGAACCAGCAAGGGAGGAAATATGGCAACCAGCACGGCACTCGGCCCCGCACACGAAATCGACCTGCCCGGTGGACGGATCCGCTATCACGAGACGGGTGAGGGAGCTCCGGTCGTCTTCGCACACGGACTGATCGTGAACGCGGACCTGTGGCGCAAGGTGGTACCGGTCGTGGCCGCGGCCGGATATCGCTGCATCACACCGGATTGGCCGCTCGGCTCGCATTCGATACCGATGCCGCACGCGGACCTGACCCCGCCCGGCGTCGCGGATCTCATGGCGGCCTTCCTGGAAAAGCTCGACCTGAACGATGTCACCTGGGTGGCGAACGACACCGGCGGCGCGTTAACTCAGATATTGCTCACCCGGAATCCGGACCGCATCGGACGCGTGGTGCTCGCCTCCGTCGACTCCTATGACAGCTTCTTTCCCGGAGGGCTGAAAGCCCTTACGCTGCTTGCCAAGATCCCGGGTTCGATGCGCCCGATGACCGAGTTGCTGCGGATACGGGCACTGCACTCGCTATCGATCTCCTTCGGTATGGCGGCCAAATACCCGATGCCGCCCGAGGTGATCGACTCCTACCTGCTGCCGAGCCGCAACTCCGGCGCGATCCGAAAAGACCTGCGGCGCTTCGTGAAATCGGTGAAAAGCAGCTACACGCTGGATGCGGCGAAGCGGTTCGGCGCGGTTCGGCAGCCGGTGCTGCTCGCCTGGGCCGCGCAGGACCGGTTCTTCCCGGTGTCCTACGCCGAACGGCTGGCCGCGGATCTGCCGAACGCGACCCTGCGCCTGATCGACGATTCCTACACCTTCCTGCCCGAAGACCAGCCCGAGTTGCTTGCCGAGGCGATCCTGGAGTTCACTCGGCTGCATGCCACGCCGTAGCCAGGAGGATCGATCCCGCGCGACCAGGGCCGCATTGGAACAGGCGGGCCGCAGGTTGTTCGCCGAACGCGGCTTCGCGGGTACCTCGGCCGAGGAATTGGTGACCGAGGCCGGGGTCACCCGCGGCGCGCTGCATCACCACTACGGCGACAAGCGCGGACTGTTCGTCGCCGTGCTCGAACACGTGGAGATGGAGATCGTCGAAGAGGTCCGAAGCGCTATCGACACAACCGATCCCGACGATCTGATGGCGGGGATGGCCGTCGGGCTGGCCACCTTCCTGGAGATCTGCCAGCGGCCCGACGTGCTACGCATCGTGCTCACCGACGCGCCTGCGGTCCTCGGCTGGCAGGCCTGGCGCGAATTCGAGAACCAACACGGACTCGGCCTGATCGCAGACGAATTGGAGCGAGCGCGCGCCGCCGGACTCATCGGCGACGCGCCCACCCAGGTGCTCGCCCAGATCCTGATGAGCGCGATTTCCGAGGCGAGCCTGATCGTCGCACACGCCGACGACAAGGACGCGGCCCGCGCCCAAGCTCAGCAATCCTTACTGCTGCTCATCTCCGGCATGGTCCGGACGTCCTGAAACCCTCACGATAGCTTGGTAATTCAAGCGCCGGACGGGCGACGTCACGCAGGTGCGCCGAGCGGCGGATGCTCGAGCACGCGGGGCTTGTACTCGACCAACTGGATGCGGCCGTCGAAGGTGCGGTGATCGAGCATCTCGAGGGCGACGTCCGGATAGCCGTCGTAGATGCGTTCTGCGCCCGTGGCACCGGTGATCACCGGGAACATCACGACCCGGAATCGATCGACGAGTCCGGCTCGTAGCAGGGACCGGCACAAGCTCAGGCTGCCGATCGTGCTGAGGAGCCCCGAGCCACTCGACTTCATGGCGCGGACCGCCTCGACGGCGTCGTCGCGGACGAGCGTGGAGTTGGCCCACGTCAGTGGCTCCTCGAGTGAGGAGGAGAACACCACCTTGGGCGCTTGCGTGAGCCCGCCGACGGACGCCTCTTCTTCGGGCCGGAACTCGTCCTGGCCATTCGGAACCTCGCCGGCGGCGAAGCCCGACATCAGGCGGTAGGTGTTCGCTCCCATCAGGTGGGTGGTCTTGGGCTGCTCGCCGAGCCATGCGAGGTACTCCGGACCTTCGAGGCCCCAGAACCCGGGCCATCCCTGTCCCGATGCGTATCCGTCGAGGGAGGTGATGAAGTCGACGAGAAGCTCCGACATGGTGTGTCCTTTCCTAGGGTGTCACGAGCTTTGACCGGTCGGGAACCACAAACTCATCGGCCGCGGTGTCGCGGTGTCAGGCCTTGCCGACTTGCTGATCCGGTCGTGCGGCGGAGTACGGCGGCGGTGGCCAGGAGGATGAAAGCGATTGCGGCGGTGCAGGTTCGGATGGCATGGGCGAGTTGCCAGCGATCGCGGACGTCCGCCCAGTCTACGGGTGGCACGGTGCTGACCCAGTCGCGTTGGTCGGTGTTGATGGGCAGGTTGACCGCCAGGGTCAGGATCAGCACGCCGATCAGCAGGGTGAGGGCGACGATCGGGAACAGGCGATGGCCGCGGAGCGCGGTCGCGGCGAGGACCGCCGTCACGACCAGTGCGGGGAGCAGTGTCGCGGAGGCGAGCTGGTCCATGCCGTCCAATTCGATGTGCCGAACGGTGACGTAGGTGGGGCCGTCCGCTCCGCGCATCGACAGCTCGAGCACCAGCACGGTGAGCAGGAACCCGGTGAAGGTCCCGACCAGCAGCAGGCTGGCGAGTCGGGCGAATTGATTGATCGACGATCTTTCGACGGTGAATGGCACGGCGGCGTCCTAACATATGAGATTCATATAGTACGAAACTGATACTAAATCGGCCGATCCGATCCGTCGAGCCTGGCGGGCGTTGTCGCGGGGGCGTGCGAGGATGTTCGGGTGCGTTTGTATCGGGATGAGGCGGTTGTCGTTCGCCAGCACAAGCTGGGGGAGGCGGACCGCATCGTCACCTTGCTGACGCGGCAGCACGGATTGGTGCGGGCGGTGGCCAAAGGGGTGCGGCGGACCAAGTCTCGGTTCGGGGCGCGGTTGGAGCCGTTCGCGTACGTCGACGTGCAACTGCATCCGGGACGGACCCTCGACACCATCACCCAGGTGCACACGATGGAGGCGTTCGCCGCCGATATCGTCGACGATTACGGCCGCTACACCACCGCGTGCGCGGTGCTGGAAACCGCCGAGCGGCTGGCGGGCGAGGAGCGCGCGCCCGCACCGAAACTGCATGCGCTCACCGCGAGCGCACTGCGCGCGATCGCCGCGAAACAGCACCCGCACGAACTGATCCTCGACGCATACCTGTTGCGCGCCATGGGTTTCGCCGGATGGGCGCCCGCACTGGACGAATGCGCCCGCTGTGCGACCCCCGGCCCGCACCGCGCCTTCCACGTCGCGGCGGGCGGCGCGGTGTGCGTGCACTGCCGCCCACCCGGCGCCGCCACCCCGGCCCCCGGCGTCCTCGACCTGCTCATCGCGCTGCTCAAGGGCGAATGGGCCTATATCGAAACCGTCCCCGACAACCTTCGCCGCCAAGCCAGCGGACTGGTCGCCGCCCACCTGCAATGGCATCTGGAACGTCAACTCCGCACCCTCCCGCTGATCGAACGCTCGCGTCCGGCGTTGGCGGCCAACGGGAGTGTGGCTCTATAGCGCCACATGTCACGTGGCGAAGTTGTGTGAAGCGGGTGGAAAGTGTGTGGGGCTCGGTCGGGCGGTCGAGGGCATCGGGCAGGATGGAGCCGTGATTCTGCGCCGAGACTCCGCCACCGCGACCGTTCCGGATAACGGAAGGTCGGTGCGGCCGCCGTCCCAGCACCCGTCGGGTGCGCGGCCGCCGAAGTTGCCGCCGGAGCTGGTACCCAACCATGTGGCGTTGGTGATGGACGGCAACGGCCGATGGGCGCAGGAGCGCGGGCTGCCGCGCACCGCGGGACACGAGCGCGGCGAGGCCGTGCTGATGGACACCGTCGAGGGCTGTATCGAAATCGGGGTGAAGTGGCTGTCGGCGTTCGCGTTCTCCACCGAGAACTGGCGGCGCAGCCCGGAGGAGGTGCGCTTCCTCATGGGCTTCAACCGCGATGTGATCCGCCGCCGCCGCGACGAAATGCACGAGATGGGTGTCCGGGTGCGCTGGGCGGGCCGTCGTCCGCGCCTGTGGCGCAGCGTGATCAAGGAACTCGAGATCGCCGAGGAACTCACCAAGGACAATACGGTGATGACCCTCACCATGTGCGTCAACTACGGCGGTCGCGCCGAAATCGCCGACGCCGCAAAGGAAATCGCGCGCCGGGTGGCGGCGGGCGAACTGGATCCGGAGAAGGTCACCGAGGCGACCGTCGCCCGATTCATGGACGAGCCGGATATGCCGGACGTCGATCTGTTCCTACGTCCCTCGGGCGAGCTGCGCAGCTCCAACTTCCTGATCTGGCAGTCGGCCTACGCCGAATTCGTCTACCAGCACACGCTTTTCCCCGATTTCGACCGGCGCAACCTGTGGGACGCCTGCGTCGAGTACGCTTCGCGTGACCGCCGCTTCGGCGGCACCAAGTGAACGGCAGCAGAATGGACGCGGTGGTCACTCCGGCCGAGGAATTGCAGGCGCGCGCGGGCGCCGGGTTGTCGCTGTACGACGTCGACGTGCGGGTCGACCAGGACGGCTCGCTGAGCTTCCAATACGAGGGTGCGCTGTGCTCGCTGCGCGGGGTGAACCTGTCCGCCGGGCTCGACGTGCTCAGCCTCACCTGCGTGCTGGCCTGGGACCGCCCGCTGAAACCGCAGCTGCACAAGCGGGTCGCCGAGCGCAACAACGCGCTGAAGTTCGGTTCGCTGACGCTGATCAACCGCGACAAGCTGGCCGACGTCATCCTGCACTACACCTTCCCGGCGGCCGGACTCGACGATCAGGCGCTGGCCATGATGCTGCTGCTGGTGCTGTCCGACGCCGGCCGAGCCAGGCAGGGACTGCTGCTGCCGTGAACCCATGACAGATGTCATGGCGGAGTCGTGACAGCCGGGCGAGGTCTGCGGCCCCGGATTCGACGACCGTTGAGCCATGACATCAGCACTGAGGGCCGTCTTCTCGGCCGCGGGGGGCGCTGCACACCGGAAAGCGCCCGCGATAGAACTGCGTGACCTGCACAAGAGCTTCCGCCAGGCGGGCGGCGGCGCCGTGCGGGCGGTCGACGGGCTCGACCTGGTGATCCAGCCGGGCGAGATCGTCGCATTCCTCGGCCCGAACGGCGCGGGTAAGACCACGACCATCGATATGCTGCTCGGCCTGAGCACGCCGGATTCGGGCAGCGTCCAGGTTTTCGGCGCAGAACCCGCGCAAGCCATTGCGGCAGGCCAGATTTCCGCGGTGATGCAGTCCGGCGGGCTGCTGCCGGATCTCACCGTCGCCGAAACCGTAAGGCTGATCGGCACTTTGCACGCGAGCCCGCGGCCGGTACAGGAGGTGCTGGCGCGCGCCGGAATCATGGGCATCGCCGATCGGCTGGTCGGCAAGTGCTCCGGCGGACAGCAGCAGCGGCTGCGGTTCGCGCTCGCGCTGCTGCCGAATCCGGATCTGATCGTGCTGGACGAGCCGACCACCGGCATGGATGTCGAAGGGCGGCGAGAATTCTGGAACGCCATGCGGGAGGACTCCAACCGCGGTCGCACCGTCCTGTTCGCCACCCACTACCTCGACGAGGCCGACGCGTACGCGGACCGCGTCGTGCTGATCCGCGCGGGCAAGGTGGTCGCCGACGGCACCGCGGCCGAGGTCAAGAACCTGGCCGCGGGCCGGACACTGTCCGCGACCCTGCCCGCCGCGGATCCGGCACGGCTGCTCGCGCTCCCGGGTGTCGACAATGTCGAGCTGCGCGGCGATCGAATCATCGTGCAGGCCAGGGACTCCGATTCCGTCGCCCGCTACCTGCTCACCGAGACCGCCGCGGTGGATCTCGAAATCACCGCGCACAACCTGGAATCCGCATTCCTGGCGCTGACCACCGGAGGGGACCGATGACAACCACCATCAATGTGGCCGGAATGCGTTCCGCGCTTGGGGGATTCAGCACCGGCTTCTTGAGCTTGGAATTGCGGCGGATGCTGCGCAACCGGCGCACCATGATCTTCACGCTGGTCATCCCGCCGGTGTTCTTCGCCATCTTCGGGCTGCAGCACGACGCGAGGACGGAGACGGTCGGCTCGGCCAACGTCACCGCCTACGTCATGGTGTCGATGGCCCTGTACGGCGCGATGCTGTCCACCACGAGCGGCGGCGCCATGGTCGCGGTGGAACGCGCACACGGATGGAGCCGCCAGCTGCGATTGACCCCGTTGCGTCCGGTCGCCTACATCGCGACCAAGGTGATCGTCGCGATGATGCTCGGATTATTCTCTGTAACAATGGTTTTCGTGCTGGGTGCGGTCATAGGCGCGCGTCTCACCCCGGTCGCCTGGGTGAGCTGTTTCGTACTCGCCTGGGTCTGCTCCTCGGTGTTCGCGGCCTTCGGGCTGTTCATGGGGTACCTGCTGCCGTCGGAGAACGTCATGCAGATCCTCGGCCCGGTGCTCGCGGCCCTCGCCTTCGCGGGCGGGCTGTTCATACCGCCATCGGGCTGGTTCGAGACGGTGTCGAAGGTGTTCCCCACCAATGGAATCGCCACGCTGGCCCGGCTGCCGTTCGACAATCCAGGAGCCGGATCGATCGCCTTGGCGGTGCTGAACGTCGTTATATGGCTGGGGATCTTCGTCACGGGGGCCGCGCTGCTTTTTCGTCGTGACACCGCGCGCTGAGGGTACCGGCCGTGCGGTCGCTCATCAGGGTGGATGAGCGGCCGCACGGCCGTGTGTGCGGGGTTGTCGGTGCCGGAGACGGTAGCGTCGAGGCTCGTGAGGCAGGATCAGCGTGTGCGCGGGGCGGCCCCGTGGAGGTGAAAGCGCGGCTCGAGACGCTCGGGCAGCGGGCTTCACGGTTGGTGGACAGGGTGTTCGGTATCGGACCGAATGGCACGTCCAAGCTGCGGCATGGCTGGCTCGGTGCGTTCCTGGCGACCGCCTGGCTGGCCTACCTGGTCGGTCCGGTGATCGAGGAGTGGGACAGCGGCGCGTACGTGCGGGCGATCGCGGGGGCGGCAAGTGTGATCGTCTTCGGTGCGTTGATCGTGGCGGCCTTCGTCGTGTTCCGGCAGTCCAACTGGCCCGATATAGAGGAATTCCTCGAACCGCCCCCACCCCAAGCGCGAATTTGGGTGGTACTGGGCGCTATGGCGGTCCTGGTCGTCGCCATGACATCGTTGCTCGGGCCGACCGCCCTGCTGACGGCGATCTATATCGCGGTCGTCGCGATCTTCGGCCTTCCGGTGCGCCGCTCCGGATATGTCGCGCTCGCGGTCAGCATCGGGTTGCTGGTGGTGCCCAACGTCGTGCCCGGCTGGGAACTCGGCGGTGTTCCGGTCTTCGTGGCGATCGTACCGATAGTCATCTGGATCGGCCGCGAGATCGGGTTGCGCGGGCGCAGACTGCAACTGCTCGCGCGGCGCCAGCGCGCGGAACTCGCCATCGTCGAGGAACGTAACCGGGTGGCTCGCGACGTGCACGACATCCTGGGCCATTCACTCACCGTCATCACCGTGAAAACCGAACTGGCGCAACGGCTCATCGATATCGACCTGGATCGGGCGCGCACCGAGCTGGCCGATATCGAGCGGCTGGCCCGCGAGGCGCTGGCTGGAGTGCGCGATACGGTCGGCGGCCTGCGCGAGGTGAGCTTGCGCGGCGAGCTGGCCAACGCGCGCTCGGCGCTGGCCGCCGCGGATATCGCCGCCCGGTTGCCCGAACCGGATTCGCTGCCGGACGGCGACAACGAACTCTTCGGCTGGGTGCTGCGCGAGGCGGTCACGAATGTGGTGCGGCACAGCGCCGCTCGGCACTGCACGGTCACCGTCACCCCGACCACCATCGAGGTGGTCGACGACGGACGCGGGATGGGATCGGGCGCCGCCGGGACCGGTGTGTCCGGGCTGCGGGAGCGGGTGCGCGCCGCAGGCGGGACGCTGACCTTCGGCACACCGGAGGGAGGTGGGGTGCGTGTCGTCGCGACCATTCCGTATCCGATCGAAAAGGATTGATATACAACGGATGTGCGGGGTGGGCGGAGGTATGGAGGATCGATGATCCGGTTGTTGCTCGCCGACGATCAGGCGCTGGTGCGCGGTGCGCTGGCCGCGCTGCTCGGGCTGGAAACCGATTTGGAGGTCGTCGCCGAGGTCGGGCGCGGCGACGAGGTGCTGGACGCGGTGGCGCGAACCAAACCAGACGTGGTGCTGCTGGATGTGGAAATGCCTGGGCTGGACGGTATTTCGGTGGCCGAACAGCTTCATGCCACGCATCCGGACGTGCGCGTACTGATGGTCACCACCTTCGGGCGGCCCGGATACCTGCGCCGCGCCATCGACGCGGGCGCGAGCGGTTTCGTGGTCAAGGACACCCCGGCCCGCGAACTCGCCGACGCGGTGCGGCGGGTCCAAATGGGTTTGCGTGTGGTCGATCCCGCGCTGGCCACCGAAACGCTCACCGCGGGCACCTCGCCGCTCACCGCCCGGGAACGCGAGGTGCTCGCCGCCGCGGCCGACGGCGCCACCGCCGGTGCCATCGCCAAAAAGCTGCACCTCTCGGAAGGCACTGTGCGCAACCATCTTTCGTCGGCCATCGGCAAGACCGGCACCAGCAACCGGGCCGAGGCCGTGCGCGCCGCCGAACGTCTGGGTTGGTTGTAGTCGAATTCGCGCGGTTTCGGCGCGGCGCACGCTTCAGGGTTCGCGGTGGTAGGTGAGGAGGGCGCCGATACCGCGGGCGATGGTGTCGGGGTCGACGTCGCCGAGGATCAAGTGCTGCAACATGAATCCGGGGAACATGCCGACGGCCGCGACGGCGATGGCGGCGGTATCGGCGTCCCGGGCGATCCAGCCCTGGTCGCGCATGCGTTCGGCGTAGAGCTCCCAGTGTCTGCGGATGGCGGTCAGTGCCGCGCCGACAAAGGCGTTCGCCTCCGGCTGTACCAGGGCGAGCGCCCAGGCCTGGGGGGCCAAGCGAATTCGGCCCGACGGGCCGCTGTTCTCGATGATCATCTCGGTCATCGTCCGGACCAACTCGTCCGGGGTCGGCAGCGGATCGGCATTGATGGCGGCGTCGAGCCGGTCGCGCACCTCGTCGGCGGTCGCCGCGGCGATGGCGGCGATAAGCTCGTTCTTGCTCTTGAAGTAGCGATAGACCGCGCCGGCGGACAGCCCGGATTCGGCGAAGACATCCTGCATCGACGTCTCGTGAAAACCCTTGCGGGTGAAGCATAATTGGGCCGCATCCAGGATCTGTTGGCGGCGCCGTTCTAGGTGTTCTTCGCTCACTCTGGGCACGCTTCCAAAGTAAAACGAATGTTCGTTCTTGACAACTATCGGCGGCCGGTGGGACGGTGTTTGCGATAAAAGAGAACGAACATTCGATTTACGGAGAGCGTCATGAACTCCACCCGGCGCGCGTTGGCCTTCGGTCTCGCGGCGGCTCTGCTCCAAGCCATCATGCTCATCGCCTTCGCCTGGCCCGCGGCCAATATCGCGCCGCGCGATCTGCCGATCGTTGTCACCGGTCCGCAATCCGCCGCCGTCGCGGGCAAACTCGCCGGACACGATCCCGGGGCCTTCCAGATCACAACGGCCACAGACGAATCCGCCGCTCGCACGGCCATTGCCGACCGAAAGGCGTACGGCGCCATCGTGACCGGTGCGGGCGCGCCGCAGGTACTCGTCGCCTCCGCGGCGAGCCCGGCGGTGGCGCAGCAGCTCACCGGCATCGCCCAGCAGCTGTCGGGTGTGCCGCAGGCGAAGGTGGCCGATATTGTTCCCGCCGCCGAAAAGGATCCGCGCGGAACGGCATTCGGCGCGATGGTGCTGCCGCTGGTGATGTCCGGAATCGCGGCGGGCGTGCTGCTGTCGCTGCTGATCCCGGCCGTGGGCGCCCGCCTGGTGGGGCTGGTTACCTTCGGGGTGGCGGGCGGCTTGCTCAGCATGGCGATCGTCCAGGGCTGGATGTCGGTGGTCCCCGGGTCGTATCCGGTGCTCGCGGCGGTCGCCGGGCTGGTGTCGTTCACGGTGTCCGGCACCGTCGTCGGCCTGAATGCCGCGCTCGGCCGCGCCGGTATCGGACTCGGCGCGCTGACGATGCTGCTGATCGGCAACCCGTTCTCCGCCGCCACCTCCGCGCCCGAACTGCTACCCAAGCCGTGGGGGACCGTCGGGCAGCTCCTTCCGCCGGGCGCAGCCGCGTCACTGCTGCGCTCGGTGGCCTTCTTCGACAATGCCGGATCCGCGAAACCCATTGCGGTACTGCTCATCTGGGCTGCAGCAGCACTGGTTCTGCTCGGTATCGGCGTGCGCCGCGCCGCCCCTGCCGTCACCCCCGTCCGTGAACCGGCGACGGTGGCATGACCCCACGACCGGACAGCTCGGTCGTCGGAGGTGAGTGCCGGAATCCGTTCACGCCCACCACAATCAGATGTGCACCCACACATCGGGCGTGATCCGGATTCCGGCATTCGCCGTGCGCCGCGCCGCGATTCGCGCGGGCCACAGTAAATGCTTTGCGGGCGCCTTCGCCCGGATGATGAGATGTCACGGTGTTCGACCACGATGCGGCGGCCGTCCGGCCGTTGACATTGGCCTGGGTGAGCAGGCATCTGGAGGTCGGTGAACGGGTCCTCGGAATCGAGGCGCTGCACGGCGGCATCACCGCCGAAATGCGGAGGCTGACCATCGGTAAGCGCGACGGCGGCACCCGGGCCCTGGTGCTGCGGACCTTCGTCGACGCGGAGCACGCCGAGGACTGGCTGAACAGGGAGGCAGGCGCCCTGACCATGCTCGCGGGCACGGGCGTTCCGGCTCCTGCGCTGGTCGCGGTCGATCCGACCGCCGCGCATTGCGAGTATCCGTCGTTGCTGATGACGCACCTGCCGGGCCGGACGGTCCTCGACGACGCGGCATTGGAGACGCGCGTAGTGCTGCTGGCCCGCCAACTCGTTGCGATCCACGCGTTGCGGCCAGCCGAGCGGCCCAGAGAGTATCGGGCGTGGACAGCCGCCGACACCGTCGTGGTTCCGAGGGGCGCCGACGCCACGGCATGGGCCGCGGCGATCGATGTGATCCGCAAGCCCGCGCCGACCTATGAAGGATGTTTTCTGCACCGGGATTTCCAACCGGGCAACGTGCTGTTCGACATGCCACCGTCGGCGGACGCCCGGATCACCGGCGTCGTCGACTGGGCGCAAACCTCTTGGGGCCCTGCGGATCTCGATGTGGCGCACTGTTCGACCAATCTCGCGCTGCTGCACGGTCCGGCGTGGGGTCTGCGCTTCGCCGATGCGTACGAGCAGGCAGGTGGGGTGCTGGCCGCGGCAGCGAGTGAGCGGCTGTTCTGGCGAGTGCGGGACGGGCTGGCGGCCTCGGAAGAGGTGCGGTTGGTGGCGCGGCCATGGCGGGAGGCGGGGCGGACGGAGCTGACGACGCGAGTCGTGGAGGAGCGGCTGGATGCCTATATCACCGCCACAATGGATACGCTGGGTTGAAATAGCTTGCGCTGCACCGATTTCCGCTTACGTATAGGCGCGGAGGAAGGTGTCGACGGCGGCGTCGGCGATGGCGCGGAGTTCGGCGGCCGCGGGTTTGCGGGTGCCGAGGTGGGTGCGTATTTCGAGTGGGCCGGTGAGCAGGGCGAGGAAATGTTCGGCGGCGACGGTGGGGTCGCACTGGCGCAGCGCACCCGCCAGCACCAGGCGGGCGAGGCGATCGGAGAGTGCCTCGCGGAGCCGAATCGTGGTGCGCCGCATGACCTCATCGATGAGGTTGGGGAATTCCGCGGACTGCGCGTTGGCCAGGCGGCGCAGGGCTCGGCCGCGCTCACCCGCACAACTGCGCACCAGCCGCAGTGCGGTTTCGGTGAGCGCGGCGCGCACGTCGCCCGGATCGCGTAGCGGGTCGACGGCCGCGACGGTTTCCGTGGACATGGCGTCGGCGGCGGCCAGCACCGTCTCCTGGAACAGGGTTTCCTTGTCGTTGAGATGGTTGTAGACGGTGGGCTTGGCGACGCCCGCCGCATTCGCGATCTCCTGTACGCAGGCCTGCCGGTAGCCGCGTTCGGCGAAGACGTCGAAGGCGACCTCGAGGATCGCCGATCGCTTATCTATTCGGCCTCGTTGGGCTTTCGTCTCCGCCACCCCTGCATGCTACCGCGTCGGTATGGGTCCATTGAACTCGCGGGTTCACTCTTGTGAATCTACTAGTACGTTCACTATGTTGAACCCATCAGTTCAAATCGATAAGGGAGATCCGATGATCGTCCATACCCTGCGCTTCCGATTCCGCGACGAGGCGACCGAGGCGGAACGCGCCGCGGCGCTGACCGCGCTGCGGCAGGTGGCCGCCATGGATTCGGTCCGCTACGGGACCGTCGGCCAATGCCTCGGCGATCCGGCCGCGGGCTACACCCACGCCTGCACCTTCGGCATCGAGGATCTGGCCGCGCTCGAGCGGTACATGAACGATCCGGTCCACCTGGCGGCCGACCCGCGGATCGCCCCGCATCTCGCGAAACTGGCCATCGGCCCGGATCTTTCGGACGACCCGGACCCGGAGCTCGGCGCGAAACTCCTCGCGATGCACGAAGCCAAACTGCGCAAGTACCCGGACTGGGCCGAACTCATGTCCACCATCCCCGAAGTAACCGTCGCCTGACATGATCGTGCTGATACGGCGTTTCCGATTCAGGGACGAACTGACCGAGGACGAAAAGGCCGAGACGCTGCGCCTGATTCGCCGCACGGTCACCCTCGGATCGGCGCGATTCGGCATCGTCGGACAGTGTCTCGGCGGCCGGGCGGACGGCTGCACGCACGCATACAGCACCGGATTCGACGATCTCGCCGCGCTCGAGACGTATCTCTACGATCCGGTGCATCTGGCCGGCGATCCGGACATCGTCCCGCACTATGCGAAACTCGTACTCGGCCCGGATGTTTCGGATGATCCCGACCCGGATCTGGCCGCGAAGATCATGGCGATCCACGACCGGAAGCTGGCGGCGTATCCGGATTACGCCGAGCTGATGGCGGGGATCCCGGAAGTGCGATTCCTTTGAGAACGCGAAAGACCCCTTCGCGCAACGGATTCGAAGGGGTCTTTCGGTGTGTGATCAGTTGACGGTGAACGACAGGGTCGGGGCCGCGGGGTCCGCTTCCTTCTTGGCGTTATAGGTCAAGACGTAGTTGCCGGTGCCGGGGGCGGCGACCAGGAAGGTCGCGACATCCTTTGGGTTGTCGATGGTCTGGCCCTTCTCCAGCAACTCGTTGATCGGGGTGCGGTCGTCGGCGACCAGGCTCTGCCCGTCCGGTGTCTTCACCGCGAAGTATTCGTTGAAGATATTCGCGCCGCCCGCCGGAATGCCCGCGCCGCCAATGATTTTCACGTGCAGCGCGAGTTCGTACTTACCGTGCTCGTTCTTGGTGTAGCTGGGGCGCAGCGTGCCGCCGGTGACCTGGATCGTGGTCTGATCCTGGACGAGCGTTCCGGTGACGGCCAGCGTCTTCGGCTGCACGCTCTCCACCTGTGCATCGGTCTGCAGCGGGATCTTGGTCTGGTTGTCCGAGGTCTGCCCGAACACCACGATCACCGTGTCGAGCAGGTGATCGGCATCGGTTCCCGGCTGCACCGAGGTGGTGATCTTGCCCGCGGCCGAACCCTGGCCGGGCACGGTCGGGCTGTCGAAGCTCGCCGCCTGATCGATCTGACCACCGATCTGCAGATAGGCGTTGGTGCTCAACGTCTTGTTCTCGGTAGTGAGGTTCTTGTAGGTCAGGTCGAGCACGAGCCTGCCGCCGGACTGGTCCGGCACCACGGTCGCCTTGTCGACGGTGATGGCGAAACCCTCGAACCAGCCGGTCTTTCCGACGGTGCGCACCGTCGACTGCCCGCTCGGGGCGCCCGTCTGCCCGCCCGTCTGCGGTTTGCCCGCGACGGTGCCCGGCGCCGACGCCGGAACCGGGCTGCCGGAGTCCTTGTCGTTGCACGCCGTCAAAAACGTTGGCGCCAAACCGATCAGCGCTACGGCCCCCACCGAAGTGAGAATCCGGCGGGTTCCGAATTTTTGCATGGTCGAACGCACGATGCCTCCCAGAAGATTTTGCCAAACCCCAAAGTGCGGATTCGCAAAGGAATCTTCGCCGGAAGGCCGCGCGTTAACCAGGCGCGGTTCACTGAGCGGACCGGTGTCCTTCCACACCACACGGGCGGCAGGTGCCGAAGACCTCCATGGTGTGGCTCACCTCGGTGAAACCATGTTGGCCCGCAATGGATTCGGCCCACGCCTCCACGGTCGGGCCCTCCACCTCGACGGTGCGGCCGCAGTGTCGGCAGACCAGATGGTGGTGGTGTCCGCTCGAACATTGCCGATATACCGACTCGCCGGAATCGGTGCGCAGTACGTCGACCATTCCGGCGTCGGCCAATGACTGCAGGGTCCGGTAAACCGTGGTGAGCCCGATTCCCTCACCGCGGCGGCGCAATTCGTCGTGCAATTCCTGCGCGGAGCGGAATTCATCGATATCGCCGAGCAGCGCCGCGATGGCGCTGCGCTGTCTGGTGCTGCGGACTCCGACCGGTTTGGTGGGTGCGACGGTCTTGTCTGGCACGAATTACCCTTCCTCGGCATGCGCGACGGCGTCGACGACGATGTGCGCCAAGTGATCGTCGACGAGTTCGTAGAGCACCTCGCGTCCCGACCGCTCACCGTGGACGACGCCGGCCGATTTCAGAATGCGCAGATGCTGGCTGACCAACGGCTGGGTGACCCCTAGCGCGTCGACCAACTCGTGGACGCAGCGTGGCGATTCGCGCAGCTGCAGCACGATGGCGATGCGGACCGGTGCGGCCAGCGCCCGCAGCAGTTCCCCCGCGTCCTCCAGCACGGTCCGCGCGGGTACCGGCGCGGGCGCGGGGGAGCGGTACGGGTTGTGTGGGTGAGTGGTGGCCTCGGTGGTCATGGGATACTCCTTATTGGAAAGCGATCCCATTTTGATATGCATAATTGCGCATGTCAAACGTGGCGCGCGCTATCCGGTGTGATGTACCTCATTCCCCGCGGCCGGATCGCCTGCGGGCCAACGACTATCGACGGCCGGGATCGGCCGCGGCCGGGAGCTCGGCCCGGGTCGGCGCGGCAGGAGTAGGGGTGCCCGCGGAGGTGACCGCGACCTTGGACGGCACCGATGGATCCGGCGCGCTCGGCCCGAACAGAGCGTTCGCGGTGAACCACACCAGGCTCGACGGGGTGAGCAGCAAGACGACGAGCACCACCGGGTAGTGCCAGCGGATGCGCCGCCTGCGCGCGGACCAGCGCTCGCGCCGCAGCGCCCACCGGTGGCGGCGCAGCACGCGCCGTTCGGCGCGGGCGGCCCAGCGGGCATCGAACAGTTCGGGCGGAATCTCCGTCATGGACCCACCTCACGGGTAAGACCGGATTCGTTATCGTCCCATCCTTTCAGGTGGCGCGCACCTTCGGCGCAAGCGCGACGGCCCGCGCGGAAATTCGAGCTGACCACGCCGGACCCACGGAGATAACGGGTGGAACACGGCCGATACGCTATAGGGACGCGGCCCGGATCCGGGCCGGACGAATCCGACTCGCAGTGGATGGAGAATTCTCGCGTGGCACCCAAGTCGAAGGTGGACACCGTTGCCAACCTCGCCAAGCGCCGGGGGCTGGTGTACCCGTGCGGTGAGATCTACGGAGGCACCAAGTCGGCGTGGGACTACGGTCCGCTCGGCGTCGAGCTCAAGGAGAACATCAAGAAGCAGTGGTGGCGCTCGATGGTCACCAGCCGCGAGGATGTCGTCGGCCTCGATTCGTCGGTGATCCTGCCCCGGCAGGTGTGGGTGGCCTCCGGTCACGTCGGCGTGTTCAACGATCCGCTGGTCGAATGCCTCAACTGCCATCACCGGCACCGGCAGGACCACCTGCAGGAGGCGTACGCCGCCAAGAACAAAATCGACGATCCGGATTCGGTGTCGATGGAGGTCGTCGCGTGTCCGGACTGCGGCACCGTCGGCAAATGGACCGAGCCGCGCGACTTCAACATGATGCTCAAGACCTACCTCGGCCCGATCGAATCCGAGGAGGGTCTGCACTATCTGCGCCCGGAGACCGCGCAGGGCATCTTCGTCAATTTCGCGAACGTGATGACCACCGCGCGCAAGAAGCCGCCGTTCGGTATCGCGCAGATCGGCAAGAGCTTCCGCAACGAGATCACGCCGGGCAACTTCATCTTCCGCACCCGCGAATTCGAGCAGATGGAGATGGAATTCTTCGTCAAACCGGGTGAGGACGAGCAGTGGCACCAGTACTGGATCGACACCCGGCTGGCCTGGTACACCGACCTGGGCATCACCCCGGAGAACCTGCGCCTCTACGAGCACCCGAAGGAAAAGCTCTCGCACTACTCGACCCGCACGGTCGATATCGAGTACCGCTTCGGCTTCCAGGGCAGCGAATGGGGTGAGTTGGAGGGCGTCGCGAACCGCACCGACTACGACCTGAAGACCCATTCGGAACATTCCGGCACCGACCTGAGCTACTTCGATCAGACCACCAACGAGCGGTACACCCCGTACGTCATCGAGCCGGCCGCGGGTCTGACCCGCTCGCTGATGGCGTTCCTGGTGGACGCGTACGCCGAGGACGAGGCGCCGAATGCCAAGGGCGGCGTCGACACCAGGACGGTGCTGCGGCTGGACCGGCGGCTCTCCCCGGTGAAGGCGGCGGTACTTCCGTTGTCGCGCAACGCCGATCTGACGCCGAAGGCGAAAGATCTTGCGGCGCAACTGCGTAAGAACTGGAATGTGGAATTCGACGACGCGGGCGCGATCGGCCGCCGGTACCGGCGCCAGGACGAGATCGGCACCCCGTTCTGCATCACCGTCGATTTCGACACGCTCGAGGATCAGGCGGTCACCGTGCGCGAGCGGGATTCGATGACGCAGGAACGGATTTCGCTCGACCGGGTCGAGGGTTACCTGGCGCAGCACCTGCTCGGCGCCTGAGCGTATTTCGGCGAAGCGCTTTCCATTCCGGAAAGCGCTTCGCCGATGCGCTACGCGGATTTCGGTTTGTTCACGACAATGCCGATGGCGGTCGGGATGAGCAATGCGCAACCCCACGGCACCTCGACCCAGAACGGCCAGAAGTAGCCCGCGCCGGTGGCCAGATAGATGGCCAGAATGAGTATGTTGACCGCGACCCAGGGGATCCACATGATGATCACCCACTGCGGCACCGCCCCGGACCGCTTCTGCTTATCCAGCCGGACCTTCTTGTCCCGGGGTACGGGCAGATCCGCGAGCACCGGTTGCAATTCCCCGTATGTCCTTGCGGCATAGACCTTTTGGAGCCGGTCGTCGAATTCGTGCAGGCTCAGCCTGCCCTCGTTCATGGCCAGCCGCAATTGTTCGACAATCTTCTCGCGGTCGCCGTCGGACGCCCGCAGATTCTCCTGACCCACGGATGCCAGCGTAGGATCGGGCGGGCGTGAGTGCGAGTCCTTGTTCCGCCGGAAATATCCGCGGGCGGCGTGTGGTTGACGGTCGATGCCTGGAAGCACGAATAAAGGACATGTGATGGCACGAGCGGTGAAGTTCGAGCGATACGGCGCGATCGAGGAATTGAAGGTCGTCGATGTGCCGACGCCCGCGGCGGGACCCGGGCGGGTGGTTGTCGAGGTGGTCGCGGCGGGAATCAACCCGGGCGAGGCCAAGATTCGCACGGGCGCGTTGCACGCGCTGTGGCCCGCCACCTTTCCCTCGGGTGAGGGATCCGATTTCGCGGGGCGAATCGTCGAAGTGGGCGAAGGGGTTTCGGCCTTCGCGGTGGGCGACGAGGTGCTGGGATTCACCCATGAGCGGGCCAGCCACGCCACGCACGTTTCCGCACCCGCCGATCAGGTGACGCCGAAGCCCGCGGGATTGTCGTGGGAGGTCGCGGGCGGGTTGTTCGTGGCGGGGACCACCGCGGTCGGCGCGACCCGGGCGCTCGCGGTGCGGCCGGGAGAGACGGTCGTCGTCGCAGGCGCCTCCGGCGGTGTCGGTTCCATTGCGGTGCAACTACTTCGGCGGTCCGGGGCCAAGGTGCTCGGCATCGCGAGCGAGCGCAACCACGAGTGGCTGCGTTCGGTGGGCGTGGTCCCGGTCGCCTACGGCGCGGGGCTTGCCGATCGATTGCGTGCCGAAGCGCCCGACGGGATCGCCGGATTCATCGACGCGTTCGGTGGCTATCTCGATCTGGCCCTCGAACTCGGCGTCCCGGCCGCGCGCATCGACACCATCGTCGATATGGCGGTCGCGGGCGAATACGGCGTGCTGACCGATGGAAACGCGGCGGCCGGCAACGTCGAGGTGCTCGCCGAACTGGCCCGACTGGCCGCGTCCGGCGAGCTCGAGGTACCGGTCGCCGCCGTATACCCGCTCGACGAGGTGCAGGCGGCGTACCGCGAACTCGAACAGGGACATACGCACGGCAAGATCGTGTTGCGTCCCTGAGCTTTTCAGTCGGGAACGGTCCAGAAGGCGAGTTCGTGGCGCATACCCGCCGCGAACAGCGCCTCCGCCCGGGCCGGATCCGGGTTCGCCTCGTCCAGCATCTGGGCGCAGCGGCGGGCGAGGGCGGCGAAGGCCGGGTCGGCGTAGGTGTCGACCCACCGGCGGTAGCGCGGGTCGGCCGGTGGGTTGCGCGCGAGGATCGCGCCGAGCGTCGAATAGCCCCACATACACGGGTACAGGGCGGCCAGGCCGTCGGAGTAGTCGGCAGCGGATTCGAGCAGGAAGGCCGTATATTCCTGGCACGGTTGGTCTTTGGTCGCACCGTCCAGGTCGGCGCCGAATTCCGCGGCCAGCGAACGATGTAGCGTCAGCTCGTCGTGAAAAGTGGCGTGCGCCAAGTCGACCAGATCGCCGAGGTGCGCGGCGGGCGCCTGCCAGGCCAGCCTGCTGAACACCCGCACGTAGTCGAGCAGGAACAGGTAATCCTGTTCCAGCCACGACCGGAACACCCGCTCGGGTAGATCCCCGCGCGCGATCCCGGCCACCGTCGGGTGCGCGAGTTGCGCATCGATCAGCGGAAGACCCGCCGCCTCCAGCCGTGCGGCGAGACTCACTGGTGGGTGGTGCGCGTCGGACGCAGCACGAGGATCACACGGCGTTCGTGGTCACCTACCGGCGGTTGATATTCGAGCCCGTAGCGGCGCGCCAGCACATCGAAGAATTCGCCGTCGGGATCCGCATCGATGGATTCGATCACGCCGCGCACCTCCAGGTAGCGGTACGGCTGATCCGGATCGTTGATGCTGATCGCGACGTGCGGATTCGCCTTGGTATTGATCGCCTTGCGGCGATCGGTCGTGGTGGTGAAGCGCAGATGCGTGCCGTCCCAGATCTGCCATACCGGGGTGACCTGCGGGGTGCCGTCGAGGTTGAGCGTGGCCAGATGACCGTAGAGCGGGCGGGTCAGCAGATCGATGTGGCTTTCCGGGATGACGCTGTCATTCATGCTCGGCAGCCTAGTGAGCGCTGTCGGCGTAGCCGTTTTCAGGCTGCGCATGGGAGAGCGGATGCGAGGTGCGCCTGATGGGCGTTGTCGGCGTAGCCGTACTTAGACCGCGCACGGCGGGAGTGAATACGGAGGCATTTCGCGGGCCTCGCGAATCTGCATTTCGCGAGCCTCTGTCATGCATGCCTCGGTGGGTTTGATGCGGGCTTCCGCCTCCTTTGGCGCCAGATGGATGCTGTCGGCGAAGCCATCCACAGACCGCGCACGGCCGAGCCAAGGCGGGGGTATGCCTATGCGGGTGCCCGAACCGCGCTGCGGCCCGGGCGGGTTCGTGCAGAATGCTGGGGTGTGCTGGGTAGACGGCTCTTCGGGCACTGTGCTGATGAGCGTGCGGTGTCCGAACCGATGATGTGCGGCTCAGCGGGTACATGCGAGATGGCGTCGTGAACGATCGTGGGAGGTGGGTGCCGACGATGCGGAACGGGAAATTTGGTTCGGTCGCCGATGCGGCGGTCGGGCTCGCGGCGCTGGGGGTTGGCGAGGCGGTGGCGGCCGTCGGCGGCGATTCGCTGATCGACACGGTCGGCCGGGCGCTTATCGATGCCGCGCCGACTCCGGTCGTGGAGGCGACTGTCGCATTGTCGGGGCGGTACGACAAGGAGGTCACGCGGATCGGGGTCGGGGCGGGCGCGGTGGCTGCCGCGGTCGGCTTGACGGTGTTGCCGGAGCGGATTCGGTTGCTGGGTGCCGCGGTGTTCGGGGCGGGTGCCGCAGCATTGGCGACGCGGCGGGCGACACGGTCCGGTGCGGCGTTCACCGGTGCGATCGCGTCCGCGGGTGTACTCGGATTGGGGATGCGCGGGCGTTCCGTTGCGCGGGGCGGTTCCGCCGAGTTGTCCGGCTCGGCCGGTTCGCTGTTGGTCGAATCGCTCGGCGGTTCGGCGGAACTTCTTGGTGGCGTTGCCGATTCACGCCGTCGATGGCCCCGCACCATGTCGTATGCGGCGGCCGGTGTTGGTCTGCTCGCGGTTGCCCAGCGGGCGCAACGGGCGCGGGATCACAAGCAGGAGCAGTTGATTCGCGCGGTCGGGCCGATGGGCGCGCTCGGCGTCGTCCCCGAGGACGGGCTGGAGGACGAGCCGGGTCTGCCCGCGCTGTACACGGCGAACGAGCGCTTCTACGTCGCGGATGTGAACCTGCGCCCGCCGCGGCTGGATCCGAACCGCTGGCGGCTCGCCGTCACCGGTATGGTCGCCCACCCGCTGCGCCTGTCGCTCAACGAATTGGCTTTGGACGCCGTCGAATTCGATGCGGTGATGGTGTGCGTGCACAATCGTCCCGGGCAGGGCCGGGTCGGTAACGCGCGCTGGTTCGGTGTGCCGCTCACCGAACTGCTCGCACACGCGCTGCCCGACGACAAAGCCACCCGGCTGGTGACCAAGGCGGTCGACGGCTACACGATCTCGTTGCCGTTGGAACCGCTGCGCACCGGCGAATGGCCCGGCTATCTGGTGATCGGTATGAACGGCGCGCCGCTGCCGCCCGAGCACGGATTCCCGGCCAGGGTGATCGTTCCCGGCAGTTACGGCCAGTACACGGGCGCGAAATGGCTTACCGGGCTGGAGATCACGGACGACAGCCAGGTCGACTACTGGTGGCGGCGCGGCTGGCCCCATGGACCGCTGTGGATTTCGCCGCAGGCCCGCATCGATGTCGCCGCACCCGGCCGGATCGCCGCGGGCACGACGACCATGGCCGGTGTCGCGTGGGCGCCGCCGAACGGCGTCGCGCGGGTGGAGCTGCGCGTAGGCGAAGGGGACTGGCTGACAGCCGATCTCGGTGCCGAGCTGGCACCGGCGGCGTGGCGGCGCTGGCGAATCACGCTGCCGCTGCCGCCCGGCGAACATGTCGTCCAGGCCCGTGCGGTCGGCAACGACGGCCAGGTGCAGGAGGGAGCTGCGCGCCCGCCGTTCCCGAACGGACCCGCTGGCTACCACACTCTTACGGTGCGGGTCTGAACGCTCATATCGCGACGATCGGCTCCTGGAATTCGGTCACCCAACCGCTCGGATCCTCGGTGAACTCGAGGGTGACCTCCCGCGGCGCGCCGAGCGAACGGTAGCCGTTGGACTCGATCCACAAGCCAAGTGCCTGAACGGGTTCCAGCGCGTTGTCCATGCTGCCGTGGTGCACGATGGTGGCCGCCTGTATCTCCGGGAGATCGGTGATCGTGACGTCCGGCACCTCACCCGGCTCCGGCGCCTCACCCGGCGCGATATGCACCGGCATACCGGCGTGCACGACGACGCTGCCGTCCGGATTCGGCTCGTAGTAGGCGATACCTGGGCCGACGGGCATGGTCCGCGCCGCCTCCAGGCGTTTGTAGAGTTCGCCGAAAAGCGGCCTGATCACCGGGCCGATCGCGGCCGGCTCGAAACCGTCAGCAACCGCACTCAATTCGGCGACCCGCACTGCCGCAACGGTTTTCACGACCACATCGTGATCGGGCATGATGCCCTCCTGTTCGATCACCCGAAGCCTCGATTCGACCTGGACGAGCCGTGCCCGATCGCCCGCGATGCGCTGCTCGAGTTCGGCCCGGCGCAGCGTGAGCATGGCGCGCAGCTCGGCGGCGCCCACCTTCTCGTCCAGGATCCGGCCGACCTGTTCCAGCGTGAAGCCCAGATCCTTCAGTGCGACAATGCGATTGAGCCTGGCCAACTGCGCGGCCTGGTAATAGCGGTAGCCGCTCACCGCATCGACCCGCACCGGGCGCAGCAGCCCGATCGCGTCATAGTGACGCAGCATGCGGACCGATACCCGTCCGTGTCTGGCGAAGTCTCCGATACTCAACATGACGGTCTCCGGTTTAGGGGCTCACACGGTGTGAGAGTCAAGGATCGAGGAGCGATTCGATCGGGGGGGTGATCGGGTGGCGGATGGGTGGGCAAGCAGGTGTTCAGAATCGTCCGCCGCGACCGATCCGGCGGGAACCTTGTGAGCCGCCGTACGAGGCCGCGCCGTAGTCGCCGGTGGGTCCGGAGCGGTAGGCGGTGCCCGCGCCGCGCAGCAGTCCATCGATGAGGATGCCGCCGAGTACCGCCCCGGCCTGGGCGGTCCCGGACGGTGGCTGCGCGGCCGCCCAGGCACGGACGCTGGCCTGTGCCGAGGCGAGGGCGCGTCCGCCGAGGTCGGCGGCGGTTCGAGCGTGGGTGATGGCCTGTTGCGGATCGGTCGATGCGAGCCGGCGGGCCAGATCGAGGTTGCGCTGCGCCTCGGACAGCCGGGTGCGTGCCTCGGCATCGATGCCGCCGCGGCGAGTGGTGATGTAATCGGCAGCGGCGTTCACCCGGGCGCCCGCATCGGTGAGCGCGTGTTCGAGCCTGCGCCGCAAATCCTCGGCGGCGAGCTTGCGATCGGTGGCGGCGGCCACGGCGCGGTCGAGTTCGCCATCGGCGGCGACCGCATCGTGGAAGGCGGTGAGCGGATCGATCGCCGCCTTCGCGGCCGCCGCAGCCAACGCGTCCTGCGCGGCGCCGACCGCAGCGGCGAGTTCCGCCCCACCATAGTCGGAAAGCCCGGTGGCTTCGGCAATTTCGCGGCGCAGCCCGTCGAGCGCGGCCGGTATGCCCGCGCGGGCCTGCTCGATATCAGCCGCAAACCCGTCGACCGCGTCGAGCAGCGAATTCGCCTGCCCGACAGCGGCTTCCGCAGCGCGAATAGCGCCGACCGCAGCGCCCTGTTCGCCCACCGGGCGGGCAAGTGCGGCACGCCCGGCGTCTATGTTCTGCTCCGCGAAGGCGATCCGCTCGCGCGCCATACTGATGTTGTCCGCGATAGGGGCAAGCGCCTCGGCAGGATACGCGGGTGCCTGATGCGGCGGCCCGGGCTGGCGGAGGGCGGGGACGGACGCCCGTTCGTCGGCGAACGCCTCGGACTGGGGTTCGTCCCGGTACTGGCTGGGGGCGGACGTCCGCTCGTCGGTGAGTGCCCTGGATTGGGGTTCGGCCGGGCGCTGGCTGGCGATGGACGTTCGCCCGATGGCGAGTGTCCTGGGTTGGGGTTCGGCTCGGCGGAGGTCGGGAGAGGACTTCGGCTCGTTGGCGAGTGCTTCGGGTGGGGGCTCGGCTCGGCGCTGGCTCGGGACGGCTTCGTTGAGGGTGCCGGTGAGCCTCGTCCATTCGGCCTCGGAGGCGGGTATTCGGCCGGTGAGTGCGACCAAATCGCGGGTGAGCGCGTCGAGGCGTGCGGGGCCGTCGATGAGTAGGTTGCGCATCGTGTCGAATTCGGTTACCTGGGCATCGAGTTCGCGGTCGGCGCGACCGACTGTGCCCAGCAGGTCCACCAGCAGGGCGCGCTGTTCGTCGGGGGTTTCCGGGATTTCGTCGTCGAGTCGCTGACGGATCGAAAATGCTTTGGCGGCGGCATCTTTCGCGTGATCGAGGGCGGTGCGGAACGGTGCGGCCGCGATTGCGCCGAATTCGCCTGCCGCCAGCTCCAATTCCTCGGAGCTGGTGCGGATCGCGTTGTCCAACTCCACCAATGCCTCACGTGATCTGGCGTGCAGCGCGTCCAGCGGCAGCGCGGCGAGGGCGACGCTGTCGTCCGGATTCACCCTGCGGGCCGCCGCCAGTTCGGCGCGGGCCCGGTCCCGGCTGCGATGACGCGAATAGAGCGCGAAGCCCGCGATTGCGGCCGCGATCACCGCACCCACGATGAGCAGGGCGCCCGCGCTGATGGTGCGCCCGCGCAGTTCGGTATCGATGCGGTTGGCGGTGACGACACCGGCGTCGGCCCATCGCCCGTCCCGCAGCGCGGGCTCCACCTGGCCGACCAGCAGGTCGCTGAGATCGGAATCCGTTATGCTGCTGGGTAATTCGCCGTAGAACCAGTAGTCCCGATCCTGGGTCGCGACGGCGAGCAGCAGATCGCGATTGCCGAATCCGGATTTGCGCGCGGTCTGCTCGGCCCAGTTCTGCGGGCCGAGTCCGGCGAAATCGCGGACGTAGACGATCCACAGGCGCAACTGCTGATCGGCGTACAGGTTGTCGACGGCGCCGCGGACCCGGTCGAGCTGTGCGCTGTCGAGGGCCTGTGCCGAATCGACGACGTAGGTGCCCAACCGCACCGGCGGTTCGGCCGACGCCACCGGCGCGCCCAGCATGGCGGCACCGGCGACCAGAACGCTCAACGCCGCCGATACGGACCGGCGAGCGCGACGATTCCGCGCGGACATGGCACGAATCTAGCGCCCGTTCGGGTGCCGGATGGCGAAGCCCGTCGTCACGCGAGGGACTCGAATAGCATCGACGGGGTGATCACCATCGACCGCCCGTACACCGGTCACGTATCGCCTGGTTCGAATGCGCAGCAGCGCGATCTGCCCGGCGCCAGGATCGTCAAACTGTCCGTCGGACGGATGGACAACAACTGCTATCTCATCCAGGACACCGATTCGGGTGCGGCGCTGCTCATCGACGCCGCCAACGAGCCGGATCGCCTGGCCGAGCTGGTGGTGCAGGAGGCGCCCGGACAGGTCCGCCTGATCGTCACCACCCACCAACATCTGGACCACTGGTTCGCGCTCAAGGAGACGGCCGCCGCCACCGGCGCGCCGACCGCCGCGCACGCACTCGACGCCGAGCCCCTTTCGGTTCAGCCCGCACGGCTGCTGGCCGACGGGGACGTCATCGAGATCGGCGCGCTGCGCTTCGACGTCATCCACCTGGTGGGTCATACGCCTGGTTCGGTGGCGCTGGCCTATACCGACGCCGACGGCCGGACCCACCTGTTCACCGGTGACTCGCTATTCCCCGGCGGGGTCGGGAAGACGCAGAATCCGGCCGATTTCGATTCGCTGTACCGGGACGTGACGACGAAGCTGTTCGACCGCTACGGCGACGATACGGTGGTCTACCCGGGCCACGGCGACGACACCACGCTCGGCGCCGAGCGTCCGCATTTGGGCGAATGGCGCGAACGCGGTTGGTAGCCAACGCGATCAGGGCCGGCGCGGCGGGTTGAGGCTTTCGAACATCCGCTCGTAGCTGTCCGCGCCGTGCCCGTTCGCGATTTGCCGATCGATGAGATTGCGCACCGCGCCGATGATGTCGAGGTCGACCCCGGCGTCGCGGCTGGCGGCGACGATCGCGTCCAGCGCCGCTTTGGCGAACCGCAGATCCTGCACCGGCCGCGTGTAATCGCCGCTGTCGAAACGTTTTCCGGCCCTCGGCAGGTTGAATGTCATGGCGGGCAGGAAGTTCGCGGCGCGGCGCGCGAAATCCTCGGCCGACATGCCGACCGAGCGGACCATGGCCGCACCGTGATACACCCCGGCGAACATCGAGTACATCGCGGCCAGCAGCGCGAAATCGACCGTGGACGCGTAACCCGGGTCTTCGCCGAAGTACTCGGTCGTGCCGAGCACCTCCAAAACCGTTCGCAGCTCGTCGAATACGCGTTGGGAACCGCTGTAGTAGATGGCGGCGACGGGCTGCCCGATGAGGTTCGGGGTGGCCATGATGCCGCCGTCGAGATATTCGATACCGTTGGCCGCGGCCCAATTCGCGAGTTCGCGGGCCTCTTCGGGACGGGTGCTGGTGAGGTTCACCAGGATTCGGCCGCTCAGGTCGGCGGCCACCGGATCCAAGGTCTCGTGCACCGAGTTATGGTCGAACAGACAGGCGACGACCACCTCGCTCGCCTCGATGGCCGCGGCGAGGTCGGGTGCACCGTGCGCGCCCGCCGCGACCAGCTCGCTGTCCTTGCCGGGGGTGCGATTCCACACCGTCGTCGGGTATCCCGCCCGCAGGAAGGTCGCGGCGAGCGCCGCGCCCATCGCGCCGAGGCCGAGTACCGAGATGCGCGGGGAATCCGCCATTGTTCACTCCTTGGTGGGGTTGGCCGGAGATCCGGCTGGATGGATTCGGCGCCGAATTCGATACTTGTCGCCGCACTCCATTTGGAGCAAGTACCTACTAATTTGTTCAATACTCACCATTTGGTAAGTGTTGGTTGCCACCCGAGATGCTTCGGTGCCGAGACCGACCTGGCAGACTTGGGGAGTGGATTCGGCACTGCAGCGCAGCCCATCGGCCGGGCACACCGGCCTCTCGCGCGGCGTCGGCGCCGGATTGGCGCGCTGGACGCGGCGGCTGCTCGCCGGTGCCGTTCTCATGGCGGTGGTGCTGGTCGGCGGGACCGCGTTCCGGGTCTGGCAAGTCGCCCGCGTCGACGACTACACCAAGGCCGACGCCATCGTCGTGCTCGGCGCCGCGCAGTATTCGGGCACCCCGTCATCGGTATTCGAGGCGCGACTCGACCAGGCGTACAAGCTCTTCCGGCTCGGCGTCGCGCCGAAGGTGATCACCGTCGGCGGCAAACAGGAGGGCGACCTCTACACCGAGGCCGCCTCGGGCAAGAACTATCTGCAAAACCGTGGCATACCCGGGGACAAGATCCTCGCCGTCGAAACCGGATCGGACACCCTGCGCAGTATCGAGGCCGTCGCGGTGGCGATGGAGGCGCGCGATATGTCCTCAGCGGTGCTGGTGAGCGATCCGTGGCATTCGCTGCGCACCCGCACCATGATGCGCGACCAGGGCGTGTCGGCGTGGACCGCGCCGACCCGCACCGGCCCCGCGGTCTACACCAGGGAATCGCAGGCGCACGGAATCGCCAGGGAGACCGGCGCTTTGCTGTGGTACCGGCTCACCCACTTCTCGGCGGACTTCAAATACACAGCGGGGCAGTGAGTTTCGATGAGCGGGCGCTATACCGAGCACGACACCGAACGCATGGTGCTGGAATCTCCGAAGACGGCGGGTCTCGGTTCGCCCACCATCGAGGCCGAAATCGGGCACCGCACCGAATTCTCCAGGGACCGTGCGCGTGTCCTGCATTCGGCGGCGCTGCGCAGGCTCGCCGACAAAACCCAGGTGATGGGTCCGCGCGACGGTGACACCCCGCGCACCCGGCTCACCCACTCGATCGAGGTCGCCCAGATCGGCCGCAGCATCGCCGATGGGCTCGGCTGCGATCCGGACCTGGCCGACCTGGCCGGGCTCGCCCACGACATCGGGCATCCGCCATACGGGCACAACGGCGAACGGGCGCTGGACGAATTCGCCGACGCCTACGGCGGATTCGAGGGCAACGCGCAGAATCTGCGCATCCTCACCCGGCTCGAACCGAAGGTGCTCGACATCGACGGCACCAGCGCGGGCCTCAACCTGACCCGCGCCGCACTGGACGCCGCGCTCAAATATCCATGGGGCAGAACGGGTTCCGGCACCAAATTCGGGGCATACGAGATCGACGCCGACCGCATCGACTGGGTGCGCAAGGGCGCGCCGGACCGCAGGCGCAGCCTGGAATGCCAGATCATGGACTGGTCCGACGACGTCGCCTACTCGGTGCACGACGTGGAGGACGGGGTGATCGCGGGCCGGATCGAATTGCGCGCCCTGGCCGATCGTTCCGAGCAGGACGCGCTCGCCGAACTGGGTCACCGGCAGCATCCCACGCTCGCGGTGGACGAATTGGTCGCTGCCGCACAACGACTTTCGGAACTGCCCGTGGTGGCGGGCGTCGCGGTATACGACGGCAGCTTCGCCGGTTCGGTCGCGCTGAAACGGCTCACCAGCGAGCTCGTCGGGCGCTTCGCCACCGCCGCCATCACGGCCACGAGGCGGGTCGCCGGACCGGAACCGCTCACCCGGTACGCCGCCGATCTGCAGATACCGCGCATCGTGGCCGCCGAGGTTGCCATGCTGAAAACCGTTGCCTTGCGATACGTCATGTCGGATCCGGAACACAAACTCCGGCAGGCGGCCCAGCGTGCGCGGATTCACGCCGTCGCGACGCGGTTGCTGGCGGACGCGCCGCATGGTTTGGATCCGGTGCTGCTGCCGTGGTGGGATGCCGCGGCGGATGATCAGGCGCGGGTCCGGGTGATCGTCGATCAGATCGCCTCGTACACCGAGAGCAGGTTGGAGCGCATCGCGGCGGCATTGGGGGAGTGATCCGCGATCAGCACGCGACGACTGATTTCGCAAGCACATGGGTAACTCACCGGGGACGGGCTAACCCGACCCATTACGTTCCGCCAGCCGCCAACGTGAATCTCGCGGCACTCGGTCTGGCCGAAAAACACGGAGAGGCGGACTAGCCTGGCCAAAAAACACGGGGAGGCGGAACCGCTAGACTCGCTGCGTGGCTGGACGACTCCCTGACCGCGATATCGCGGCGATACGCGACCGCGTCCGGATCGAGGACGTGGTGGGGGAGTACGTCGCCCTGAAACGGGCCGGCGCGGACTCGATGAAGGGTCTGTGCCCGTTCCACGACGAGAAATCGCCGTCGTTCCATGTGCGGCCCAACCACGGCCTTTTCCACTGCTTCGGTTGCGGTGAGGGCGGGGATGTCTACAAATTCCTGCAGAAGATCGAGCACATCGGCTTCGTCGAAGCGGTCGAGCAGATGGCCGACCGGATCGGCTACCAGATCAACTACGAGGGCGGCGGCACCTCGGTGCAGCGCGACCGCGGTACCAGGGCCCGCCTGGTCGCCGCCAACGCCGCGGCGCACGAGTTCTATATGGCGCGGCTGCGCGAGTCCGAAGCCGAGGCGGCCCGCAAATACTTGACCGACCGCAATTTCGACGGCAACGCCGCACAGCAGTTCGGCTGCGGTTACGCGCCCGACGGCTGGGACACCCTCACCAAACATCTGCTGCGCAAGGGCTTCGACTTCAAGGAGTTGGAGGCGGCGGGCCTGTCCAAACAGGGCAAGCGCGGCCCGATCGACCGGTTCCACCGGCGGTTGCTGTGGCCGATCCGCAACCTCGGCGGCGAGGTGATCGGCTTCGGCGCGCGCAAACTGTTCGATGACGACACCATGCCGGGGAAATACGTCAACACACCGGAAACGGTGCTGTACAAGAAGTCTCAGGTGCTGTTCGGGCTGGATCACGCCAAACGCGAGATCGCCAAGGGGCACCAGGCGGTGGTGGTGGAGGGCTACACCGATGTGATGGCGATGCACCTGGCCGGCGTGAAAACCGCGGTGGCGTCCTGCGGTACGGCCTTCGGCGAGGAACATATGGCGATCCTGCGCCGCCTGCTGATGGACGACAATTTCTGGCGCGGCGAGATCATCTACACCTTCGACGGCGACGCCGCCGGGCAGGCCGCGGCGCTGAAAGCCTTTGCGGGCGACCAGAGATTGGCGGGCCAAACCTATATCGCGATCGCACCCGACGGCCAGGACCCGTGCGAACTACGCCAGCGCTCCGGTGACGGCGCCGTACGCGATCTGGTCGCGCGGCGAACCCCGCTGTACGAGTTCGTGATTCGCGGCCTGCTCGCCGACCACAACCTGGATACCGCGGAGGGACAGGTCGAGGCGCTGCGGCGCGCGGTGCCGGTGGTCGCGCAGATCAAGGACAATGCGCTGCGCAAGGCGTACGCCACCAAACTCGCGGGCTGGGTCGGCTGGGACGATATCCAGACCGTGGTGCGCCGGGTCGGCGAGGAGGCGCGCCGCAATCGGAACGGCGTGCAGCGCAACGGATCCGGCCGCGCCCCCGGCACCGCGGTGAACGAGGCGGCCACCGCCTCACACGCCGAACGCCCGGCCGCGCGGCCGAGCCCCAACGACCCGAGCCTGCTCCCGCAACGCCAAGTGCTGTGTGCCGCACTGCAATACCCGGCCATCGCCGGTGCGGCATTCGACGCGCTCGAGCCGGAGGCGTTCACCCACCCCGCATATGTGACGGTGCGCACACTCATCGGCGCGGCGGGCGGCACCTCCGCCGGACTCGGCGGCGCCGAATGGGTCAACGCGGTCGCCGACCACACCGACGACCTGGTGATGCGCGCATTCGTCTCCGAATTGGCCGGAGAGCCGCTGCCGGTGAAATCCGCCGACGACATCCCCCGCTTCGTCACCGGCGTGCTGGCGCGCGCCCAGGAGTCCTGGGTCGGGCGCCAGATCGCCGAGCTGAAGTCCAAGCTGCAGCGCGTGTCCTCCACCGAACAGTCGGAGGCGTATATGGCGCTGTTCGGGGATCTCGTCGCGCTGGAGCAGTACCGGAAGAGCCTGCTGAAGCAGGCGATGGGCAACTCCGACGATTTCGCGCAGAGCCCATAGCGGTTCGGCCCGGTATCGGGCCGAACCGTATCTACTACCCGGGATCAGCGGCGCAGCTGGTCCTGCGGCACCAGCAGCGTGGTGCGCTCATCGATCGGCTGCATCGGCTCCAGCTTGGGGCGCGTGCTGAGCTTGTCCGACAGCCGCTGGCGGCCCAGGAGTACGAGCTTGCGGGTCACCGGACTTTCCGTCACGGCGCGCGTCGCGGCACTGATCTGCTCATAGCGGGCCCGCCCGGCCTTACTTCCGAGCACATAGCCTGCCGCTATGCCGATGATCAACCGCAGCATCTCGATACGCTCCTCCCAGTTGCCAATTCGCGGCTCCCATCCTGCCCGACGCCACCGACACATGTCGATCCGGCCACCCCTTCGGCCACCCCGACCCACCCCCACATGTGAGCTGGTAGAGACACGATTTGGGAACGCGCGTACCGATACGCTAAAGTTTCTTCTCGGCCGCCGGAGACGGCAGCCAGGGAAACAATCCCCTATAGCTCAATTGGCAGAGCAGCCGACTGTTAATCGGCAGGTTTCTGGTTCGAGTCCAGATGGGGGAGCAGAATAGGCCCCTGACCAGCAAGTTAGCTTGCACGGTCGGGGGCCGAATTCGTGTTCAAGCCCGGAAAGTCGCAACTAAGTCGCACAAAAGTCCGGGCACGTCCATTTCCGTCGTGATCTTCGTCGTCGGCGTTATCGGGACCGAGGACCGCCCGGTGCATGGCCGCCGCCGCGTGGTGATGCACCTTCCCGCGAGCCATGTACTTGCGTTGTGTCATCGCCGGATCGGCATGTTGCAGAATGTCGGCGATCACTCGCGCCGACAACCCGAGGTCGTCAAGGACCAATGCGACCAACTTGCGAAGTGCGTACGGGCTCAAGTCATCCGGAAGGCCCAGCGCCTCGCGGACCCGCTGCCATTGGTGATTCACGTTCACCGGATCGCGCAACGTCCACTCGAACGACGGAAAGATCAGGTCGGCAGGATGGCATGCCAGCTGCGGGTCGTACTTATCCGGCGGAGGATTCTCCCGCTTCCGCTCCTGCAATTTCTCCCAGCGCCGATCCAAGATCTCGACCGCGTAATCCGGAAGCGCAATAGTGCCCTGCGGATTCTTCGGGTCGTTGTCCTTGATCACCCGCACCAGGCCCTTGCCCTTCACCCGGATCACTTTGCCGACCGTTTGAATCGTCTTCTTCTTGCTGTTGTAGAACGGCCATGCCAGGCCGAGCACCTGACTCGGTCGTTGCCCGATGGCACTCATGATCGCGATCAGGTCCGCCAAATCGGCATCCTCGCAATACTCGGCCACGGTCGGCGGCGTGTAAGACCGTATGCCTCTACGCTGTTCGGCCTTAGTGAGCTTGCGCGGGCACGGCACCGTCGACCAGTACACCGACGCCAGGATGAACCGCAGATCCTCGACCTCGATACTCGCGGCGCCACCGGTACGGCCCCTCGGCGTGACATTCTGCGGAATCTCTGCCTCCCGCACCGGATTCACATCCAACGGCCCCTTTCGGACGGCGTAGCGGAACATGCCCGACATCATCGATCGGGCGTTGAGCATCGAGCCGCGGCCGTGATTCTCGGCCACCACCTCCAGGAACGCCTCCGCGGTACTGGTCTTGAACTCCTCCGGGACGATCCGCCGATACCCGCACTCCGCGATCAGCATCTCCGCCCACCGGTCATACAGCCGCAGGGTGCCCTCGGCCCGCCCCATCTTCACCAGATACTCGCGGTAGGACTGCCACAACTGCACCACGGTGGTGCTGGTCGTCAGCTCACCGCCCGTATCGGGTGCCAGCACCGCAGCAGCCGCCCGCACAGCCGCTTCCGCGCGCTTCCCGTCCTTGTCCGGAATCCGGCGGCCGAGACTGTCACACCGTTCGGGAGAAACACGAGTCACCCGCCGGCGCTTACCGGTTCGATCGCGAACCAGCGTATCGGCCTCCCAATGGCCAGGACTCAGCTCCGTCAACCGCACCGAACCCGACACACCCATCGGACGTGGTGGCCGACCAGTTCTAGCCACACCGGCCGCCGTGGTCTACCCGAAGCTCCTCCATCACCCTTGCCAAAGCCTCAGCATCCCACAGCAATTCGCGCCCCCGACGCTTCGGTGAGGGCAACTCGAATGGCGCCGTACCCGTGCGATGCCACCGGCGCAGCACCTCCGGATGACAGCAGACGATCCGGGCAGCCGCATTCGTCTTCACCCACCGGGCACTCGTCGTATCCATGACCCCTGTCCTCCCCTCATGCCGCAGTGGGCATTGCTGAATCTTCTTGTGCTGCTTGCCGTTCGGCCTGTGCCGCTTTGGCTTGTGCCCATTGGTTGGCCCATGTGGACCGTTGGGCGATGGCGGCGAGGATGAGGTGATCGCGAGGTGGTGCCTGCGGGTCACCGGGTTCAACCGGCATCACCTGATATCGGCTGGTGTCGGGTTTCTCGATGCCTGCCTCGGCGAGGAGTTGCCGAACGAATTCGGCGCGGTCGGCCTTGTGATCCGGGAGGGTTTTCCCGGTCCAGCGGCGCGAGACCAGGACACGACGGCCGCGGATGCCGAGGGTGTTGCGGCGGTGGGCTTTGCCCTTGCAGCGGCCCGGTTGGGTCTTGTGGGTGGCTTTGCGGGGCACGATGCCGTAGCGCAGCCACACCGGGCAGTTCGGTGAGCACGGCGTGACCTGGAGTTCCTGATGTAACCGGGTGTAATGGTCAGCGGCACGCTGAGACTGGGGTTCAACGATTTCACCGATGGACTTCACCAGGTACTTGGTGAGATAGCCGATATGGCGGCCAGCTTCCTCGGTGCCGCCGAGGATGCCTTTGGAGTCGATCTGAGCGCCGAACCGGATGGTGTGGGCAGGCTCGAGCTCGTCCACGGTGTCCATCACCGCCATGACCTCATCGAAGGACGGCAGCCGTTGCCCGGTGCCCGGGTCTACGAACGTGTTCATCTTTTCGTCGAAATCCCACACCGGCATGTGACCGGACTCGTATCTCGGCTGGTCGAAGTGAGGCCACCACAAGTGGCGGTAGGTGGCTTCGGTGACTTGCCGAATCACCTTGTGCGGGATCGCGGTCCGCAGGGCGATATGGATGTGCGGGGCGCCGCGGCGCTGGGGTTCGACGGTGGCGAAGTACTGAACGTCGTAGCCCAGGCAGCGGCGCAGGTTCTGGATCCACCGATCGAACAGGGCCGGGAAGCCGATGATGTCGCGGGCCGCTTGGGTGTAGTCGTAGGTGTCCGGGTCGACCGGCGAACCATCCGAACACACCTTGCCCTGAACGTCTTTCGCGCCACCGGCGTTGATGCGGCCATAGGAGGGCATGGTCAAGGTGACGAACATCGAGTACCGGTACTTGCCCGCGAACAACCCGCCGATCGTGGTCTTGGCGACCTTGCGTCGCGGCAGGTCCGGCACGTCCTGGCGCCGTTTGGTGGAGCGTTTCCGTTTCGGTTTGGGTGCCGGTTCCAGCGGAGGGAGGCTTTGCCGAATTCCTGTCGCGCGGAGTTCGGCGTCGAGTTCGGCGATCTCGGCGCGGGCCGCGGCCATCACCTCCTCATCGCCAGCCTGCTTGCCTGCCTGGTAGTCAGCGACCAGGTCGGCTCGCCGGGTGAGTAATTCGGTTTGCTGTTCGGTCGGTTCGAGGGTGATGTCGACCGGTTCGGTTTCGACGTGCCAGCCTTCGCGGCATTGCTGGATCCGCAGTAGCCGGGCACGGGCCGCGCAGGCCGGGCAATCCGATTCGAGCGTCGATTTGCACGGCGCGGCAACGTATTCGGTGTTCCCGGTCACCACGTCGACCACCATCATCGGAATCGGCCGACGGCACACCCCGAACTTGTCGGCCGCACCCTGAGCGATCTCGTAGAACGAGGGACGGGCACGCCGATCCGCCGCTGTCTCCCGGTGAGTGGATTCGCCTGTCCCGTAAGCGGTCCCATTATCCTGCTGTCCAGCAGAGCCGCCTTCGAGGACGGTGAAGTCGTCGCCGTTCACACGGCCTCCTTTCCGTTCTGATTCCAGGTCGAGTTGCCGGGCAGCGACTTGGGCTGGTGCGGCAGGGCGATCGGTTCGGCGAGCGCGTCGCGGTGGCGGAACAGCAGTTCCACGGTGCCGGGGCCGATGATGGTGGCACGGCAGTCCAGGGCGCCGAACGCGTGAGCCAAAGCGGCAGTGCGGTTTTCGTAGTCGGCGGGGCATTGACCGGCCAGCATCTTGGCCTGTACCCGGTCGGTAGCATCCCCGATATCAACCTTGCGCAGCGGTGGGCACGCCACCAGTACGCCGCTCTCCCGGATGGTGAGGTGGCAGGCGTCGAGGAGTGTGGTCCAGCGTCGTCGGTAGCGCCACCAGGTCAGGAATCGGGTGCGTGCCCGCTGGGTGACCAGCCGCTCGAACATCTGCGGACGCTTCCAGCGCCACAGCATGATCCCCGCGGCCGACACCCCGGCAACCGCGACTCCGGCCCACCAGCCAACCAGTAACCAGGCGGTCGCGGCCAGCCCGATCGGGATCGAGATCATGGGGAACAGCACCGCCCACCAGGCTGTGACCGCCACGGCGATCAGCAGCGACCACACAAGTTGCATCAGCAGCTCCATGAGGTCAGCGAGCATATCGCCGAACATGTCATTGCTGGTGTGAGATCCGTTGGTGTGCTGGGTATTTCGTGTCCTGGTCATGCCGCCACCGCCGACATATCGTGCCCGAGCGCTTCGGCGAGGGCGGAAACCAGATCGCGTGCGGCGGGCGGGGTGACCGCGTTCCCGGCTTGCCGGACCTGTTCGCGACGGTTGCCAAGGATCACGTATTGGGTGTCGAAGGCCATGGCGCGGGCGATCTCGCGGGGTTCGAGCATCCGGAATTCGCAGTCGGCCACGTTCTCCGACATGGTGGCCAGGCCGTGGTGGTTGCCTGCCGCCGCGATGGTGTCGAGGGGTTCGCTCACCGGTTTGGCGGTGTTGTGGTTGCGCAGCGGTACTACGAAGACGTGCCGGTCCAGCGTGGTGAGGGCACCGTGTGGCTGGGTGACCGGGCGGGCGGCGCCGTTGCGGTAGGACGGGACCAGCAGGGCGGTTTCGCTGCGTGTCGTCATGGTGCGCATCGGCTCGGCCGCCGGGCGAGCGGTGAGACCGTCGCGGCCTTCCACCGGGATCAGCAGGGCATCGTTCTCGGTGGTAGTGCGGGTCGCCATCGGCAGGCTCAGCGGTGCCGCGCTATCACGACGGGTGCCACCGGTAGGCACCAACAACGCAGGATCAGCGGCGAAACGCTCCAAACCAGCCTTGATTCGTGCGATCGTCTTGTCCGCCAACGGTTTACAGCGATCACCGATGCGTTCCCCGCGTAGGCTCCAGTCGATCGCGGTCGCCGCGGGAAGCCACGCCGGTTCGACGATGCTGTTGCGGCAGGCCACTTTCGGGCAGCGCCACATGTATTGGGCGCGGTAGCGACCCCAGCGGCGGACCGGGTTCTTCCAGGCTTGCACCGCGGCGATTTCCCGGTCGCATCCGGGGCACCAGGCGCGCGGACGAGTCCAGCGGTCGAAGTCCGGGGCGAGATCCCCAGCACGCCAGGCGACGACGTAGAGGCGGTCACGCGATTGCGGGGCCGGATCACCGCAGGCTTGGGCGTGCATGCTGTTGAGGTAGACGACGTGGTAGCGGTAGCCGAGCAGTTCCAGGGCTTGCAGCCATGCCGGCCACATCACCCACTTCGCGGCGTCGACCACGTTTTCCACGATGATGCCGCGGTAGCAGTGGTGTTCGGCGAAACGCACCACATCCCACATCGTGGCCCGCGACCGCTCGGCCGCCTCGCTGGGCAGGATCTCCCCGAACAGGTCCGGTTGCGAATCGGCGGCACGTGAACGTCCCCGCGCCACACTGTGATTGGTGCAGCTCGGCGATGCCCACAGCAGGTCTGTGCGCGGGAACAACCGCGGATCGACCTGGGAGATATCGACGCAGGCGTGATCGGTGGTCGGATGGTTGCTGTGGTGGGTTTCAACGGCGAGCCGCCAGTGATTGACAGCCATCCGCACCGCGACACCCGGCACCGCGATAGCTCCGGTGCTGGAACCACCCGCACCGCAAAATAAATCGGTCAATGTCAACATCATCGGTCCTTCTCCGGAGCGAACAGGCTCAGCTGCCCCGGGCAATCTCCACGGGGCACGTCCTTCGGCTTAGGTTGGCGAGCCTTGGCACGGCCGACTTGTTCGGCAGCCTTGGCCACAATCGGATTGACCTGCCGTGCAGTGTCTTTCGTCTCGTTCTCGTTGATTTCAATGTGTTCACTCATCAGACCGACCCCACATCACGGATGACATCGCCAGGTCCGCGCAACGGTTTTCCGCATGCGGCACAGGGCTTGGCTATGGTGATAGCCGTGGCGAGATCTTCGAGATATCGGCGGCAGCGGTCGCAGATCGCGGCCAGCTCCATCGAATCGCCGTGCAGGTGAATCGATGCGACCCAGCGAGCCGGATACGGGCACGGTTCGCCCTTGAACCGCAGATCGCACTCCGGCCGCAGACCGGCGTCAGCGACCATGGCGAAGAACTCGGCCGCATCTGCTGCAATTGGATTACTTTGCCGCGCAGTGTCTTTCGTCATGCCGCCCACGCCTCCGGTTCGTCGTCGGGTGCCAGGACGCCGGTCAAGCCGCGGCGTTCGGCCCACTGCCGCAACCAGATCCGGTCGTCCAAGTCGATATCGGTGTCATAGCTGTTGGGGTTGATACGTCGTGTCATCACCGGTTCACCTCCCAAGCGAACATCCCGCAGCGCGTGCACATCTCGTCCGAAGCCCAGTGATGACAACCTGTTTCTTCGCACGCGGTGACCGCCGTGCAGCCGTCGCAATGCACCAGGTCGCCGTCGACGCGCCATCCGGTCGATTCGATTCGGCGGACAATCTCGCTATCGTCCAGTCCGCCGAAGCACACTGGAATGCCTTCCATCTCCGGGTCGCCCGCGTGCCACGGTTCGCCGCAGCCGTGGCAGTAGATGAGGGTGTGGGTTTCGGTCACGAAGCCCGCTTTCATCACCGCGCCCCCTCATCGAAAAGGTAAGAAGGCAGCAGGATTTCCGCGTAGGCGCGCACCGCGGCCGGATCACGCCGCGACCGATACCGCCGATCGTCGATGACGAAACAGGCATCGACCGTGGACAACTCCCCTTGCAGGAACTCCTCCACCACCTTGACCGCCTCCTCCGAACCGATCAGCCGCAGCCGTACGACGTTGTTCATGCCGACACCTCCCTCGTAGCCAATTCGCTGACTGGACAGGCGAGTTCGGCGAAGAACCACACCTGAGTGCCGTCGTTGTCGCGGTAGACGCGTCGCTGGTGCGAGGCAAAGCAGTCACCGAACTTCTCGGCCAGCAGGCTGCGCAACTCATCGGCGATCACCTCGATTTCGGCGGGAGCGCCGGACAGCCTCAGTGACATCTGCACCCCGTTCATGCCGCCACCGCCATTCCGTCGTCGTCACCATCGGTATCCGGGTCGATGACCAAGGGTTTGGGTTCGATGGCGTAGGTGTCGACGATCGCGTCGATATCGTCATCGGTGACCAAGAACGACCGCACCCGGATGATCTGGGTGGAGCCGTCCCGCTCCACGAACGCGACACCCGGTGTCTTGTCAGAGATCTCCGCGCAGCGCGCACCCCGGTTGGCGGCGCCCTGGCCGAGGATCATGGTCGTCTGTCCCGGCTCGTCCAACCGCAGACCAACCCGATAGGGGAACAACTGGCGTTGCGGCACAGTGTCTTTCGACGGATCGATCACGGTTTCGATCACCGAGAACCCCGGAGCACGCCCCTGCGACAACAGCAGCCCGTGCAGCTCCTCGAACTTCTCGCGATCCTTACGATTGGCGAACGCCGACAAGGTCGCCGCCTCATCGATGAACACGATCACCAGCGGTTCCTCCGGAGTCGGGTAATGCTTGCGAATCCCCTTCGCGCGCAATCGTTGTGCGCGTTCGTGCATCTCGTTGACCGCTTCCTGGAGCAGCGCGAGCATTTCCGTGGTGTCGGTGCAGGCGAACCGAACGAAGAACTTGTCTTCACCGCGGCCGAACTCCATTCCGCCCTTCGGGTCCAGCACCCACAGATCGACCAACCCGGCTTTAATCGCGGGGCCGAGCGCGGCGAACAGCGACCACACCATCGACGACTTTCCCGATCCGGTGGCGCCGCCGAGCAGGATGTGGTTCCACAGCACCGGCACCAGCCAGTACTCACCGTCTTCGGTAATGCCGACCGGGATCGCTTCCAGGTCCGGGACCGCCGTCGCGAGGTCCACGCCGTTGTGGACCGCCACCGGCACCGTTGCCGGGACAGCGAGCGTGTCGTACACGCGCACCTCGAGACGGACGAACCCCGGATTCGGGCGCGACGCCGTAACAGTCGGCACCGCAAAGGAATCCGCGAGAGCAGCCAAGGTGTCCAGGTTGTTCCAGTCCTTCAGCGATTGGCCGGCGGCCATAAGGAACTCGGCCGTGATGCCGTGCGGGCCGTATTCCCACCACTCCAGCGCGGGGAACCCGTCCCGGACCGACCCCAACCCCACTCGGTCCAGCAGCAGCGCCAGCGCATACGGGTTCATCAGGGTTCCCACCGCCGGGCGCAGTTCCGGTGGCGCCTCAGCGATGATGTCGGCCACGGTCGGCTCCTTGGGCGTGCGGTGCCACGGGGCGGGCAGCAGCCACGCACCGAACGCGAGACCACCGGCGAGCGGGACAACGGTAGTGAGCAGCGACATCACGCCACCTCCAGCGGGGCGAAGGCCAGCGCAACCGAATGCTCGGCCAGCAAACCCGGCAGCACCTCGGACAAGGCGCGGGCATCGGTCACGGTGAGCCGGATTTCGGTGCCGCCCACCAGGAACGACACCCTGGCATCCGCCTCGGCAGGCCGGAACAGTGACGCCGCAACGTATTTCACGTTCCGCAGATCACCGCAGACAGGATTGTTGGTGTTCGTCGGGATCATCACCGACCGCCCTTCCGGTTCGATTCATCGCAGAACATGACGCAATCGGGTGAAGGCGCAGCAGCTGTGGATGCCGGTCCGGCCTTCGGGGTGGTGTCGTCGCAGTTCATCAGGCAGCCCATGCCGGAGTACGACGGCGGAACAGGGGCGTGGTCGCAGAGCATCACACAGCCATCCGCGTGTGTACTGGTCTGGTGGGCCACCAGGTGCGGCGCACGGTCGACGGTCAGCGTCAGCACGCCCATGGCGACAGCGGCCACCGGAACTGCCAGCAGCGCGGCATAGCCGGGTCGGGTGGATGGGAAAGGGGAAGCAGGAACAGGCATCACCGCACCTCCTGAGCGGTAACAACTTTGATCGGTGAAACGAGTTGGCACGGCGAAACAGGTTGTTTCCCTTGTGTTTCCGCGCGTGCGTCGAGGGCGTCCTGGACAGCGCCGGACAGCACGCCCAGCACCGCCAACGCGTCGTCGGTGGTCATGGTCAGGTGGACCACGGCCGCGAAACCGCGCTCTTGGTGCAAGGTCAGTGACACCTCGCCGTCCGGGCCACGGTCGCCGCGGAATTGGGCGAATGCTTCGCAGGTGGTGCGCGTGAGACCGCTGTCGGTGGACACGTGGACTCGGTGAAAGTCGAACGCGCGAGCCGGTTTCCAGTACCCGCGTTGCGGTGTGGTCGCATCCATCACGCAGGCACCCCCTCCAGCGGCAGCATCTCCGCCTGCACCGGCCACGCCGCACGCACTCGACGAACCGAAGGCGTGGGCATCGGCTGCGCAGCAGGCTCGACGGGCGCCGGATCGGGAACCGGGTCCAGCTCAGCCACCGCAGCAACAGGCTCGGTCACCGGCTCCTCTTCAGTGGCTGGTGCCGAATTCCGTTGTGCCGCACGGAACAGCACCGCAAGACCGTGCGTGTCGACCAACAGCCCGATCGGGGCGATAGCCGCAACCACCGCACACGCCCACGCCGGAAGCGGCCGACCGGCAGCAACCGCGTGCAGGCTGTTGCCCGCCACCGACACCACCGCACCCGCGATCAGCACGCGGGCGAAGAACAGTCGTTCCGGCGACTTGGCCAGCACCAGCGCTCCGATGGTCGCCTGCACGATCGTGCCGTCGATGATCAACGGGAACAGCCACGCATCCGAGTCCGGAATATGCGCCAGCACAGCCAAATCCCGCAGGGTAGCGAAACTCAGGCGGAACGCGGCAGCGCCGACGCCCACGATCACCAGGACCGCGAACCCCCGCGCTGCCAACATTCCCCGCTCACGGGTGAGCATTACGCGCCTTCTCCCCACGCGGCACGTGCCACCGCGGCCCGAAGCTCATCGATGACATTCACCGCCTCCGCGGGCGTCAGCTTCGCCATCTCCGATCCGATGCTGATGAGCACCGACTCCATCTCGGCCGAGTAGAAGACATCAACCGAATCGTTGGCCCGGATCTTCATCACGCCACCGCCTTCTCGGCGGCCAGCCGTTCCGCAGCGTCGTGCAGCATGAGAATCTGCGGCAGCACCGACGCCAGGGTCCGAGCATTCTCGATAGACAGGTGCAGATGCGCGCTACTGCTACCGCGGGTCTCCTCCTCCAAGTCGATCCACACCGATGCAGGGACACGGGTGCCGTATTCGGTCACCCAAGCTGGCTGATACTCAGCCTTCACATCATCAAAACTGGTGCTGGACACGGTCATCCACGACGACATGACGATCACGCAGCCTTCTCGTTACGAGCCGGACGAGCCGCACCCGGGTTCGCCGGAGGCTGCTTGGCGCCCGAGTTGTCACCCTTGATGCCCGTCGCGAAATACGAATAGACCAGCTTCGGGAAGTCACCGGCCTTGGTCGCACGAGGCTGGACCATCAGGCCCTCCAGCTCCACCTCGCGCACCCGCCGCCCCTCCGGCGGGATCGGCTGCACCGGAGCCAGGAACACCAGGTCGATACCGGTTTCGCTGCCCCGCACGTCATCCGAGTAATCGATGAGCCTGGCCTTCCACATCAGAAGACCCGTCTCCTTATCAACGTCCTGCTCGGTCGTGTACTGCCGACGCCGCTCGTTGAACACGAACACCTTCTCGATCTCACCGACCAACCCCGCACCCTCCGGAAAAGCCACCTCGAACGGAACCGGGAACCGCTGACCCCTCTTAATTGCCATCGCCTGAACTCCTTGTGTCAGTTGTGATTTCGTGTACTGGCCACCAACCGTGGCTCTCAGCCCACTCAGAATCTCTCGACAGATAGGGACGCGAAAACCCCGAAAAAGGGACACTTAGGGACACATGAAGGCGTACTATGTCCCTATGGCAAATGAACGCCTCCGGGGAGCAATGGCCGCTGCCAACTTCAGCAAAAATGGCCTCGCCGAGGCGGTAGACGTAGGAATGAAAACCGTTGAGCGGTGGCTCACTCAGGACCGATGCCCGCATCCTGGAATGCGCTTGAAGGTTGCACGTGTGCTCGGATGCGAAGAGACGTACCTGTGGCCTGAACTGCTATCCGGCACGCGATCAGCTGCCGCATCGCTCTCCGAAATCGTCCAGATATGGCCGACCCGTTCAGAAGTGCCACACGATGTCTGGCGCTCCCTCATGCGCCAGGCAACCAAGCAGCTCGAAATACTCGTCTATGCGGGCGGCTTCCTGGTCGAATCGCTCGACTTCGTGAACGTTGTTCGCGCGAAATCTAATGAAGGTGCTGAGATACGAATTCTATTGGGAGACAGCGACTCTGAAAACGTCCGGGCACGGTCACGCGAGGAAGGCTTGCCATCGCTCCCTCAACGGTGCCACTCGACTCTTGAATACCTTTGGGAGACAGCGCATCTCCCCCGAGTAGATATCAGAACCCATCACACGCCGCTATACAACAGCATCTATCGCTTCGATGATTCGATGTTGGTCAACACTCATAGCTACGGCGCCTATGCGGCGAAATCGCCTGTTCAGCACCTCCAGCAAGTACCTGGAGGTCACCTGTTCAGCTACTATCGCGACTCCTTCGAGGCAGTCTGGGCGACGGCTAGACCAGCAGTACTCTAGGGCGTATGGGACGACGAATCGACTACCACGACGACCCCAACGCGCCCGCTGCCAACAGCGTCCGCCCCAGCGCCGGCGCCTTCGTTCGGCGCGATGGTTCCGTTCTTCTCATCTGCCGATCGGATAACGGAAACTGGTCAATGCCTGGCGGTGCTCACGACCCTGGAGAGTCGCTCAGCCGCACAGCTGTACGGGAAACCGAAGAGGAAACCGGCGTACAGGTCCACTTAACTGGCATCGTCGGCATTTTTACGAACCCAGCACACGTAATCCACTACACGAGCAATGATGAAGTGAGGCAGGAATTTACAGTCATATACCGTGCCGAGCCAGTTAGCGGCGAACCAACCCCGAGCAGCGAAAGCACTCAAGTCGAATGGGTTCCGATCGATCGATTGCCTGAACTTAAAATGGACCCAAGCCAGCGGAAGCGCATCGATTGGGCATTGGCCAATAGCGAGCCCTACATCGATCCAGAAGCGCGCTGAACAGCCGCTCGTAGCAACGGCTCAGCTCGGTCTATGGCCGTGTGGACGATGCTACCTTTCTCGTATCGGCTCCGAATTTCCGACAAACGCTCATCAAAAGTGAATGTTTCGCCATTCGGGCCTGTCGTCATATCCGCCCACCATACGAGGTCATTGGCCTGCGCAATTCCGGGCACGTCCAGCGTCTGGAAGGGATCGAAGAGTGCACGGTCCAGTTCGCGCACCTCGGCCTCAACGACGCTAGCCGAGTGGAATGCAACGATATGACAAACGCAATCGGGGTAGCCGCGCTCGCGAAGCAAGTTAGCGCCATCAATTGGATGAAACCCGATGACCGGATGCCCATAGCCAACATCATGCAAATATGCAGCAGAGATGGTCATCGATCGAATTTCGACTGGTAAAGAATCGGCCATGCTTTCCACTTTCCTGCCCACTTCAATCGAATGCGCGCGCCGTGCATCGGTAAGCGACGAAAGTAGTTCGACCATTTCGGATTCCATCGGCCCCATCTTACATTAAGGAATACAACTCATTCCCGCCGGGCGGTGGCATGCCGATATTTCACGTCGACACTGCCTCAACGCTTGGGGTATCCTCGGCATGTCACGAGAGTGATGCTGGCGGTGGGACGCCGGAGGCAACCGACGCCCCACCTGAGATGGGGTTAGCTAACCCGCCTCAACCAGCGGACCAGCAAGAGCGCTCCGGCGACTACGGCACAGCCTGCAAGCACGATGCCGTAATCGACCGGAGCCTTGCTCTTTTTCCGGCGATGTTTCGCCATCCCTACCACCTCCTCCCTGGGCGCGGTGTGTGGACCACGTCCACCGCCCCTCGGCCGGAGGTGTCATCACCTTACGCCACCGCAGCGACAGAACCCGCTGCCTTGCAACATCTTTCGCAACATCGGGCGAAAAGTTCTCGAACTTGCGCCGACGCGCGGCCGGGCCGAGTCTCCATCCGTTCTCTCCTCACACCCCGCCCGCCGTCGCTATTCCCGAGTCGTTGCCGAATTTGGCTATAAGGGATCAAGGGGCGCTGGCGGGCGCTGCGCGCCCGCCGCGCCACACTACGGCTCGCCTTCACTGCGCCCGCTCCGTTCCGGCGGCCGGAGTGTCGCGGCGGGCGCAGTCTTTCCGTCGCTTCTTGCAGCCCGTCTCGCCCCATTCCGCTGATCACCACGAACCGGACGCCGGGCGGGGGTGTGAGGCTGCGAGTGCTGGGACTCGGCCCGGCCGCGCGTCGGCGAGATCGGAGACCTTTTCGCCCGGATGATGGTGTCCGCGGCCCATGGCCGCGCGATGACTCTGCCGCAGCAGACCGGCGCGGCGCGTGCTTCTCCGATCGACCTGGGACAAGCCCTACCACACAACCAGGGGCACGGTGAAGGACAACGCCGCTACGCGGTGCCTACGGCATCCTTCACCGCACCCCTGAACATGCGGTAGCCCGGTGGGCAGGTCGATCGGAGAAGCACACACCACACTCCCACCGATCTGGCGTATTCATCGATGTAGATTGACGCCGCTGGCGTCACACGGGGCGCTGCCCCGGACCCTGCTCCTCGCCGGAGAGGCAGGTCTCCCGGAGAAGCAAGATCAATTCGAACATAGGTGCGAATAGGCAATCTATTCGCGAAACAGCCAAAGGTTCAAGAAAGTCGCAACTAAGTCGTGCTACATCACGGTCGTACCGAGTTGTGTCAGGTTGTGCACCAGGAATCGACTCGTGCCCATATCCGTTGGTGGACAGCCACTTTCGAGCGTTGCTTGACTGTCTCGGGTTGTCTGTAGTAACCCTATGATCAACTACTCGGCAGGTTTCTGGTTCGAGTCCAGATGGGGGAGCTTCCACAAGGCCCTGACCAGCAGGAATGTCCTGCACAGGTCAGGGTTTCTTTGTTTTCAAGGTCGAATGGGTCGAATTTGCGGAGTGGTCGACAGTAGCTCTGAATTGGTTCGAGGCTCGACTTATCGCTTGGGGCCGATCGCACCACGGTTGTCCACCTATCGGTTGCGAGCCGCATAGGGCCGGACTGCGACAGCGGGCGAATTCTCAGCTGCTCGGCCGCTGCCTTGCGACTGTCGAACGTCGGTACCGGTGGCTGCACAAACGGGTTGGCGCGGTGCACAAGTCGCCTTCGCTGGCGTACCCGTTGAGGTGATTGGCGATCGACTCGGGATGTGGGTGCCGGCGGTGCAATTGGCGCAGGCTGGACGGCCGCGCGGAGTAAGGATCGATGCTCGCGCGACCAAGGGGGATGACGGGCTTGGAGTCGGGACCGACGGGCTGCGTACTGGATTAGTTGGTGGTGGGGGCGGCTCGCTCGTGGCGGCCGACAGCACTTCCTCGATACCCTCGCCGTCGTGCGCGGCTCGCGGGCCGCTGCTTGCCCGCAGGGGAGCCTTTCTGTCCTATTCCGTCGGTGCGGGGAGCAGTGTGTGCCCGGGATTGGTGAGGTAGTGCTGATCGGCCGTGCGGTCGACTTGGCATCAGGGAGAGCGATGTCGTGCCCGAGCTGGGTAGGTCGACCGGTTCCGATCGGTCTTGCGGGCCGACTGAGAGAGAGGCGAATTCGCTTGACGGGTTTGCCGGTTCGGGGAATTCGGGTGTATTCCGCTACCGCAGGCCCGCCGCCGGTTCGGTTGCGTTGTGCGGGCAAATGGGTTGGGTGGGTTTGTCGGGTGTCACGGTTCCTCGGTGAGAATTCGTAAGCTTTCGCCGAGTTTTGCGGCTAGGTGTTCGAGTTGGTCGGGGGTGAGGTGTTTGCCGAAGGCTGCGGCGTCGAGGAGTTGGCGGCGAACGTTGTCGATCTGGGTTTGGGCGAGTGAGATTGGAGAGCGTTCGAGCGCTGGAGGAGGGTATCTCATCGGGGGTCCGTTCTAGCTGTGTTCACAACTGGCGGTTGGGGTTTGGGGGTTTCTGTTTGTTGGACAAGGGGGTGGTGATCTAGTCCAATCAGTCATCGACGCCTGCTTACAACTGAAGAAAGGCGGCGGTGATGGATTTCGAGGTTTCGGTGGTGGATGATCTGCCGTGTCATCGGTGCGGTGATACGTTGATTTGTTCTGTGCGGGTGCCGCATTCGTTTCTGCGGGAGGACGGCGTCGAGGTGCGCGGAATGCGGACGGTGGGTTTGTGCCCGAACTGTGCCGGAGACAATCCGGCGGCTCGGGTGGTTATCGACCACTTTCGAGCCGGATCGCGCCTGCTCGATATCGCTGTGCCGCTGGGGGAATGGTTGAGTGAGGTGTTGCCCGCACAGGTCGATGTCGCGCAGCTGGCGGGGCTACGCGCCGGGGCCTCCTAGTCCGTGCGAAAGCCGTTGTCAGGTCAGCACTTTGACGCCTCGTACGGCTCGCAACTCACCCAGCAGGGTGGAGCTGACGGTCACCGGATATTCGTCGATCGCGAGTGTGGTGCGGCGTTCCCGGTAGGACAGTATGAGCCGCACCGGGGTTCCGCCGTGGTGGGATCGCAGGGCCGATTTGAGTTCGAGGACGCTGTCGCGATCGGTGGTTTCGGCATTGATTTCCAGTATCAGCGGGGGTGTCTGTTCACCCCGTTCAACGGAGCTGATGTCGAGTGGTGCGAGGTGTGTGCCGAATATTCCCATTTTCTCCTCCCGCCAATTGACTCGGCCCTCTACCACCACGACCGCGTCGACGGCTAGATCGGCCGCGAATACGCTGTAGCTCTTCGGGAAGAACAGCACCTCTACCGATGCGTCCAGGTCCTCGATGACGGCGATCGCCCAGCTTTCCCCTTTCTTGTTGACCCGGCGTTCCAGCGCGGAGATGATTCCCGAAATGGTGATCGTTCCCTCCCGTGGCGCATTGGCCAAGACGGCGGTGATCGGCTTCGGCGCCGCTTTGCGGAGAATGTGGCTCGCACCGTCCAGGGGATGTCCGGAGACGTACAGTCCCAGCATTTCTCGTTCGATTCCGAGCAGTACTTTGCGTGGCCACTCGTCCCCGTCGAAGCGCAAGTGGCTCAACGGTGAGGAATTGGTGGATGCCTCAGCTGTTTCGCTCTCGATGCCGAACAAGTCGAACTGCCCCATCGCCTCTTGGCGTTTGAGGCCGGTGACGGCGTCCACCGCCTCTTCGTGGACGTCGAGGAGCGCCTTGCGCGGATGCCCGAAGGAGTCGAATGCGCCTGCCTTGATGAGGGATTCGAGGACGCGCTTATTGCAGCAGACCAGCTCCGACTTCTCGACGAAATCGGCGAACGAGGTGTATTTGCCCTTCTTGTTACGGGTTTCGATGATCGACTCGACCACGTTGGCTCCGACGTTGCGAATTCCGCCGAGCCCGAACCGGATATCGTTGCCGACGGCGGAGAAGCGCAGCGAGGATTCGTTCACATCCGGCGCGAGCACCTTCAGTCCGAGCTGTCGGCATTCGGCGAGGTAGATCGCCGACTTGTCCTTGTTGTCCGCCACCGAGGTGAGCAGGGCCGCCATATATTCGGCCTGATAGTTGGCCTTGAGGTAGGCGGTCCAGTAGCCGACCAGCGCGTACCCCGCGGCGTGTGATTTGTTGAATGCGTATCCGGCGAACGGCAGGACCGTATCCCACAGCGCCTGCACCGCCTCATCGGAGAATCCTTGTTCGCGCATGCCGGCTCGGAAACCCTCGAACTCCTTCTCCAGGACCTCGAGTTTCTTCTTACCCATCGCCCGGCGCAGCACATCGGCGCGACCCATGGAGAAGCCGGCGACGCGCTGGGCGATTTGCATGATCTGTTCCTGATACACAACCAGGCCGTAGGTTTCGGCGAGGATATCGCGCAGCGGTTCGGCCAGCTCCTCGTGAATCGGCTGGATCGCCTGCCGGGCATTTTTGCGATCGGCATAATTGTTGTGGGTGTTCATCGCCATCGGCCCGGGCCGGTACAGCGCGTTGACGGCGATGATGTCCTCGAAACCGGTGGGCCCCAACCGCCGCAGCAGATCGCGCATGGCGTTGCCATCGAGCTGGAAGACGCCGAGGCTGTCGCCGCGGCCAAGCAGCTCATAGGTTTTCGGGTCGTCGGTGCCGAGCGAATCGAGCTCCACCTTTTCGCCACGGTTGGCCTCGATATTGTCGATCGCATCGCCGATGACGGTGAGGTTGCGCAACCCGAGGAAGTCCATCTTCAGCAATCCGATGGCCTCGCAGGACGGATAGTCCCAGCCGGTGATGATCGCGCCGTCCTCGCGTTGCCACAGCGGGATCACCTCGGCCAGCGGATCCGCAGACATAATCACCGCGCAGGCGTGCACGCCCGCATTGCGGATCAGGCCCTCGAGGCCGCGGGCGGTCTCGAAGATGGTGGCTACGTCCCGGTCGGTCTCGATCAGCGAACGGACCTCGGCCGCTTCGGGATAGCGTTCATGCTTCGGATCGACGATGCCCGACAGCGGAATGTCCTTGGCCGCGACCGGCGGTGGCAGCGCCTTGGAGATCCGGTCGGCGATGGCGAAACCCGGCTGGCCGAAGTGGACCCGGGCGGCATCCTTGATCGCCGCCTTCGTCTTGATCTTGCCGAAGGTGATCACCTGGGCGACGCGGTCGGCGCCGTATTTCTCGGTGGCGTAGCGGACCATCTCACCGCGGCGGCGATCGTCGAAGTCCATATCGATATCGGGCATGGATACCCGCTCGGGGTTCAGGAACCGCTCGAACAGCAGGCCGTGGTGGATGGGATCGAGATTGGTGATGCCCAGCGCGTAGGACACCAGCGATCCGGCGGCCGAACCACGGCCCGGGCCGACTCGAATGCCTTGCTGCCGTGCGTAATTCATCAGATCGGCGGTGATGAGGAAGTAGGCGGGGAACCCCTTCTGCACGATGATGTCGATCTCGAATTCGGCGCGGCGCAGATATTCCTCGGGCACGCCGTCGGGCAGCCGCCGGTCGAGGCCGCGCAGCACCTGCGCGCGGAACCACGAGGCCACGTCGTAGCCGTCGAGCGCTTCGTAGACCGGCATCCGGTCGGTGTGTTCCCACACCTCGGCATAGGATTCGACCCGTTCGGCGATGAGCAGGGTGTTGTCGGCCGCGCCCGGGACCTGACTGTCCCAGTACGCCCGCATTTCCTCGGCGGATTGCAGGTAGTAGCCGTCGCCGTCGAATTTGAATCGGGTCGGATCGTTGAGTGTCTTTCCGGCCTGGACGCACAGCAGTGCGGCGTGCGCGTCGGCCTGATCCTTGGTGACGTAATGAGAGTCGTTGGTGGCCACCGGGGGCAGACCGAGTTTCGCGCTGATCTCGAGCAGGCCCTCGCGCACCGACCGCTCGATCGGCAGCCCGTGATCCATCAATTCGACGAAGAAGTTGTCCTTGCCGAAGATGTCGCGGTAGTCGGAGGCGGCCCGAATGGCCTCGGCGTGCTGGCCGAGTCGCAGCCGGGTCTGTACCTCGCCGGAGGGGCAGCCGGTGGTGGCGATGATGCCGTCGGCGTGCGCGGCGATCAGCTCCCGGTCCATGCGGGGCTTGCGGTAGTAGCCCTCCATACTCGCCAGCGAGGACAGTTTGAACAGGTTGCGAAGTCCGCGCGCGTCGCGCGCCAGCATCGTCATATGCGTGTAGGCGCCGCCACCGGAGACGTCGCCGCCGACGCCCTCGCCGTTGGAACCGCGCTGATTGGCCTGACCCCAGAACACCGGCTTCTTGTGCCACCGGCTGCCGGGGGCCAGATACGCCTCGATGCCGATGACGGGCTTGATCCCCATTTTCGTTGCGACCTGGTAGAACTCGTCCGCGCCGAACATATTTCCGTGGTCGGTCATCCCCACCGCGGTCATCCCGAGCCGACCGGCCTCCTCGAACAGCGGCTTGATCTTCGCCGCACCGTCCAGCATCGAGTATTCGGTATGAACGTGCAGGTGAACGAATGAGGACAACGGACGCCTCCAGATGCGGCTAGGGCTCGGATCGCTCTATTCGAGCCGAGGCCGCGAGCGAGGGTCAAACAATCGACACGCTCATCCCGACAACCGGTAGTTGTTATGGCTGGCCTTGTGCCGCAAGCTGATTCGTGCGCGATGGTTACCCGGCCGCGCGATCGTCGCCGAACAGTGGAAGTTGCCCGGTCGACGAGTGCCCGCCGATCCTGCGCAGGCAGCGCGCGCACGTCACGTCCGCACGGGTCGGTTCCAGCGCTGCGGGGGACCATCCGGCGACGCCGGTGTGGCACAGCAACTCCGGGACCACTTCGCCCCCGACCCACTCACTGAAACTGACCGCGTGCACGGTGCGTCCGGTCCGCACGACCGCGTGCACACCCGGATCGCCGAACCGGGCCCGTGTGGAGGCAGCCAGGGGAGCAATGTCGGTCATATTCCAACGATAGGGGCAGCGACCGACACAAACCTGAGCGCGCGGGCCCGAAACGCTTCGGCCTCGGGACCATAAGCTAAATAGTCGGCGAAAATTCTCCGAGACAGAGTAACCCGCTCGGACTCAGCACAGACTGCACGACGTCTCCGCCGCCCTTGACGCACAGTTCCGGAACGAAACAAGATCTCACCGGCTCTGGACGCCAATCTGCTGAATCTGTCCGGCGACGCCCCGCAAGCTCGCCGCCGAGTCCTTCGTGCGGCGCCACCACGCGGCCGAGAAAATGCGTGAAACGCAAGCCGTGACAGCCGAACTCGTCGATTTCCGCCTGAGCTCGGGCGGGCACTGTCGGGGTGGTCGGCGAGGAAGAAGAATACGAAAGCCGAGGCGACCGTGGATGTTTCGTGCCCGACAGCGCGGCTCTTGGTTTCCGGGTGGATGTGTCGGTTGCGGATCAGTTGGCGACGACGATATCGACGATCGCGCGGGCCGCGGCGCGGACGCCGCCGTCGAGCACTTGGGATTCGTAGGCTTCCCAGTTGGTGAGTTTGGGTACGTCCCGTGCGGCGCCACGGGCCAGCATCCGGGTCCGGATGTCGTTGTTCGCGCTGTCGAACCACATCGTGGTGACGGTTGCGTTCGGGGTGAGACCGGAACGCGTCCACAGGTATTCGGTAAGGGTCGAGCCGGTCGATGCCGCTTGCCGGATGAACGAAATGAGTGGGGCATCGATGATGACAGGATGGTGTGCGGCCACGGTGAACGCGGCATGAACGAGGCCGTCGTACAGGTGCGGGCTGACCACCGTTCGATAGACGTCGCTGTCGCGGTCGAACGGATCACCGGTCAACCGGGTCATCACCGCTTCCTCCAAACCGGGCGCGAAGCTGTCCTTGTCGAACACTGGCGCACCGATACGGTCGGCCAAATAGGTTGCGGCCGTGGACTTCCCGGACGCCGGCAAACCACAGATGACGATCGCACCCGACTCGGCGAGCGGATGGGCCGAGGCATCCAACACTTCGATCACGTCCGGCGAGAGTTCGCCGGTCAACGGGATTTTGCGGTTAGGGTTCGAGGGCACGGGTGCTAGTCCACCATGTGCACGTTGATCTGTATTCGGTTGATGTCGGATCAGGCCGGTGCCGCAGTGATTTCGTCGACCGTCACACCTGCGTCGCGCGAACAGCGAAGGCGGGTCGAGGTCGACTTTGTCAGTCGCAGAGTACGGTCCAGTGGAAGACGTTGGTGTCGTGGAGATCGTCGAGGTTGGCCCAGTAGCCGGGACTTTCGAGTATGGCCAGGCTGCCTGTGGGCTGGTACGGGACAGCTAGGTCGAAGTCCGCGGCACGGTAGATGACCCAGTTGCCCCAAGCTTGCAGTCGGCGTGCGTTCTCGAGGCCCGCGAGGAATCCGTCGAACCGGAAGTGGTGGTTCTCCGCGTTGATACCGAAATCGCCGTTCGGGCCGGGTGCGGCGAACTGGTAGGTGTTCGAGTAGAAGTAGCCCCGATTCGGTATCGACCCGGAACATTCTTTCTGGGCGTCGCCTGCGGGCGCGAGCGGTACACCGGCAGCGGCCTGCCCCGCACCGATCACCGCGGACAACAAGATGAACAAGACTCTCTTCACCGTGAAACTACTTTTTTCCAATGGTTTTCGGTCCGTCACGAAGGAACCATCAGGATCATCAGAGGCGATGGAGCGGTCGTTTACGCGGGCGGATCATTTTCGATCACCACATGCTCAACCGCAGTGGGACCAGCGGGCACATGTTGTTCTCCACGCTCCACAGCGCCGCGGGCGCCACCCGGAACGGCTGGTAGTCGCCTTGGCCGGTCCGTGCGCGGAGGACCCACACGGTCAGGATGGGATTTCGGCGTCGGTGCGGGTTATCTCGTCCGCGAGGAAGGAGACGATTGGCCTGTGCGGCTGCTTAGCCTCCACTCGCTTGTACCCATGGGTTGCAGGCCGCAGCGAGTCTGACCTGTCAGAGGCTCGGGCACTCCCCGTATACGAACACCTCGCCCTCGCCCCGGCTTACCGCGAACATGCCGAAGGCGGCATACTCTGCTTCGGCGAAGGTCTCCATCAGCGGGAGGTGGCGATCAAGCCGTCGATGCGCCGACTATCGGTGATGTCGTTGGATGGATACCAGCCATTGCGGGATCATTGTCACGGCATGCCAGGATACGAACTGCGGCTTCCTAACAGCTAGACGAGTAAGTCCGAAGTGCTGACGATGCCCGGACATGGGCGGAGGGCGTCGAAGACCAGTGTGTGAGCAATGA
>NZ_JAIRBR010000050.1:0-1568 GCF_020361265.1 Nocardia sp. JCM 34519.1
CCCTCTCTGCCAGACTCGGATGAGACCAGTTGGTCTGTTAGTTTGCTGAGGTTTGTGTAGGGCGAGATCGGGATTCGAGCAAGGTGACGTTGAGTGCGGCTGATCTACCCGCTGAGGATGGTGTGGTGGCAGGCAAGAAGGGGCGGCGGGCCGGTGGTGGCGGCCGGTCGAAGCGGCGGTCGTTCACCGCGGAGTACAAGCTGGCGATCGTGGCCGAGTACGACGGGTTGACCGAGCCGGGTGCGCGGGGTGCGTTGCTGCGGCGGGAGGGGTTGTATCACTCGCATGTGATCGAGTGGCGTCGTGCCCGGGATGAGGGCGGGTTGAATGCGTTGGCCGCCAAGCCAACTGGACCCAAGCCAGCGAAAACCGAGGCCGATAGGCGGGTAGAGAAGCTGGAAGCCGAACTCGCCCGCACGCGGGAAGAGTTGGCGCGCAAGGACAAGGCGTTGGCTGTGCTGGGAAAAGCACACGAGCTGCTGGAAATGCTCTCCAGCAGCGAGGATTTCGACGACAAGCGGCAGAAGTGATCGATGCGGCCGTCACGAAGCTGGAGTCGCTGGTAGGAACCAGGGCGGCGTGCCGGTTGACCGGCAAGTCCCGGGCGACGTTGCATCGGCACCGCAACCCGAAACCGCCGAAACATGGGTCAGAGCGGCCGGTGACGCATCCGGCCGCTCTGACCGCCGCCGAGCAGGCCGCGGTGCTCGACGTGCTGCGCAGCGACCGGTTCGTCGACAAGTCGCCGGCGCAGGTGTGGGCGATCCTGCTCGACGAGGGCGAGTATCTGTGCTCGATCTCGACGATGTATCGGCTGCTGCGCGCCCATGGCGAGGTGCGTGAACGCCGCCGCCAGGCCACCCACCCGCCGCGCACCAAGCCGGAGTTGGTGGCGACCGGGCCGAATCAGGTATGGAGTTGGGACGCAACGAAATTGGCGGGGCCGTTCAAAGGCGTCTACTACACGTTGCTGGTGATGCTGGACATCTTCTCCCGCAAAGCTGTCCACTGGAAGGTCGTCCCCGGCGAATCCCGGTGGATCGCAAAGCAATTCCAGCTCGATGCGATCGCCGCGAACGACGGGATCGTGCCCGATTACATCCACGCCGACAACGGCGGCCCGATGACCAGCCAACCGGTCGCCGAACTGCTGATCGACCTGGGTATCACCCGCTCGCATTCACGGCCGCGAGTATCGAACGACAACCCGTACAGCGAAGCCAATTTCAAGACGCTGAAATACTGTCCGGCGTTCCCGCAGCGGTTCGCCTCCATCGGCGAGGCACGACGGTTCGGTGAGCAATTCTTCACCTACTACAACGACCATCACCGGCACTCCGGAATCGGATTACACACTCCCGCAACGGTTCACGACGGCACCGCACTTCGCATCCGTGCCCGGCGAGCCGACGTGCTCACCGCCGCCTATACCGCCAACCCGGCGCGATTCGGGCGCCCTCCGCGACCACCCAAGCTGCCGAAAGCGGCCTGGATCAACGAACCGCCCAAGGAGAACATCATCACAGAATTCATAGCCTGAACGGTCTCATCCGGTTTGACAGCTACCG
>NZ_JAIRBR010000051.1:0-900 GCF_020361265.1 Nocardia sp. JCM 34519.1
CTAGACGAGTAAGTCCGAAGTGCTGACGATGCCCGGACATGGGCGGAGGGCGTCGAAGACCAGTGTGTGAGCAATGATCTGGACGCCCTCCTGACCGCACTGTACGTGAAAATCGATGACGAGTTGCCGGGTTCGCGCTGGACGGGTCGGCCGCCGGTGCTGACCGACCCGGAGCTGGTGTGTCTGGCGGTGGCGCAGTCGCTGCTGGGGTTCACCTCCGAGACCCATTGGCTGCGCTACGCACGCAAGCATCTGGCCGGGATGTTTCCGTATCTGCCCCAGCAGTCCGGCTACAACAAACGCCTGCGCAACGCGCTGGGCTTGGTCAAACGAGTGATCCGGATGCTGGCTCGCGACACCGATTTCTGGCTCGATGACTGCTGGATCGTCGATTCCACCCCGGTACCGTGCGGGCAGTCCCGTCCCACCGTGCGCCGTTCCGAGCTGGCTGGATGGGCCGGTTATGGCTACTGCGCCTCGCATTCGCGGTTCTTCTGGGGACTGCGGCTGTATCTGGTGTGCACCCCGGCCGGGATGCCGATCCTGTGGGCGCTGGCCGATGCGAAACTCGGTGAACGCGAAGTGCTTTCGGCGATGCTCGAAGTCGAATCGAACGTCCTCGCCGAGCACGAGGACATCCTGCTGATCACCGACAAGGGCTTCGCCGGAAAAGGATTCGAGCACCTGCTCGCCGACTACGGCATCCAACTGCTGCGACCCTCCCGCAAGAGCGAGAAGACCCGTGCTGGTGAGTCGCTGCTGAAGAAGGTCCGCCAGCTCATCGAATCGGTCAACGACACCTTGAAAGGTCAGCTCGATCTGGAACAACACGGCGGCCGGTCCTTCCAGGGCGTCGCCGTCCGCGTCGCCCAGCGAGTCCTGGCCCTGGCCGCGGCGATC
>NZ_JAIRBR010000052.1:0-695 GCF_020361265.1 Nocardia sp. JCM 34519.1
GAGGTGCTCGAGGAGCTTTCGCCGATCGAGGACTTCTCCGGTTCCATGTCGTTGTCCTTCTCGGATCCGCGCTTCGAAGAGGTGAAGGCCTCGATCGATGAGTGCAAAGACAAGGACATGACCTACGCGGCGCCGTTGTTCGTGACCGCGGAGTTCATCAACAACAACACTGGTGAGATCAAGTCCCAGACGGTGTTCATGGGGGATTTCCCGATGATGACCGATAAGGGCACGTTCATCATCAATGGCACCGAGCGTGTTGTGGTGTCGCAGTTGGTGCGTTCGCCGGGTGTGTATTTCGATCACTCGGTCGACAAGGGCACCGAGAAGGATCTGCACAGTGTGCGGGTGATTCCGTCGCGTGGTGCGTGGCTGGAGTTCGACGTCGACAAGCGGGACACCGTGGGTGTGCGTATCGACCGTAAGCGTCGGCAGCCGGTGACGGTGTTGTTGAAGGCGCTGGGTTGGACGACCGAGGAGATCGTCGAGCGGTTCGGTTTCTCCGAGATCATGATGTCGACCTTGGAGAAGGACAACACCGCCGGTCAGGACGAGGCGCTGCTGGATATCTACCGGAAGTTGCGTCCGGGTGAGCCGCCGACCAAGGAGTCGGCGCAGACGCTGTTGGAGAACCTGTTCTTCAAGGAGAAGCGTTACGACCTGGCCCGCGTCGGCCGCTACAAGATCAACAAGAA
>NZ_JAIRBR010000053.1:0-690 GCF_020361265.1 Nocardia sp. JCM 34519.1
TCGCCGTCGTTCGACGCATCGGTGCTGGAATTGCTGCTGGCGCTTGGTGGTTCGGCAACCATGGTGGTTGTCGCGCCGACGGTGTACGGCGGTGAGGAGCTGGCCGGGTTGCTGCGGCGTGAGGGTGTGACGCATGCGTTCATCACTCCTGCGGCGTTGGCGTCGATTGATCCGGCGGGGCTCGGTGAGCTGCGTGTGGTGGTGGCGGGTGGTGAGGCGTGTCCGCCGGAGTTGGTGCGGCGCTGGGCTTTACCGGGTGTGCGTGAGTTTTTCAATGGTTATGGTCCTACCGAGACCACCATCATGACGAATATCAGCGCGCCGCTGACGCCGGACGTGCCGGTGACCATCGGCGGCCCGATCCGCGCGATCACCGAATATGTGTTGGATGAGCGGCTTTCGCCGGTGCCGACGGGCGTTGTCGGCGAGCTCTACATCACCGGCGCGCAGCTGGCCCGCGGCTATCACCGGCAGCCCGCGCTTACGGCACTGCGTTTCGTGGCGAATCCGTTCGATCCCAACGGTTCTCGGCTGTACCGCACGGGTGATTTGGTGCGTTGGACGGCCGATAACGAGTTGGAGTATTTGGGTCGTAATGATTTCCAGGTGAAGATCCGTGGTTTCCGGATCGAGCTGGGGGAGATCGATGCGGTGTTGGCCGCGCACGAGACCGTGGATTTCGCGGTGACC